>NZ_JBFRDU010000015.1:0-149136 GCF_052113965.1 Rhizobium sp. RAF56
CCGCGCCAGCCGCCGAAGACGTTCTCCGTCAAAATCTTCACGTAACGAAATCCCTGATCGCATCGTAAACCTCCGGTTTGCGCCAGAGATTCAGATTCACCGCGTTTTGGGAAGGCCAAAGAGTCGAGGTCAGCGAGGCGGCGTATAAGCGATCTCGGACGATCCATAAGGCAGTGAATCGTTCCGCCCGGTGAAAATCCCGGTGCAAAATCTGAGGATAAGTTAGCAGAAACGAAAAACCCCGCCGGAGCGGGGTTTCAAGCTGGTCGGAGTGGAGTGATTCGAACACTCGACCCCCACGTCCGATACGTGGGTGTGAAGCGGTGTCGCCGGAATGGCTTGTGTTCGGGACAGCCTCGTTGGAACGATTGCGGTTGAGTTCGGCGCTGCGAATCGAAGGTGCGACGCGACGGGAGTTTCCGGCGCTCAAATTTCATTCATCCCTGCCTCTATCTGATGGCCTTCGAGCGTGGCTCGACGCGGACATCGAGCGTCCAATTGTGTATGTGTCGTTTGGTTCGGCGGTGGAGATTGATGGAGGTTTTGCCAGAGCAGTTTATGATGGATTGCGATCGCTCGATGTACGTGTGATCTGGAGCCTGCCTGCAAATCAGCAGCCGCTCTTGTCCAAGCTGCCCGTGGATGAAAAAATCCGGTTTGAATCGTTCGTTCCGCAACCCGAAATCCTCGGTATTGCCAAAGTGCGGTGCTTCGTAACCCAAGCGGGTCCCCATGGCGTTCAAGAGGCGCTCTTTGGGGCGACACCGATGTTGTGCATTCCGTTCTTTGCGGACCAAGCCTACAACGCCTCCGTCGTTGAACATTTAGGCGTTGGCAAAAAACTCTGGCGCAGGGATGTCTCAGTCCAATCCGTTTCGAGCTGTATCCGAGATATTCTTGACGGGGAACAATATCAGAGCAAAGCAAAAACCATCAGTGAAGAGCTCCTTTGCAACGAGGGAAGCGCGGCGATTTCCCAACATGTCGGCGAGCTCTTGAAACTGCAATCACGGTAGACCTGCGACCAGTGCCCGCCGCGAACAGAATCACTATTCACGCCCTCTGAAACGGCGTTGATAGGCGGGATCGTAGAGCGAGCTTTCGCGAAAATCGTTTGCCGCCAACGAACGGCCGACGAAGATGAGCGCGGTGCGTTCGATCGGGTCGGCCGCCACCTTCGCTTGGATGTCGGCAAGCGTTCCACGCAGCACGCGCTCGTCGGGCCAGGACGCCTTGACGACGATTGCCACCGGGCAGTCGGCGCCGTAGAGCGGCGTCAACTCGGTAACGACCTGATCAAGGGCGTGGATTGCCAGGTGGATTGCGAGCGTTGCACCCGTCGCCCCGAAATTGGCGAGCGTTTCACCGTTCGGCATGGGCGAAGCGCGGCCGGAGACGCGCGTGAGCACAAGGCTTTGCGCGGCAGCGGGAATTGTGAGCTCGCGCCCAAGGGTGGCGGCCGCTGCCGCGAAGGCCGGAACGCCGGGGGTCAGCGTATAACTAATTCCATGCTTATCCAGCCTGCGGATTTGCTCGGCGACGGCGCTCCAGACCGAGAGGTCACCGGAATGAAGGCGGGCGACATCCTCGCCGGCCGCCGCTGCCTTCAGATATTCGGCTTCGATCTCGTCGAGCGACATCGGCGCGGTATCGACGATGCGGGCTCCCTCAGGGCAGTAGTCGAGAAGCTCCGGCGAGACGATCGAGCCGGCATAAAGGCAGACAGGGCATCTGCCGATCAGGTCCCGCCCGCGCACCGTGATCAGGTCCGCGGCTCCCGGCCCCGCGCCGATGAAATGCACCGTCATTCTCTTTCCTCTCGTCGTTCTGAGGGTTTCACCCAAGACCATTGGGTGACCGGCATGGCAGGGCGCCAGCCGGTCATGGCGCCAACTGGAGCCGCCCGGGCGATGTCAATGCGGATCAGTGATCCGCCGTGCTTGGCATGGGCGGCGATGAGCATTGCCTCCATCTCTGTCGTCACCGCGTTGGCGGCGAGCCGCCCTCCCCTCTTGAGGCTGGCGATGGCCGCGGTCAGCACGCCCTCCTCGCTACCGCCGCCGCCGATGAAGATTGCGTCGGGCGTTGGGAGACCAGCGAGCGCGGCGGGCGCGGTCCCCTCGACGACGATCAATCCCGGCACACCGAAATTCTCCGCATTGCGGCGGATGCGGGCAGCGCGTTCGCCAACCGCTTCGATCGCGATGGCACGCATCGACGGATCGGAGAGCATCCATTCGATGGCGATGGAGCCCGAGCCGGCGCCGATATCCCAGAGCAGTTCGCCGCGGCGGGGGGCGAGCGCGGAGAGCGTGACGGCGCGGATCTCACGCTTGGTAATCTGCCCGTCATGTTCGAATAGACTGTCGTCGAGACCCGTGGCGCAGGGCAGGACGAGAGCCCCCTCCCCTGCCACGACGTCGATAGCGCAGATGTTCAGCGCATTGAGGTTCGACAATGAAAATGTATTTGCAATGCGGTGTGTGACGCGTTCCTCCGGTCCGCCGAGCGCCTCGAGAACGGTTAGTCGCGACTGACCGAAGCCGTTTGCCGTCAGCAGTCGGGCGAGCGCTAAAGGACTTTCGCCGTCGGAGGTAAGCGCAAGGACTCTTCGGCCGTCGTGCAGATACGGACGGATGAGATCTAGCGGCCTTCCATGCAGCGAAATGGTGGCGACATCCTGCAGCGGCCAACCAAGGCGAGAGGAAGCGAGGCTGAAGGAGGACGGCGCCGGCAACACCAGCATTTCCTCCACGGGTATATGCCTTGAAAGCGTTGCTCCGACGCCGAAGAAGAACGGATCCCCCGAGGCAAGCACGACGACCGGGCTGCCACGAAGCGCAAGCACCCTCTCCACCGAGCGCTCGAACGGGCTTTGCCATGCGATCGCCTCGCCGGAAATCAGGGGTGCCGCCAGCGCCAGATGCCGCGCGCCGCCGAAGACGATCGGCGCCTCGGTGATCAGTTGCTTGGCACGATCGCCAAGTCCGGCTGGACCGTCCTCACCTAGACCGATAATAGTAAGCCAGCGTTCGGGCGCGGAGGTTAAATCAGGCATGGGCAAGACCCGCATTTTGATCTTGGGCGGGACGACCGAAGCGCGACTGTTGGGTGCGGCGCTTGCCGCGCGGCCCGATCTCGACGCGACGATTTCCCTTGCCGGGCGTACCGTGGATCCGCTGCCGCAGCCGGTTCCCGTCCGCATAGGCGGCTTCGGTGGCGCCGAGGGGCTCGCCCGTTATCTCCGGGAAAAAGAGATTTCGATACTGATCGACGCGACGCATCCCTTCGCAGCGCAAATGTCCCGCAACGCCGTCGAAGCGGCAGCGGCTTCCGGCCTGCCCGCTTTCACGCTCCGCCGAGCGCCCTGGCAGCCGGTCGAAGGCGATCGCTGGGTGCCGGTCAGCGACGTGCCGGAAGTCGTCTCCGCCCTCGGCCCCGCCCCTCGCCACGTCTTCCTGGCGATTGGCAGGCAGGAAGCGCATCATGTCAACAGAGCGCCAATGCACCACTACCTGGTACGCAGCGTCGATCCGGTCGAGCCCGCTCTCACGGTACCGCACGTTACCTATATCCGCGACCTCGGACCATTTCGGCTGGACGACGAGATAAGGCTGATGCGCCACCATCAGATCGATGCGCTCGTCACCAAAAACAGCGGTGGCAGCGCCACCTATGCGAAAATCGAGGCGGCGCGGCAGCTTGGCGTCGAGGTGATCATGGTCGAACGCGCGCCCGGCGCCGGCCTGCCGGTCACGACGACGGTAGAGGGCGCGCTCAACCATCTCGATCATCTGCTCTCTCCCGCGATGAAGCGCGGCGTGTAGACGAGATCGCTCTTGCCATCGCGCGCGACTATCCGCGTCTCGGCCGAGCCGATGATCACGCAGGTGGCCATGTCGGCGCTGGAGGCCTCGGCACTGGCCAGAGGGGCGACCGTGATCCTTTCGTCGGGCCGACCGGCGGCACGGCCGAAGATGACGGGGGTTTCGCCCGGCAGGTGCTCCCGCAATATGTCTAGGGCCTTGCCGAGTTGCCAGGGCCGCGCCATGCTGATCGGATTGTAGATCGCAATGACAAAACCGGCCTCTGCGACGAGTGAAAGCCTTTTTTCTATTATATTCCAAGGTTTTAGGTTGTCTGAAAGGGAAAGCGCGCAAAAATCATGGCCAAGCGGCGCGCCGATCCTTGCGGCAACGGCGAGCATGGCGGTGATGCCGGGTAGAATAACGAGATCGACGGCGCGCCACGCCGCTGGACCGTGATCGATCGCTTCGCAGACCGCGGCAGCCATGGCAAAGACACCGGGGTCGCCGCCGGAGACAACGCAAACCGAGACGCCTGACGCGGCACGGTCCAGTGCAGCCTTCGCCCTGTCCAACTCCTCGCGATTGTCGGAGGCGAGACGGGTCTGGTCGGGGCGCAGCGCTAGCCGGTCGAGATAAGGACCATAGCCGAAAAATTCGGACGCTTCGACAACGGCGGTGCGGGCCTCGGGCGTCATTTGTTCCGGATTGCCGGGACCCGTGCCGATCACGAAGAGACGTCCGGTCATGGCTTACTCTCCCAGCCGGGCACGAGCACCAGCGAGAAGTAAGGCGCCTCTCCTTCCGGCCGTTCCGAAAGCCGCATCATCGCGCCGTTCGGCATCGTGCCTCGCTCGACATAGACCGCCTCATTAAGACGTCCTGCTGCCTCGAGTGCGCGCCGGATTTTTGGCAAGTTGCGGCCGACTTTCATGATCACGGCCGCCTGCGTGTCGCCGAGGCGGCGGGTGAGTTCACCCTCCGCCATCGTGCCCGGTAGCACGCTGAGTACATCGTCTCCCTGAACGATCGGCAGACCGGCGAGCGACCAGCAGCCGGACATGGCCGTAATTCCGGGAATGACCTCCGCGCCATAGCGGTTGGCCAGCCGCACATGCAGGTGCATGTAGGATCCGTAGAACAGCGGATCGCCTTCGCTGAGCACGGCAACGGTCCGGCCGGCATTGAGGTGTGCCGCAACGGCTGCGGCGGAGGCATCATAGAACGCTGTGATCTCTTGCTTGTAACCGTCCTCGTCCTTGCCGATTTCGGTGGTGACGGGATAGTAGAGCGGCAGAAGCTCAGTCTCGGGCTTCAACAGGTGCTCGACAACCGCGCGGCCGTTGCCTCCCCTGCCCTGCTTGGCAAAAAAGGCGACGATATCGGCGCTCTCGATCGCCTTCACCGCTTTCAGGGTGAGAAGTTCTGGATCGCCGGGACCGGTACCTACACCGATCAGCCGGCCTTTAAAGGTGACGCTCATAGGCCTGGCCTCGCGAGCCCATTGATCGCAGCTGCCGTGATTGCGCTGCCGCCGAGCCGTCCACGAACGATCGCATGAGGCACACCGTAGGAATTTTCCATGAGCGCGTCCTTCGACTCGGCAGCGCCTACGAAGCCAACGGGCATGCCGATGATCGCCGCCGGCTTCGGCGCCCCGTCACGCAGCATTTCGAGCAGATGAAAGAGCGCTGTCGGCGCATTGCCGATCGCGACCACCGCGCCACCCATACGTTCCTTCCAAAGGTGCATGGCAGCAGCTGAACGAGTGTTGCCGATCGCAGCAGCGATCTCCGTTGTGCGCCGGTCGTGCAAAGTGCAAATCACCTCGTTCTGAGCAGGAAGTCGCGCACGCGTAACACCATGGGCGACCATCTCGGCGTCGCACAAGATCGGTGCGCCGCCTGCGAGCGCTGCGCGGGCGGACGATACGAAGTTGGGCGAGAAGACGAAATGCGCCGCGGCTTCGACCAAGCCACAGGCATGCACCATGCGAACGGCGACATCCGCTTCTTCGTCGGTAAAGCGCGAAAGATCGGCTTCACTGCGGATGATCGCAAAAGAGCGCTCGTAGATGGCGTTGCCTTCGCGGATATAATCGTAGTCGGGCATTCCTACCTCTGTCCTAGCGCTGCGCGGATCCTATGCGTGTCCAGCCGTGTAAGGCAGGCGCTTACCGATTCGCCAGCTTCTTTCTCGTCGCGCACGAGGCGTGCGAGGCCCTGTAGCGCGGATTTCAAATCGTCTTCCCGGATGTAAGCGATCGGTTCGGCTGAGGCAGAACCATTTACGACAAGGCCGTAGCCTATTGGCGTACCGACAAGCGCAATCGTCGACGGCGCGGGGTGGGCGCAACCCTTGGCGCAGCCGGAAAGATGCACGGCGTAGGAGCCGTCCAGCACGGCGGGCGTTTCTGCGATGAGCAGAGCTGCGACGTCGCGGGTTCTGTAAAATGCAGAAGCGCACCCCCCTGCCCCGGCGCACACTGCAATGCGATTGGCCGGGTCGCCGGCATCGGCGCTGAGACCGTAGCGCGCGGCAAGTGCCTGAAGCGATGCAACGGACGCGCCATTGAGGCCCAGAATGATCAGGGCATGGTCGTGGGCCGCGCGCATCTCGCTCGCACCGAGTCTTTCGGCGGCAAGAAGAAAGGCGCTCAGATCGGCGGCTTGGATTTGACCGTAGGCAAGGCGCAGCCCAAGGGCGGAGGTAGCACCCAGACGATGGACGCCGATTGGCGTTGTTCGCTGACGCGGTGCAACAGGGGCTGGCGCGACCTCTCGCGGCAAATGCGGGAGACCGGATATGAGGTCACGACCGCGGGCGCGCGGGCCAACGCGAGCAAGCGCCCGCAAGACGTCGTGTATAGCGGCGACGGCTTCGGAAGTTGAGAGAGAGGCGTGAAGCGGGCGGGCGGTCTTCGCAGTGCCGGCAATTGCTAGGCTCCAGCGCCCGTTTCCGGCGTCTTCGGCCGTTAGCCGGATATCTGCTGACAGGTCGTCAAGTCGCAGCGAGCCGAGCCCGTCAACGATAATGGCGAGTTTCGGCGCAAGCGCTAACTGCGGACACATGGCGCTGATGGCCTCGCGCAAAGTCGCCGCGATTTCGAGAGCGTCCGCGTGTTCCTTCGGATCGATACCGGCAAGCGCCGACGTCTCGATCGTGACGCCGGTCTCGACCTCAATCCCGGCATCACCGATATCAGCCGCGAAGGGAGTGAGCGTTTCCTGGCGAAGGCCGCGTATCTGAATATTCCCGCGCGCGGTGATTTCGATCAGGCCATTGCCGTGGCGTGCCGCAGCCGCGGCCAACTCGCGACATTGGGCAACGGTGAGGCCGGGTGTCGCCGGCCGCAAGCGGACGAGCAGCCCGTCGCCGGTCGCCATCGGAGCGGCAAGAGACGGGCAGGCGCCGCGCACCAAAAAGCTTGCGTCAGCGGCGTCGCGCTGTGCTTCCGTCGGTTCCCTCGCCTGCGCCTCGCTGGCACTCATCTGCGTCCTCCATGAGGGACTGTCCTGACATGATCGCGAGCATGGAGCAACCGCTTCGATGGGCTGGGGCGCGGCGACCGGTCTATTCGTCGAAATCCTCGCCCTTGCGCAGCAGATAGATGTCCATGATCCAGCCGTGGCGGGCTCGCGCCTGTTCGCGAGCTTGTAGGATGTTGTCCTTGATGTCGACAAGGCGGCCGGAAATGAGGATTTCGCTGGCCGTCCCGACGTAGGCGCCCCAATAGATATAGGCGTCGGGATCGTCGATCTTGCTGAAGGCCTGCTCGCCGTCGAGCATGACGACAGCGGTCTCGATCGCATCCGGGAAGCACTCCTTGAGCCGGCGTCCTGTGGTGATCTGAACCGGCTTTCCGATCAGGTTGAGTGGAATGCGGTGGCTGGCTGTCAGCGCCTGGACACTGGTGATGCCGGGTATGACCGTATAGTCCAGCGCCGTGCGACCGCGGGATTTGACGCGCTCTATTATTCGCATCGTGCTGTCGTAGAGGCCGGGATCGCCCCAGACCAGAAAGGCCCCGGTCCCGTCTGCAGAAAGGTTCGTTCCAAACAGGAGCTCATACGCTTCGCATAGCTCCGCGTGCCAGTCGTCGACGCTTTGGCCATAGCTTCGGTCGATAACTCTGCGGGCGGGCACGGCATACTCGACGTAGCGCATGTCCGAGCGGGTGACGTAGCGGGCGCAGATTTCGCGGCGGACTTCGGCAAGGTCGCTTTTGGCGTCGCCTTTTGTGGGGATAAAGATCACCTCGGCCTTGTTCATGGCGTTGATCGCCTGGATGGTAAGGTGCTCCGGGTTCCCGCTGCCGATGCCGATAAGGTAGAGATGCGTCACGTCCTGATCCCCGGTTCTAGTGGCTGTTTGCCGAAAGGGCGACGTTTTGGCAAGGTGATTCGACTGAGTTGGCCGCGGCCAACTGCGACACTTAGGCGGCTAAATCACCATTATTGCTGCGAATCCCGAATCGTGGCATCTTCAATACGCTTTTTAGTGATTCATCAGCAAAAAAGCGCATCGAAGAGGAATGAGTGTCTTGGACAGCTTAAGCGTATTTACCACGGATGTCCGAATTGAGCGGCATGCCAATCAGCTGTCGCGTCAGTTGAAGCTTCTGCGCGACAAGCTGTTTTCGCCGTTGTCGCAGAAAATGCTCAGGACCTTTACCTCCGGCGAGGCCGCGCAGATGATTGGCGTCTCGGATGGCTACCTCCGGCAGCTGTCGCTGGACGGCAAGGGGCCGGCTCCGGACGTCGCCGCCAACGGGCGCCGTTCCTACACGCTTGGCCAGATCAACGAATTGCGCCAGCACATGGCCAAGATCAAGCCGAAGGACGCATTGAGCTATCTTCCCTGGCGCCGTCCGGGAGAGAAGCTGCAGACGATCGCCGTCACCAATTTCAAGGGTGGATCGGCCAAGACCACGACGAGCCTCTATCTCGCGCAATATCTGGCACTCAGCGGGTACCGTGTTCTTGCCATCGACCTCGATCCGCAAGCGTCGCTGTCCTCGATGCTCGGCGTCCAGCCGGAGTTCGATCTCGGTGAGGGCGATACGCTCTATGGCGCCATCCGCTATGACGACAGTCGCCGGTCGCTGCGCGATATCATCCGCAAAACCTATTTCGACGGGCTCGATTTGGTACCCGGCAATCTCGAACTTATGGAGTTCGAACACGAAACACCGCGGGCCCTCGGCGATCGCCAACGCGACAACGGCGGACTTTTCTTCAAGCGGGTTGGGATGGCGATCGCGGAGGTGGAGAGCGACTACGACATCGTCGTGATCGACTGCCCGCCGCAGCTCGGTTACCTGACGCTCGGCGCGGTCTGCGCGGCGACAGCGCTGCTGATCACCATTCATCCGCAAATGGTCGACGTGGCGTCGATGTCGCAGTTTTTGCTGATGACCGCCGATCTTCTCTCCGTCGTCCGCAAGGCTGGCGGTGATCTGCAACACGACTTCATCAAGTATGTCGTCACGAGGCATGAGCCGTTCGACGCCCCGCAGTCGCAGATCGTGGCGCTGCTGCGCAGTCTTTTCGGGGACGACGTGCTGACGGCGACAATCCTCAAATCCACCGCTATTGCCGATGCAGGTCTGACGAAGCAGACGCTTTATGAAATCGAGCGCGGGCAGGTGCGCCGCTCGACCTACGATCGGGCATTGGAATCGGTCAACGCGGCCAACGGCGAGGTGTTGGCCGGAGTTCACAAAGCGTGGGGACGCCTATGAGCAGACGCGACCGGCTAAAGGGACTATTCGACGACACCGCACAAGAGTTGGCCGCGGCCAACTTCGAGGAAGCGGCCACACGAGGACCGGCAGGCCCGGTGCGTTCTATGGCGCTGACCCTCGGCCGCATGGAGGAAGAAAGCCGCGCTATGCAGGAAGCGCTGCTATCCGGAGAGCGCGTCGTGGAACTCGATCCCGATCTGGTGGACGTTTCCTTCATTCGCGACCGCCTAGCCGGCATGCCGGCCGATCTGGACGACGAACTCGTGCGGTCGATTGCGGAAAACGGCCAAGAAGTGCCGATCCTCGTGCGCGCCCATCCAACGCTCAAGGATCGTTATCAGGTTGCCTATGGCCATCGCCGGCTGCAGGCAGCCAAGCTGCTCCAGCGCAAGGTTCTGGCGATTGTCCGCCGTCTCGATGATGCGGATGTCGTCATTGCCCAGGGCGTCGAGAATTCGGCGCGGCGCAATCTTTCCTACATCGAGCGCGCACTCTTTGCCTTCAATCTGGAGGCTGGTGGTTTCGAGCGCCCGGTGATCATGAGGGCGCTCTCGACGGACAAGACGGAGCTCTCCAAGCTGATATCGGTGGCCAAAACCGTGCCGGCCGATGTCGTGAACGGTGTGGGTGCCGCGCCGGGGATCGGTCGGCGCAAATGGATGGCACTTGCGGAAGCAATGACCGGGAACGCGCTCGCAAGGCTCAAGAGCCTGCTTTCGGCTGCGAATTTCCGGGAGGCGGAGTCCGACACACGCTTTGAAATGATTGTCTCCGAGCTTGCCCGCAAGCCGGAAAAATCCGCATCCAGCGAATATGAATGGGCTCCGAAATCGGGGGACCGCATTCGCGGCAAGATAAAGTCGGCCGGTCAATCCTTTACGCTCGCCCTGAAGACTGCGGATGCGCCAGCCTTCGGCGATTTTATCTCGCGTCGTCTCGATGAGCTTTATGAAGCCTATCGATCCGAAAAACAGAACCAAGCAGGAGAATAGACCGCAAAAGAAAAAAGCCTCCGAACGTTGCCGTCGCGGAAGCCTTTCTCATATCTGGACAATCTGAGATTCGCATTTCCGGGAATCACTGTCAAGCATCATTGGCACCGTTTTGGGTGGATGGATTTCTTTTGCCTTTGAAAAGGTGAAAGACATGCAGCCTGGAAGTATAACGACGCCCTTTGGGCGGCGGTCGATGACGCTTGGCATGCTGGCAATCCAGCTCGATGCCAGCGAAATCGAGCCGAACAAGACCGTTGATAAATGGAAGCTGTTTCGCGCGCTCTGCGAAGCGCGAGGGCCGATCGGCGTATCCGACCGCGCGCTTGCGGTTCTGAACGCGCTGCTCAGCTTCTATCCCAAGAACGAGATCTCCGAAGAGAACGGCACGGTGGTTTTTCCGTCGAACGTGCAGCTCTCCATTCGCACGCATGGCATGGCCGGAACGACACTCAGGCGCCATCTGGCAGCACTTGTCGATGCCGGACTGATCATCCGCAAGGACAGTCCGAACGGCAAGCGTTACGCCCGCAAGGGCGGGGGAGGGGAGATCAACGAGGCCTACGGCTTCAGCCTGGCACCGTTGCTCGCAAGATCGCTGGAGATCGAGCGGCTGGCAGGTGAGGTGGCCGCTGAACGACTGCTGCTGAAGAGCCTCAAGGAGCGCCTTTCCATCTGCCGGCGCGACATTGTCAAACTGATCGAAACGGCTATGGAGGAAGGTTTGGCCGGGGACTGGGTAGACATGCAGTTGCAGCTGCGTGCGATTTCGATGAGCCTGCCGCGTACGCCACAAGCTGACGATCTGCGCGAAACGCTGACAGGGCTTGAAGCATTCCGCCAACAGGTCACCAAGATTCTGGAATCCAAGATAAAAGCAGAAAAAAAGAGCGCCAATGACGACCAAAATGGGCGTCACATACAGAATTCAAACCCACACCCTTCATATGAACTTGAACCGGCTTCTGAAAAGAAGCAGGGCGAAAAGTTGGAGGAAAAACCGCAAACCTCCGTCGGGCCGCCAAAGTCTTTCCCGCTATCCATGGTGCTGCATGCGTGTCCGGAAGTCGCGATGTACGGTCCGGGGGGCGCGATCTCGAGTTGGCGCGATCTAATGGCCGCGGCGGTGGTGATCAGATCGATGTTGGGGGTCAGTCCGAGCGCCTATGAGCGGGCGAGTGAGGTCATGGGGCCGGAAAATGCCGCGACGGTAATGGCGTGCATCCTCGAAAGGGCGGGGCACATCAATTCGGCCGGCGGATATCTGCGCGATCTGACACGAAAAGCGGAGCAAGGGGATTTCTCGCTCGGGCCGATGCTGATGGCGTTGATGCGCACAAATGCGGCGCCGTCGAAGCGGGCGGGGTAGGGGAGTTGGCGAAGCTAACCGCGATCGAAGGACCATCGGTTGACCATGTAGCTGCGGGGCGAGGCGCCGAGCATGCGTCGAAACATGGTGGTGAAGGCTGCCACGCTTTCATAGCCTGCTTCCAGGGCAACCTCGGTGACCGGCAGACCATCGGCCAATTGCGGCAGGCAGGCAAAGACACTCGCCTGTTGCCGCCAAGTGCTGAAACTGATGCCGGTCTCCTTGCGGAACAGGCGGGTGAAGGTCCGCCGGCTCATGGAGAGTTTGTCTGCGCAATCGTCGAGCCGAAGATTGGGGGCAGGCCGCGCCATGTAGTCGCGGCAAAGTGCTGCAAGCCGGCGATCGGCGGGGAAGGGGAGGCCCAGCGGCCGCTCCTCAAGCGCGGAGACTTCCTCGACAAGGAGCGCGAAGACCAGATCTGCCTTGCGCCTCTCGTCCGAGAGCTCCTGCAAGCGAATGGCCTCCAAAAGAAGGCTGCGGGCGAGCTCGCTGACTTGGAGCACGCGCGGGCCGTCAGGCTCGACACCATCGTCCGGCGGCGTGACATAAACGGATTTCATGCTGACATCGCTTAGCATTTCGACGCTATGCGGAATGCCACGGGGAATGTGTAGCGCGTGACCCGGCGGGATCATCCATCGGCCGCGATCAGTGGCGACGAGCACCACCCCGGAAAATACGCAGAGGAATTGCGCACGGCGGTGACTGTGGCGGGGAACGGTGTAGCCCTGGGGTTGCGCCGCACTATGAACCACCACGTCGGCATTCGAGCCTTCCATCCAGCGGATGGTGCGCTCGTGATCATCGTGAAGCCGCGCGAGCAATTGCCGGGTGAGCTTTTCCATTTTTGGCCCAATCGCGAAAGAATTGGACCACAACACAAAAGAAGGTCAGCGACAAGCCATGTAAAAAGGGCACCGAATGACGCGAGCGCCGAAAAGCCGGCGGCGCAGGAGGAAAAGACTTCATGACCCAGGTATTTTCGGGCACTTCCGCCCGGTTTGAAAAGACGACGATATCGATCGTTCTCGCTGTAAGCTTCTGCCACATGCTGAACGACATCATGCAGTCGCTCCTTGCCTCGCTCTATCCGCTCTTCAAGGCAAATTACAATCTCGACTTCGTGCAGATCGGCCTCTTGACGATGACTTTCCAGGTCACAGCCTCGCTGCTGCAGCCGGTGGTCGGGCTGGTGACGGACCGCTGGGCGATGCCCTATTCGCTGCCGGTCGGCATGACGAGTACGTTTTGCGGGCTCATCCTGCTCGGCAATGCCGGAAGCTTCCCGCTGCTGCTTTTGGCGGCAAGCATGATCGGCTTCGGGTCCGCGGTCTTTCATCCGGAGTCCTCACGCGTGGCGCGGCTTGCCTCCGGCGGCCGTCATGGCCTGGCGCAGTCGCTGTTTCAGCTCGGCGGCAATGCAGGCAGCGCGCTCGGACCGCTTCTCGCCGCCTTCATCGTCCTGCCGCTCGGGCAGCATAGCGTTGCCTGGTTTTCTGGCGTCGCCATGCTCGGCATCGTGGTTCTGAGCTGGGTTGGCAACTGGTATATCGGCCATCGCCGGAAAAATGCCAGCCGACCGCCGGTGAGCCGCGAACTGCCGCTGTCGCGGAACCGGGTGATCTGGGCCCTCCTCATCCTCGTGCTGCTGACGGCGACGAAGAACGTCTACATGTCGAGTATATCCAGCTATTTCACCTTTTACGTCATCGAGAAGTTTCACCTGGGCGTTCGCGACGCGCAGCTCATGCTGTTTCTCTTCCTTGGATCCGTCGCGGTCGGCACGGTGGCCGGGGGACCGATCGGTGACCGCTTCGGCGCCCGCTTCGTGATCTGGTTCTCCATCCTCGGGTGTATCCCGTTTGCGCTGCTCCTGCCGTATGCGACCCTGTTCTGGACGGCGATCCTCACGGTTATCATCGGTCTGATCCTGGCCTCGGCCTTTCCCGCGATCGTCGTGTTTGCGCAGGAGCTTCTGCCGGGCCGGGTAGGCCTCGTCGCCGGCGTGTTCTTCGGCTTCGCCTTCGGTGCAGGTGGCCTGGGTGCTGCCCTCCTCGGCAACTTTGCCGACACGCATGGCATCGCTTTCGTCTACCAGGTTTGCTCGTACCTGCCGCTGCTTGGCCTCTTTACCATCTTCCTGCCGCAGTTACATCGCCGGTGAAGCCGGGAGGCAAGTATGGTTAACGAACCAGTAACGGAAACAAATCGCCATATGATTTCCATATGGCGATTTTGCCTTACGAAAACACTGAGCTGAATCGCTGGGACTGTGCAGGCGAAAGTGGTCGGTGAGGGTAAGTGGGGCAGATTTGGTGGAACTGTCGATTGGTTGGGCAACGTCGCTGGACGCAGCCGAGCCGAGCGGCTCCGCCGACCGTAGTGAGCAGCCGCTCCTCCTTCGCGGAGGCCGGAATCAGCTTCTGCAGAAGGCGCTCGGCATGCACCTAGCACAGCGCATGATCGCCGACGCGGAACCGGCCGGCGTCGTCGGAAACGATCACTGTGCTGCCCCGTGAGTTCATGGCGAACCGCGACTTGCGGGCTTCGAGAGGCTAACCGGTGCGCCTGATCTGCGCGAGGAGTTTCTGGCGGAAGACTTCGGCCGTTGTTTTGTAGCCGAGGCATTTGCGCGATGTGGCGTTCAATCTGTCGCATATCTCGACCAGATCACGGTCACTGACCGACAATGGATTGACCAATCTAAAAAGCTAGTTGGCAGAAGTGCAAACCTCGAAAGCCTCTCCGAAACGACTGAGCGATTGTCTTTGCATGGGCTACGGGCCTATGTTGCCCCCTCCCTTGTCCGTTAGGAAATGTGCCATGGAATATCGTCGTCTTGGAAAATCCGGCCTGCAGGTCAGTGAGTTCTCGTTCGGATCGTGGGTTACCTTCGGCAGGCAGGTCGAAGGCAGTGATGCTGTCAGTCTCATGGCGCATGCCTATGACAACGGCATAAATTTCTTCGACAATGCCGAGGGCTATGAAAGCGGGAAATCGGAAGTCGTCATGGGTGAGGCCCTGAAGACCCTTGGGTGGAGCCGAGACAGCTTCATCGTTTCCAGCAAGGTGTTTTGGGGTGGCCAGAAACCGACACAAAGAGGCCTGTCGCGCAAGCATGTTACCGATGCAGCTCACGCGGCGCTGAAGCGCCTGCAGGTGGATTATCTCGATCTCTATTTCTGCCACCGGCCCGACATCGATACGCCGATCGAGGAAACGGTCCGCGCCATGCACGACCTCGTCGCCCAAGGCAAAATCCTCTATTGGGGCACGTCGGAATGGTCCGCGCAGCAACTGACCGAAGCCTACGCCGTGGCCCGCGATATGCGTATTACGCCTCCGACGATGGAGCAGCCGCAATACAACCTCTTTGAACGCCAGAAGGTTGAGGGCGATTATCTGCCGCTCTACAGTCTGCTGGGCCTGGGCACCACGATCTGGTCGCCGCTGGCGTCGGGCGTGCTGACTGGCAAGTACAACAAGGGCGTGCCTGATGACAGCCGCATGAACTTGCCGGGTTACGAATGGCTGAAGGAGAAATGGACGAGCGACGCGGGCCGTGCCCAGCTTGCCAAGGTGGCGGAATTGGCTGGACTTGCCGACGAAATCGGCATTTCGATCACCCACCTCGCTCTGCTCTGGTGCCTCTCCAACCGCCACGTGTCGACGGTAATTCTCGGCGCGTCGCGCAAGAGCCAATTGGAAGACAACCTTGCGGCCTTGGCTTACAAGGACAGGCTGACGCCCAAAGTGCTCACCCGTATCGACGCCATTGTTGGAAACAAGCCGGCTGCTCCGCAACGGTTCTGACGGCGGGTTTTAGCCAAAGCGCATCTCGTTTTTTGAGACTATGGATTCTGAGGCCGGTGCGGTCCTTCCTTTGACGAAGGAAACGGCGCACCGGCTTTCGGATGTTGCGGCATTTCGTGGGCGCAAGGTCGTCATCGACGAACCTCGGCGCGTAAATCGAAAAAAACGCTGGGCGCTTCCCGCAAAAAACGCATTTGATCTCGCCAAGCGCATTCGCCGCTGTCACATACAGTCAAATTCGCCCTTGGAGTAACCGTTATGACCGCCCCGATTTTTCCTGGCCTGTTGATTGAGCATGCTGAGCTGCGCCTGATCCGGTTGCCTCTGCTCACGCCCTTCGTGATCTCGACCGGCACGATGACCGAAAAGGTTATCCCCATATTGACCCTTCGCGCTGAAGGGCTCGAGGGTTATGCGGAAGGCGTGATGGATCCGCTGCCGGACTATCTGGAGGAGACTATCTCCGGCTCGCTGGCCTTCCTGCGCGAAGCGGTTCTTCCGCAACTCATCGGCAAGCGGTTCAGCAATCCAGCCGAGCTTGGTGCGGTTCTCGATCCGTGGCGGGGCCATAAAATGAGCAAGGCAATGGTCGAGATGGCGCTATGGGACCTTTGGGCCAAGGCGTTGAACATACCGCTGCGCGCCGCGCTCGGCGGGGTGCGCGATGCCGTGGATGTTGGCGTGAGCCTTGGCATAGCGGATATTCCGACAACGATCGATCGCGTCGAAGCCGCGCTTCAGTCGGGATATCGGCGCATCAAGCTGAAGATCAAACGTGGCCACGATCTGGCCATGCTGAAAGCCGTGCGGGATCGTTTTCCCGACGCCAAACTGACGGTCGATGCAAACACCGACTATAGGCTCTCGGACCTTCCGCTTCTCAAGGCGATGGACGATTTCTCGCTTGATTATATCGAGCAACCCCTGGCTTTTGACGATATCGTCGACCACGTGAAGGTGCAGGAAAAGCTCGTCACCGCGATTTGCCTGGACGAAAGCATCCGTTCGGCGGTCGATGCCCGCAAAGCCTTGGTCGCTGGCGCCGGGCGTGTCATCAACATCAAGGTCGGCCGAGTCGGCGGGCATACCGCGTCGCGTGCAATTCACGACGTTTGTGCGGCGTTTGACGTGCCCGTTTGGTGTGGTGGAATGCTGGAAGCGGGCATCGGTCGTGCACACAATATTCACCTATCGACCTTGCCGAACTTTACCAAGCCGGGTGACACGTCTTCCGCCAGCCGTTATTTCGCGCGCGACATCGTCAATGAGGCTCTTGAGGCCGTGGACGGTCGCATGGCCGTGCCCAGCAATGGCCCGGGGATTGGGGTAACTCTCGATCTCGCATTCCTCGATACCCTTACCGACCTCCGCGAGGAGTTCGCTGCATGAACATCGTGATCCGTGAAGTCGAAACGGTCGATGAGCTAAAGCGGGCCGAGAGCTTGCAAAGGCTGGTCTGGGGCGAGGACGATCCTCCCGACAACTCGGACCTGATGCTTGCGATACAGCATGAGGGCGGCCTGGTGGCGGGCGCCTTTGCCGAAGAGAAAATGATCGGCTTTCTCTTTGGGTTTCCGAGCGCCACCAGAGGCGTTCAGCATTCGCACCGGCTGGCCGTGCTGTCCGAGGCGAGGGGCCTGAAGCTGGGGGAGCAACTCAAATGGTTTCAGCGGGACTGGTGCCTCGCCAGGGACATCACTTTGGTGCGTTGGACCTATGATCCGATCCGCGCCATCAACGCCGGCTTGAATATCGCCAACTTGGGCGCGACATCGTCTGTCTACCATGTCGACTACTACGGCCCCATGGTCGGCATTAACGCCGGCCTGCCTTCAGACCGCATCGTCGCCGACTGGCGGCTCGACGACCCCCTTGTTGCCGCGCGCGCGCAAGGTGAACCGCCGGCTCTGCCGCCGGGACAACGGCTCCATATCCCGCGCGACATCGAGCAGCTCTTGTCCACGGACCCGCAAGCAGCGCTCTCGGCCAGATTGGAGCTTCGAGAGGCTCTGCTCCAGGCATTCAACGATGGTCAGCGGATCATTGGCTTCGATCGCAAGGAAGCAGCCTACTTGATCGGTTGAGCCAGCCAGCGTCCGCATCGATCAATTTCATTGCAGCTTACGGCTGACCATCCTCGGCGAGCATCTTTGCCATCACCGAATCCAGTTCCGATTCCGGCGAGGAACAGATGCAAAGGATCTCCGCTTCCGCCTCGCCGCTGTTTAAGTAAGCGTGTCCCATGCGGGCGTCGAAATAAATGGAAGAACCGGCGGGCATCGGAAGCGGTTTGTAGAATTCGCTGCAGAAGAGCACGTCGCCTTTGATGATGTAGACGAATTCTTCACCCGAGTGGCTGACGAAATCGCCGAACTCATCCATCGAGCGTGCGCGCACGGTTGCGGTGATAGGGATCATCTTCTTCGACGAGAGATCGGCGCAAAGATAGCGGTAGTCGTAGTTGGGCGTCGGAATGCTTGCACCGACCCGAGGCGGATTGAAGGAGCGCCATCCCTTGCCGCGCTGGTGGGTCTCCTGCGTGAAAAGCTCGGAGATATCGGCGCCGAGGCCGTTCGCCAGCTGCAGGAGCTTGTCATAGGTTAGGGAAAGCTGATGGTTTTCCACCTTTGAGAGCGTCGAGATGGAAATGCCCGTCAGCTTGCTCACGGCCACCAGCGTCAGGCCGCGACGGTTGCGCAGGCCGCGCAAGCAGTCTCCAAGGAGTGACGACCTCTCCTGCTCGGTATCCGCTGGCGACCCGATATCGTTGCGCATTCATTCCCACCCTTCCATAGCCAGGCGCCTTGGCCGTCGGCTTCTATCTATAACCCGACGCATAAGTTTCGCGAATGTGTACCTGAATTTTTCTTATACGAAAATCTGTTGGCATATGATCTCATCTATGCCATCAAGCTGCAGGCTTAGCGCAAGCAAAGTCAGATCCCTGAATAAACCCGCCGAGCAGCCCCGTGACCACGCCAAGCTTTCCAAATCTAGCCGACGACGGCGCGCTGGCCCTGGGTCTGGAGCGCCCCGCGCCGGCGGATCTGCCGACGCCGTTCGTGGAAATCGACGAGGCGCGGCTCGACCGCAATATGAAGGACATGCAAGCGCGAGCGTCCGCTGCGGGCGTCCGCCTGTTTCCTCACATAAAGACCCACAAGAGCGTGGCGCTTGCTGAAAAGCAGCTCGCTTTCGGTGCTGCGGGCGTCACCGCATCCAAGCCGTCGGAGGCCCTTGTCTTCGTCGAACGCGGCGTGCCATCGCTCGTCCTCGCCTATCCGATCGTTCGAGCCGACGCCCTCGGTCGGCTGCTTTCTGCCGTGAAGACGCGCTCGACAAAGTTGCGCCTGATCGCGGCGAGCTTGCCCGGCGTCGATGCGCTGTCGGAAGCTGCCGTCTCCCACGGAATGACGCTCGGCGTTTTCCTCAAGGTGGATGTCGGCCTTGGGCGGGTCGGGGTGAAACCTGACGACGCGGAAGCGCTCGATGTTGCGCGGCGGATTGCCGGTGCATCCGGTCTGAGCTTTGCCGGCCTCCTATCTCACGCGGGCCATTCCTATGGCGCGAAGGGCGCCGAGGCGCTGGATGCCATCGCGCGGCGCGAAGCGGAAGTGCACTTGACGCTGGCCGATACCCTGAGAGGGGAGGGCATCGCCGTTCCATGCATCTCGGTCGGCGCCACCCCCACATGCCTCGGCGCGCCGCTGCCTGAAGGGGTGATGGAGATCCGCCCCGGCAACTATGCTCTACTCGATGCAACGGCACTTCGCCTTGGCATCTGCACGCCAGACCAGTTGGCGCTATCGGTCGTCGCTCGCGTGGTTGCCACAAACGGTGATCGCTTCATTGTCGATGCCGGTTCGAAGACGCTGACCTCGGATCTCGGGGCGCATGGCACCGGTGGCTCCGGTTTCGGCATCGTCACGGCCGCCGACGAGACTTGCGATCGGACGTGGATGGTAGAGCGGCTGTCGGAAGAGCACGGTTTTGTGCGCGGCGACGGCGCCATGCCCGCGATCGGCAGCCGAGTTCGTATTTTCCCCAATCATGCATGCCCGGTCATGGCGCAGTTCGACAGTGTCACGTTGCGGCGAGCCGACGGACGCTCAGTGAAGCTGAACGTCGACGCGAGGGGATGCCAAACTTAGTCGAAGGATGGAACGATGACGATCGAAGTCGAATGGGCGCGTTTGACGGCGCCGGAGTTGCGAGAGATCGCCGGTAGGCCGGGCGCCATGGCGGTGCTGCCGATCGGGTCGCTGGAGCAGCATGGACCACACCTGCCTGTGATCACCGATACGGCTAGCGCATCGGCTGCAGCAGTCCGTGCGGCGCGCGAGATCGCGGGCGACATTCCCGTCGCTGTCCTTCCGGGACTGTGGCTCGGCATGAGCGAACACCATCTGCCGTTCGGCGGAACGATCACGCTCGACTACGATACGCTGAGCCGCGTCCTGCGCTGCATCGCCCGCTCGCTGAAGGCACTGGGTTTTGCCCGGCTCTTCATCGTTAACGGTCACGGCGGCAACATCGATCCGCTGGCGGTCGCTGCCCGCGAGCTCGCGGTAGAGTTCGACATGCCGATCGTCGCCACGCTGCCGTGGGGACTGGCGCCGCAGGAAACGGCCGCGATCTTCGAAACCGATTCCGGCGCGCATCACGCCTGCGAGGGCGAGGCCTCGGTGATGCTCGCAGTAGCTCCCGAAACGGTGCGCAGCGATAAATTTGCGGAAGCCTTTGCCAACCAGGAGCATCCGGTGGATGTGCCGGACGGCGCCTCGCGCTTCTATTCCTTCTCCGAGCGGGCTCCCGTCTCCGGCACTTGGGGAGATCCACGCAGCGCAACCGCCGCGAAAGGCGAGCGCTTCCTGAATTTGCAGGCGCGCGAATTGGTCAAGCTGATGCGATCCGACGTGCTTTGGACCAGGCCAGACCCGGTCTGGGCGGCAGGTCGCGGACAGGGAACGACCGAAGGCCGACTGAAGTAAAAGATCCCGCGGCCGCATCCCGTGTTGGCCGCGGTAGAAAAAACCAAAGACAAAACAAACGAAGGGGTACTGAAAATATGCTTTTGAAGATGATATCGGGGCGTGCGCGTGCAGGCCTTCTTGCCTCAGTTGGAGCGGCGCTGCTTTGTGGCGCTGCCGCAACGCCCGCTTCCGCCAAGATGCTGGTTTACTGCTCGGAAAGCGCCCCTGAAGGTTTCGATCCGGCATTGTATGCTGCAAACAGCACCTGGGATGCCTCGTCCGAAACCATTTATGAACGGCTGACCACCTTCAAGGTCGGCACGACCGACGTCGTGCCCGGTCTCGCCGAAAGCTGGACGATCTCGCCGGACAATCTCGAATATACGTTCAAGCTGCGCCAGGGCGTGAAATTCCACAGCACCGACTATTTTACCCCGACCCGCGATTTCAATGCGGACGACGTGCTGTTCACCTTCAACCGGCAACTCCACAAGGATGATGCCTGGCACGGATATATCACCGGCGCGAACTGGGAAATGTTCGAGGCCATGGAAATGCCTGCCATCATCAAGGATGTCGTCAAGGTCGACGATCGTACGGTCAAGTTCGTGCTGAGCCAGCCGGATGCGTCGCTGCTTGCCAAGATCGCGCTCAACTTCGGCTCGATCATGTCGAAGGAATATGCCGATAAGCTCGCTGCCGCCGGTGACAAGACCGTGCTCGACCACAAACCGATCGGCACAGGCCCGTTCCAATTCGTCGACTATCAGCAGGATGCCGCGATCCGCTACGCCGCCAACGCAAACTACTGGGGCGGCAAGCCGAAGATCGACGATCTGGTGTTTGCCATCACGGTCGACGCATCAGCCCGCGCCCAACGCCTGAAGGCCGGCGAGTGCCAAGTGGCCGCCTATCCCGTTCCCGCCGACGTTCCGGCACTCAAGGCGGATCCCGATCTGACGGTCATGGAACAGCCGGGCCTCAACGTCGCCTACCTCGCCTTCAACAACCTGAAGGCGCCGTTCGACAACATCGAAGTCCGCAAGGCGCTGAACATGGCGATCAACAAGCAGGCGATCGTCGATGGCGTCTACCAAGGTATGGGCCAGGTCGCGAAGAACCCGATCCCGCCGAATATGTGGGGCTATAACGACAAGGTCACCGACTACCCCTACGACCCGGCCGCTGCAAAGCAGATGCTGGACAAGGCGGGCGTCAAGGATCTGAAGCTAAAGATCTGGGCGATGCCCGTTAGCCGTCCCTATATGCCGAACGCCCGGCGCGCCGCCGAAATGATGCAGGCCGACCTCGCCAAAGTCGGCGTCGGCGTCGAAATCGTCTCCTACGAATGGGCCGACTATCTGAAGCGGGCGCGCGACAAGGATCGCGACGGCGCGGTTATTCTCGGCGGCACCAGCGACAATGGCGACCCGGACAACACGCTCGGCTACTACTTCTCCTGCTCGGCCGTTGGCGGCAGCAATACGGCGAACTGGTGCTCGAAGCCGGTGGACGAGATCATCCAGAAGGCCCGAGTCATTTCCGACAAGGCCGAGCGCACCAAGCTTTATGAGCAAGCGCAGCAGATCATCCACGACGATGCGGCCTGGGTTTCCATCGCCCATTCGCGCGTCGTGCTGCCGATGTCGAAGAAGGTCGAGAACTACGTGATGGATCCGCTCGGCGCCCATCGCTTCGGTCAGGTCGACGTCGCGGAATAGTCGACACAAAAAGATAGGCCCGGACAAGCGCCGGGCCCAATCATTTGCGCTTGAGTTTTCAGGTTTCCGTCAACGCTGAACCGGCCGCGTCAGATCCGCAAGGTAGGTGTTCGACGCCCGCGAGTCGGCATATGCCGATGTATCTACCGTCGCGAGGAGCAGTGCCTCGCCCTCCGCCGGCGCTGCGGCGAGAAGCGTGCCGTCGGGCGCGGCAATGCGCGAGAGACCGGCATAGACGAATTCGCCATCCGCGCCGCAATGATTGATGTAGGCAACGAAAACCTGGTTTTCGAAGGCGCGCACCTGGATCATGTGCTCGGCGATGAAGCTGCCAGAGGTGCCCTTCGGCAACGCCGTCGGCACGACAACGACATCGACGCCCTCCTGCGCCAGACGGCGCACGTTCTCCGGAAATTCCACATCGTAGCAAATCAGCATGCCGAGTTTCATACCGCCGAGCGTGACGATCACGGAGGAGGGAACCTGCGGCCGAAACCATTGGCGCTCATAGTCGCCATAGAGATGTGACTTGCGATAAACCACGTTAGTGTCAGCGCCGTCAGTGAAGAGTGCGCTATTGAAAACGTCACTTCCCGCCTGCTCGGCAAAACCAGCGACGATGGCAATGCCGTTGTCGCGGGCGATCGCGCCGAGTTTGGCGGCGACCTCGCCATCCGCTGGGGAGGCAAGCCCGGGAAAGCGGTCGCCGGCCCCGTAGCCGGTCACGGCCAGTTCGGGTGCGATCAGCAATGCGGCGCCCTTGCCGGCTGCCTCCCGCGCAGCAGACGCGATACGGGCAAGATTAGTCTCGGTTTCGCCGGAGACGGCCTGCATCTGCAGCGCTGCCATTTTCATGTCGTCTCCTATTTGTCGTTGGACGGCATGGCGCCCAGCAGTTTCGGCAAATCGCCGAAGCGCGCCACGAGGCCGAAGACGGTGGCCGCGATCGCCACAAAGAGGATCGTCACCGACGCCATGGTCGGGGTGTAGCCATAGCGCAGCGCATTGAAGATCTTGATGGGCAGCGTCTGCACCGTGAAGCCGACCGTCATGTACGCGACGATATATTCGTTCAGCGACAGGACGAATGCGAAGGCGTACCCGGATACAAGATAGGGGCGGATGAGCGGCAGCACGACGGTGCGGAAGATGGTGCTGTCGTCGGCGCCCATGGTAGCCGCCGCCTCGACTAGTGAACGGTCTATCGCGGTGAAGCCTAGCGACAGCGTCACCAGCGGCAGGGTCACGAAGAAGATCGCATGGCTGATCACCGCCGTCCACGGCTGGCCGTAGAAGCCGGTCGTCGCCCAGAAGGTCAAAAGGCCGAGCGCGGTGATGACGGGCGGCAGGGTGAATGGCGCAATTCCGAGAAGCTGGAAGATATTTGCCCAAGGGGCGATGCGCCGCCAGAGGAACCAGGCGAGCGGCAGGGCGATCACCACCGCGAGCGCCGCCGACAGGATCGCCAACGTGAGAGATGCGATCAGCGCGTCGCGCCATTCCTGGTCGATGAAGATCTGGCCGTACCAGCTCATCGAAAAGCCCTGCGGGGGGAAGGTGAGGCTCTGCTTCTCGTTTACCGATACGCCGGCGACGACGATAATTGGCAAGGCCAGGAAGAGCCCGATGAGGAAGAAGTAAAGTCTTCTCAAGATGCTGGTCATGCAGCCTCTCCCTTGCGGCCGACGAGTACCGTCAGGCCCACCATCGCGAGCGTCACCAGCACCAGGAAGACCGCCATGGCGGCGGCAAACGGCATGTTCGACTGGTAGACCGCCTGGTCGGTTATGAGCACCGAGAGCGTCCAGTGTTGCGGACGTCCGAGAATCTGCGGCAGCAGATATGAGCCGAGCGCGAAGATGAAGACCATGATCAGCGTGGCGATGATGGTATTGCGCAGCGCCGGGACGACGACCGTAAAGAACGCCTTGACCGGAGATGCGCCAAGCGTGCGCGCCGCTTCCGTCAGTGTCGGGTCAAGACGGACGAGAGCTGGGTAGAGAATGAGGATCGTATAGGGCAGAGCCTGATAGACCATGCCCGTCAGCACCGCGCCGAAGCTCGGCGCGAGCGCAACGGCCTCATGCATGACCCCGAGCGTCACGAGAAGGTTGGTAATGCCGGCGGTGCGGGAAAACAGCGTCGACCAGGCAAAGCCGATGATGACTTCCGAAAGCGACAGGATCGAAAGCAGCGCCACCAGCCAGAGAACCTGCGCCTTGCGGCCCATCTTCGTCAGAAGATAGGTGAAGGGAATGCCGAGCACGACGCAGCAGACCGCAACGCAGATCGCCAGCATCAGCGAGAAGCCGAGCACCTTGCCGAAGAACAGGCTGATGAAGCGTGCGTAGTTGTCGAAGACGAAATCCGGCGTGTAGAAGCCGCCCTGCTGGCGCTTGAAGAAGCTGACGGCGATCATCGTGCCGAAGGGAATGACGAAGAAGACGGTGAGCATCGCCGCCGGGAAGGCGAGCGGTCCGTAGTCGGCAAGTGTCTGCGGCGGTTCGCGTCTCATTGCTTCAGCACCACGCAGACATCGGGGGTAAGCTTGACGCCGACCGCCTGGCCGACATTGACCGCGGGCCGCTCGCGCGGCGTCGAGACCGCGATCACCTGCGTGCCCGAAAGGTCGACGAAGGTTTCGATGGTGCCGCCGAGGTCGCGAATGAAGGTGACCTTGCCATTGAGCGCTCCGACGCCAGGGGCCGTCAGGTGGACGTCCTCCGGCCGCACGGAGATCGTCGCCTTGGTGAGCCCTTCCGGAAGCGCAACACCCTCGACCGCCTGGCCAAGAACGACAGCGCGGCCGGCGCTGTCGGCCTCGATGTCGAGCAGGTTGGTCGAGCCGATGAAGTCGGCGACGAAACGATCCGCCGGCCGCCGGTAGATCTCGATCGGGCTCGCTGCCTGCCGGATCTGGCCGCCGTTCATGACGACGACGGTGTCGGCCATCGTCATGGCCTCGCGCTGATCGTGGGTGACAACGATGGTGGTGATGCCGAGCTGCTGCTGCAGCTGGCGCAGCTCCACCTGCATCGCTTCGCGCAGTTTCGCGTCGAGCGCCGAGAGCGGTTCGTCGAGAAGGAAGAGTTTGGGGGAGATGGCAAGCGCGCGGGCGATCGCGACACGCTGGCGCTGTCCGCCCGAAAGCTTGTTGACGGGACGGTCGGCATAGCCGGTCAAGTGGATCATCGACAGGAGTTCGTCGACGCGCTTCTTCTGCGTCTCCTTGGCCACGCCGCGGATGCGCAAGGGGTAGGCGATATTCTCCCCGACGGTCAGATGCGGAAAGAGCGCCAGCGACTGGAAGACCATGCCGAGGTCACGCTTGTGCGTCGGCGTCGCGGTGATGTCCGCGCCATCAAGCACGATCGCGCCGCTCGTCGGCGTGTCGAGACCGGCGATCATGCGCAGCAACGTCGTCTTACCGCAGCCCGACGGCCCGAGCATGCACACGAAGGTTCCATGCGGCACATTGAGCTGGACGTTGTCGACCGCGGTGAAGCTGCCGAATTGCTTGGTGACGGTGTTGAGGGCTAGCCCGGACATGATCGATGTCTCGTTCTCTAAAAGAAGGTGGGCGTGGATGCATTGCGATGGGCGGCGAGGCCGCCACCGGCGGATCTCGCTTTCTTGACGATGCCGGGTCGGGCCACGCGTCCCGGCTCGGCTTGAGTGCCGAACGATCAGCCGACGATCAGTTCCGTCCACTTCTGGTTCAGCCAGTCAGATTTGGACTGGTAGAGGTCGTAGCGCGGAATGATCGGCTCGATATCCGAGGATACGGCTGCGAATTCCTTGTCCGTGAGATCGAGCAGCTCGCGCTTGACGGTCGGCGCGGTGCCGACCTTGCGTGACAGCGTCGCCTGGATCGCGGGCTGGCACATGTAGTCGATGAAGATATGGGCCTCTTCCGTATTCTTCGAGGCGCGCGAGAGCGCCCAGCAGCCGGAATCCTGGATGCCGCCTTCCTTCGGGAAGGTCGAGCGGACGTGGAAGCCGTCGGCGATCGCAAGCCCGGTCACGTCGTGGTAGTACTGACCCATCGGGATTTCGCCCGACTTCAGCGCCTGCTCGAACTGGGCCTCGTCACGATACCAGAGCCGCACGTTCGGCTTGACTTCGGCGAGCTTAGCGAAGGCCTTCAGGATGCCTTCCTCGGTGTCGAGGGCATTCGTGCCGCCGAAATGAGTCTTGGCCGTCACTTCCAGGAGGAATGAGTTGGAGACGAGCGCCAGGAGGCCGAGCTTGTCGGCGTTCGCCGGATCCCAGAGTGCCGCCCAGGAGGTGGGTGCTTCCTTGAAGACGTCGGTGTTGGTCACCAGCGTGATGTACCACGCAACCGCCCCGATGCCGGCGATGCGGCCGTCCGGATACTTGTTGACGAAACGATCGATCAAGCCGGAAGCGTTCTTCATCTTCGAAACGTCGATCGGTGTCCAGAGTTCGGTCGCCTGACCCTTGAGCATGGCGACCTGCGACATCATCGAAAGGTCGGCCGGTGCCTGGCCGGCCTTCGCGGCCTGCTCGAGCTGCACCAGCCAGGCTTCGCCCGTCGGTTCTGCGACGGATTCGATGGCAATGCCGGTCGCCTTGGTGAATTCAGGGAAGATATGCTGGTCGAATGACTTCTTGAAGTAGCCGCCATAGACGCCGACTTTCAGCGACTTGTCTTCGGCACGCAGGATGGACGGCATGGCCAGCATGGACACGCCGGCAAGGCCGGCGCCGAGTGCTGCGCGACGGCTGACGGGATGGTTCAGTAACTTACTCATTGCATTTCTCCCTCTATTTGCCGGCGCGGTCTCTGCGTCGGCTCGTTCCCTTGATTTCCAAAGACTTCAGACCTTGCTTAGTGCTTGGCGGCCTTCAATTCCAGCGCCTTTGCGTACCGCGTCAGCGGAAAGCATAAGGCAAAATAGATCAGCGCAACCATGCCATAGACCTTGAAAGGCTCGAACGTCGCATTGTTGATCGCGTTCGAGGTTCTGACGAGCTCTTCAAAGCCGATGATGGATGTCAGCGCCGTGCTTTTGATCAATTGGACAAGAAATCCAACGGTCGGGGCGCGGGTGATAGCAAATGTCTGCGGCAGAATGATCAGCCGCAGCTGCGCCAGATAATGCAGCCCGAGGCTGCGGGCGGCATCCCATTGCCCAAGCGGCAGGGCCTCGACACCGCCGCGCCAGATATCGGAGAGATAGGCGCTCGCATATAGGGTCAGGCCAATGGTTGCCGCGAGCCAACCGTCGATGCGGAAGCCGACCAGCGGCAGCCCGTAGAACAGCAGGAACAGCTGCATCAGCAGCGGCGTCCCCTGAAAGAGAGCGATGTAATATTCCGCGGCTCTGCGAAGGACGCGTCGCTTCGAGATCCTTAAGAAAAGAATTCCCAAGCCCGCGATGGTACCCCCGGTGAAGGCGACGATTGACAGAAGCACGGTCCATCGCGCGGCCAGCAGCAGATTGCGCACGATATCCCAGAAGGTGAACTCGATCATGAGACCCCTCCCGGAAGGACACGGTTTCCGGTCGCCACGAGCAGCTTTCGCAGGCCGATGCTGAGGCCGAGATAGATCATTGTTACGACAAAATAGGTTTCAAACGCGCGAAATGTCCGTGCTTGCAGCATATCGGCTTGGTAGGTCAGTTCCCGAACGGCAATCTGCGACACGACGGCGGATTCCAGCATCATGATGACGAACTGGCCGGTCAGTGCCGGAAAGATTACCTTCAGCGCCTGCGGCAGCACGATCTTGATAAAGACCTGTCGCGTATGAAGACCAAGCGCCAGCGCCGCTTCGCTCTGTCCCTTAGGCACGGCGTCGAGGCCCGCGCCGATAATCTCCGTGGTGTAGGCTGTCATATTCAGGGTCATGGCGAGAATGGCCGCGAGCACCGGATCCAATCGGATGCCGAGACTGGGCAGCCCGAAGAAGATGAAGAACAGCTGCACCAGGAACGGCGTGTTGCGGATGAGCTCGACGTAGGCTTCGATCGACCGACGGACGAGCGCATGTCGGCTGCGGCGTCCGGCGGCGCCGAGGATACTGAGCACGACGCCGGCTGTCGCCGACGCCGCAATCAGCAGCAGGGTCAAGGCCGCTCCGCTGGCGAGCGCGCCCATGGCATCGCGCAGCCACCCGAAGTCGAGCGTGTAGCCCACCGATCAATCCTTGAGGTTCTTGGGATCGAGCGGTGTCTTCAGCCAGGTCTTCGAGCTTTCGTCCAGCTTGCCGTCCCCCAGCATCTTGGCGACGGCATCATTGATCGCCTGCTTCAGTCGCGGTTCGTTCTTGTTGAGACCGATATGCGACGGCGACGTCATCAGCTCGAATTTCTGCTCCGGCTTCAGGGCTTCCTGCCGCGCAAGCACCTGGGCGCCGACATCGTTTCCGACGACCATCAGCTGCGTCTGACCGGAGATGAAAGCCTGGATCACGGAATTGTAGTTGTCGAAGCGCTTGATGTCGGCCGACGCCGGCGCCGCCTTGGTCAGCGATGTGTCCTCGAGCGTACCGCGATTGACGGCGATGCTCTTGCCGGCCAGGTCGTCGCTGTTCTTGATCTCCAACGCGGCCGGCCCGATCACGGCGATGTAGTACGGCGCGTAGGCGGCGGCGAAATCGATCACTTCCGCGCGTTCTTTGCTGTAGCCGACGCTTACGAGCATGTCGACGCGGTGCTCTGTCAGGTTTGCGATGCGGTTCTGCCCGGTTACCGGGACTGGAACCAGCTTCACCTTCAGCGCGTCGGCGATGTATTGCGCCACGTCGATGTCATAGCCTTTGAGGCTCATATCGCTGCTGGCCGAGGAAAACGGCGGGAAGTCGGCAAACACGCCGACGTTCAAAACGCCGGCCTTGGCGATGTCGTCGAGCGCGTCGGCATGGGCAATATTGGCCGCCAGTCCGAAGATGGTGCCGCCGACTATCAGCGAAGCCGCAAGCGACTGTTTCAGTTTCGAGTAGGCTTTCATCTTATTTCCTCTTGTTGTTATCTGCGGTGGTTACTGAAATGTCTTAGCTTTTCTTGCGGTTTGCAAATGGGCTGAACACCATGAGGCTCAATATCTCGAACAGAACCTGGGCGCCGGCATGAGCCGTATTGGTCGTTGCGTCATATTGCGGGGCGACTTCGACGACGTCGCCGCCGACGAGGTTGATGCCCTTCAGTCCGCGGAGCAATTCCAGGACCTCGCGGGTCGTCAGCCCGCCGATCTCGGGTGTGCCGGTGCCGGGGGCGAAGCTCGGATCCACGCTGTCGATGTCGAAGGACAGGTAGGTCGGGCCGTCGCCGACGATCGTCCTGGCCTTCTCGATGATCGCCGGCATACCCAGACCGGTCACTTCCTCGGCATGGATCACAGTCATGCCGGACTCGTAGGAGAATTCCCAGAGATATTCCGCCGAGCCGCGTATGCCGATCTGCACGGTCCGCGTCGGATCGAGCACGCCGTCGAGGACGGCGTTTCGGAACGGTCCGCCGTGATGGAATTTGGTATGATCGAAGGCGCCGCCGGTGTCGCAATGCGCATCGATATGGATCATGCCGACTGGCGCTTTACCGCCGACAGCCTTCAGGATCGGGTGAGTGATCGAGTGGTCGCCGCCGACCGACAACGGGATGACGCCGGCATCAACGATCTGGCGGGCGCGTTTTTCGATGTCCTCATGGCTGAGTTCCAGCCGGTAACGGCTCTGGAAAGGCACGTCACCGATATCGGCGACTCTCAGATCGAAAACCGGAGCGCAGCCGAGTGCGTGATTGTAGGGGCCGATGCGTTCGATCGCACGCAGGGCGCGCGGCCCGAAGCGCGAGCCGGGGCGATTGGTGACGCCGAGATCCATCGGCACGCCGATGATGGCGACATCAAGATTGCTGAGATCCGGATCGGCAGCATCGACCGGTCGATACGGCGCACTGAGAAAGGTCGGGACGCCGGCATAGGGGGCCAGGCGCGTGCCCTCCTTCGAGAAAATCTTGTCCGCCACCTTGCGGAATTCGGGGTCGAACAACTCGCCGCCGTGGCTCGCGCCGTATTTGCTGCGCAGTTCCTGCAGTTTTGCTGGATCGATTGCCATAGTGCCTCGCCAATAGCCGGCCGGAGGCACTTCTACGCCATAGGCCGATCTCATGCTGTTCCCTGGGTCTTCGCCCTTGTTGGCGTATTATCGTTACAAGTGGACTGGAAAAGCAATTGACGTTGTTGTAGCAAACGACGTGAGAAAAACTCACCTATCGCAGGGAACCCATGTCAAACCGGCTGCCGCCCCTCAATCCATTGCGCGCTTTCGAGGCGACAGCGCGGCGCGGTTCGGTTTCGGCGGCCGCGCGCGAACTCAACGTCACACATGGCGCCATCAGCCATCAGATCAAGGCGCTGGAGGAATCGCTTAATACGGCGCTCTTCGAGCGCGGCGGAAAACGGCTGAAGTTGACAGCGCAGGGCGCGCTCTTTTTGCCGGCAGTCACTCGAGCCTTCGGCGAGATCGCGGCTGCAACCGCCTTGATGAAGCGCCCGGCGACAAGCGGCGAGCTTGCAGTGGCCTGTGTTCCGGCGCTCCTGTCCTTTTGGCTGATCCCGCGCCTTGACCGTTTCACGCAGCAATATCCCGACATCCGTCTGACCCTGATCGCCTCCAACGATCCGGCGAACCTGCAGTCGCAGGACGTCGATATTTGCTTCCTCTACGGCAATGGCGATTGGCCCGACGTCTGGGGAAGGCGCTGGAGCACGCTGCGCCTCTTCCCGGTCGCAAGTCCGACCCTGTTGAACAGCCGCCCGCTGCGTTCGGTGCGCGATCTTGCCGACCACGTTCTATATCACGGTGACGACGGGCGCGAGTGGAACACGTGGTTTGCCGCTGCCGACGCGCTCGATCTCGGATGCAGCCGTCAACATTTCATGAGCGATGCGCGCCTTTCGATCGAAGCGGCACTTCACGGGCAGGGCGTCGCTCTTGGAGACACGATCACAGCCGGCAATCTCATCGCCAAGGGGGAGCTTGTCGTTCCCTTCGATTTGGCGGTGCCTGCCAACGACGCATTTTATGTCGCCTGCCGCCACGAAGTGCGTGCCGCCCCCATTGCCAAGGTCTTTATCGATTGGCTATTCGCTTCGCTCGAAGCGGAAAGCCTGCCGGAACCGCGAACCTCCGCTCACACACTGCTGAGGGCGCGGCCGGGCCGGACCGCACAGGGCGGTTATCAGCCCGTTTCGACTGGTGCGAAGCGAGCATTGCCGGCGCCGAGGCGCAAATCCAAGATTTGAACGTGAACGCAAACAGGAACTGAAAGATGCCCGTCTTCAACCCTCTCGTCGAAAAGCTCGTGCCTCCGCCCATTCCGGCTGTCCTCGCCTGGGCGAAGGACTACCGCGACCAGCACGGGCCGTTGATCGATCTTTCCCAGGCCGTGCCCGGCTATCCGCCACACCCCGACATGATGGGTTTGCTCGGCAAATATGCGAGCTCGACCGCTTACACGGGCTACGGGCCGATCGAGGGGGAAACGGTACTTCGACAGGTCTACGCCGACCATGTCTCGGACGTTTATGGCGCAACGGTCGGATTGGATAACGTCCATATCACAGCCGGCTGCAACCAGGCCTTCGTCTGCGCGGCCATGGCGGTGGCCGGATCAGGCGACGCCGAGCTGATGACCAACCCCTTCTATTTCAATCAGGAAACGACGCTGGCGATGCTCGGCATCCGCAGCCGTTTCGCGCCCTGCGACCCGAAAAACGGCTTCTTGCCTAAGATCAGTGTTCTCGAGGCCGCAATCACGCCCGACGTTCGCGCGCTCGCGATCGTCTCGCCGAACAACCCGACCGGCGCCGTGTATCCGCCAGCCCTGATCTCCGACATCTTCGATCTCTGCCAGGCACGCGGCATCTGGTTGATCCTCGACGAAACCTATCGCGATTTTCTCCCCGCCGGTGCCGGTCGGCCGCATGACCTGCTGACAAAGCCCCGCTGGGAAGAAACGCTGATCGGCCTCTACAGCTTCTCGAAATCCTTCTGCATTCCGGGCCACCGCCTGGGCGCGATCACTGCCGGTGCCGAGACGGTCACACAGGTGGCGAAGATCATGGACAATCTGCAGATCTGCGCGCCGCGCGCCGCGCAGGCAGCCGTTGCCGAGGCGTTGCCGCGCCTTGCCGAATGGCGTGAGGAAAACCGAAGGGAGATCGGGCGGCGAGCAGAGGCGCTGAAAGCCACGATGGCTGGAATTCCCGCCTGGGAAGTGGGCGCGGTCGGCGCCTATTTCGCCTTCATCCGCCATCCCTTCGAAGCGCGGACTTCCAGCGAGGTAGCGGAGGCGTTGGTGCGCGAGGCGGGCGTCCTCTGCCTTCCCGGTATCTATTTCGGCGAAGGCCAGGAACGCTACCTTCGCTTCGCTTTCGCCAATGCCGACGCGGCCACCATCGGGCTCTTGAGCGATCGCCTTTCGCGACTGAGCTTGCTGTAACTAAAGCGTCTGCCCGACTGCTTCGAGCGCCGCCGCGATCGTCGCGAGCGGAAGCACGAGGGAGTGTGGCGAGTCGATTAACTGATGCGCGCCTAGCGTCTTGTACCATTCGGCCACGCGGTCGTTCTTGGCGTCGATCGCCATGACTACCCCGCCAACTTCCATTGCAGCGCGTAGACAGCGCCTACCGGCGGCGAGGACGAACTGGCCGCCTAATCCCTGCCCCTGCAGAGCGAGGACCACCGCCAACCGAGTCAGTCGAAAGCCCGGCACCTCATGGCGGCCCAGTCCTTGCCGGATTGCTGCCGGCACCTTCTCCGGCTCGATCGATGTGGGAGCAAGGCTGTAGAAACCAAGGATCGATTGCCCATCGGCGTCGTCTATCGCGAGGAAGGTTTTCGAGCCGCCGAGGTCATGGCTTTGACGGGCATAGCGCTGCAGAAAATCGTTTAGTTCAGGATCGCCGCAATCAAAGGATTTGCGATCATGCTGTTTTCCAATCGCCTCCTCATGCCACGAGATCATTTAGACTTCGGCAACGCGAGTGCGGCAGCCAACAATTTCTCGTTTGGCGCGGGCGGGTTTTCAAGCAGGTCAAGGATGCGCAGGTAGTCGCGCTCCGATACCTTGATAGCCTCGGCCTCTTTGATCACGGCTTCCGCTTCGCGCAACGAGGACTGCGTCACGAAATTGGTGAGGTCGGTATTGCGAAGCGCGGCCGCACGCACCAGCTTGGCTTTTGCCGCCGCCGCGATGCGCAGGTTCAGGCGTTCGTTATCTTCGACTGCCACTCTGGGCACGGTTGCCTCCATCTGTACTCTTTAAAACCGTACACGAATTTCCGGTTGCCGTCCATGCGTGTGTTTTCAAAGCGTATAGAGGATTACCGGCGAGCTAGCCATTTTCAACCCGGCCCTACGGATCATCCAAAACGACTGCCGCCGGCGAGCGGTTGCGCGCCGGCGGCAGGATCGATTGCTTCGGACGCTGTTTATTCGACCGGGACGATCTTGCCGTTTTCCCACTTGAACATGGAGAAGCTCGGCGAGGTGAGGTCGCCGGTTTCGCCGTAGGTCAGCTTGCCGATGCTGGTCTGGATCGGCCCGCCGCTCTTCAGGGCGGCGGCGACGGCGGCGGAGTCTTCGGCGCTGCCCACCTTTTCGATACCGGCCTTGAGAACTTCGACGGCGGCGAAGGCGTTCAGCGTGAATGCTTCAGGCGGGATGTTGCGCGCCTGGAGGGCTGCGACCGCGGCCTTGGAGTAGGAGCTCTTCAGCGCATCGGAGGCGTTCGTGAACATGGTGCCGGCGGCCGCTTCGGTGCCGATCGTCCAGAACTCGCTGTTGGAGAGGCCATCGCCGCCGATGATGGTGGCGTTGAGCGAAATGTCATGCAGCTGACGGGCCAGCAGGCCGCCTTCCGGGTGGTAGCCGCCGAAGTAGATGATGTCGGCCTTCTCGGCCTTCAGGCGCGAAGTAAGCGCACTGAAGTCTTTTTCGCCGGGCGTCAGCGCCTCGTAGAGCACCTCCGTGATGCCGCCAGCGTTCAGCGTTGCCTTGAAGGCGTCCGCCAGGCCCTTACCGTACGCGCCCTTGTCATGGATAACGGCAATGCGCTTATCCTTGAAATGCTTCAAGACGAAATTGCCGGCGACTTCGGCCTGCTGGTCGTCGCGGCCGCAGGTGCGCAGCACGTTCGTCAGGCCGCGCTTGGTCAGATCCGGTGCGGTTGCCGTCGGCGTTACCATCAGCACGCCGTTTTCAGCGAGCACGTCCGAAACCGGAATGGCGACGCCTGACGTCACGGGGCCGACGACGAAACGCACGCCGGCGCCGACCAGTTGGTTCGCGGCCGAAACACCCTGCTTGGGTTCGCCGGCGTCGTCAGCGAGCTTGAGGACGACATTCTTGCCGGCAATCCCGCCCTTCTTGTTGATTTCGTCGACCGCAGTCTGGGCGCCGTTCTTTACCTGATCGCCATAGGCGGCGACGGGCCCGGTCAGCGGGGCAATCAACCCGATCACCAGATCCTCGGCCTGCGCGAGCGGCGCAAACGCAAGCGACGCCAAAAGGCTCGCGCCCATCAATGTCTTAAAACGCATTTTTTCTCTCCTTGGGAGCTCGATGAGCCCTTGTCTTAGGCCTCAAACGCCGCATTGGGACATACCAAGCCGCCCGCAGGGGCGTCATCCAGGGCAGCGCGGGCGATGGGGCCGGCTGAGAGCTGAATCATTTTTGACTCAGAAAACCCCTCTTGCCGGCGGTTTCTCTAGAAAAACCGCGTCGGTTTCGCAAGAAAATAACACGCGCACTGCCAGAGCGGCAAATATTGAGGGATTTTTCGCCCGACGGCACGCGTCGGAGTACGCAGAAAAACGACGAGCCTCAGCCGTAGCGGCGGATGGAAAGATCCTCGTCGACGATCTCCGGTTTGCGGCCGCTGATGCGATCCGCAAGCACCCGGGCCGACCCGCAGGCCATTGTCCAACCGAGCGTGCCGTGCCCGCAATTGAGGTAGAGGTTGCCATATCGGGTTGTTCCGATCACCGGCGTGCCGTCTGGCGTCATTGGCCTGAGCCCGCTCCAGAAGGTCGCGCGTTTCTGATCGCCAGCACCACCAAATAGATCCTCCACGGAATGTTCGAGCGTGGCGCGACGGGTGGGCGGCAGGTCCTTGCTGAAGCCGGCGATTTCCGCCATGCCGCCGACGCGGATTCTGTCGCCGAGGCGGGTGATGGCAACCTTGTAACTCTCGTCCATGATCGTGGAAACGGGTGCACGGCTTTCATCGACGATCGGGACGGTGATCGAATAGCCCTTGACGGGATAGACCGGCAGCCGCAAGCCGAGCGGCCGCAGAAGCGCGGGGGTGTAGCTGCCGAGAGCTGCGATGAATACGTCGCCTTCGACATCACCTTCGCCCGTTTCGACGGCGACGACGCGGTCGCCTTGGCGACGCAGCGCACGGATATCGACGCCGAAGCGGAATTGCACGCCAAGCGCTGCAGCGCGCTGGTGAAGCTCGTTGGTGAATTTGAAGCAATCGCCCGTCTCGTCGTTCGGCAGACGCAGACCGCCGACGATCTTTTCTCGGACGGCCGCAAGGCCGGGTTCGGCTCCTATGCAGCCGGCCGGATCGAGCACTTCAAACGGAACGCCGTCGGCGGCAAGAACTTCGATATCCTTGCCGATACCGTCCAGCTGCTTCTGGGTGCGGAAGAGCTGCAGCGTGCCCTGGGTGCGATGATCATATTCGATTCCCGTCTCTTGGCGGAGCTCGATCAGACAGTCGCGGCTATATTCGGCAAGTCGCACCATGCGGCCTTTGTTGATCGCGTAGCGCGCCGAGGTGCAATTGGAAAGCATCGCCGCGACCCAACGCCAGGTGGCGGCGTCGAGCATTGGCCGGATGATCAGCGGCGCGTGTTTCATGAACAGCCACTTGATCGCCTTCTGCGGAATACCCGGCGCCGCCCAAGGTGAGGCGTAGCCGGGCGAAATTTCGCCGGCGTTGGCAAAACTGGTTTCGAGGGCCGGCCCCTTCTGCCGATCGATCACGGTCACCTCGTGCCCAGCTTTGGCGAGATAGTAGGCGGAGGTCACGCCGATGACGCCGGCGCCGAGGATTGTGACTTTCATGCCGATATTCCTGTTAAGTGGGGTGAGGCCGTCAGCGGTATTCGCGGTGGTAGCGGTGACCAAGGCTGGTCAGAATTTCGTAGGCGATCGTTTGGGCGTCGGCCGCCAGCTGCTCCAGGCTCTGGTGCGGGCCGATGATCTCGACGAGGCTGCCCAGCCTGATCGCGCCTGGTGGAAGCGCCGAGATATCGACGGTGATGCTGTCCATCGATACGCGCCCGACGATCGGCAGACGTACGCCCTGAAAAAAGACCGCACCGCGGCTACTCAACTGCCGTGGCAGGCCGTCGGCATAGCCGCATGCGATCGTCGCCAGCCGCGTTTCATGGGCGGTGACGTGGGTCGCACTGTAGCCGACCTTGGCGCCGGCGGAAACGGTGCGCGTCTGCACGACGCGGACTTGCAGGCCGACAACGGGCCGCATCGGGTTCGTCTCACCTGCGATCGGCGCTCCGCCGTAGAGCGCGATACCCGGGCGCGCCAGCGCACCGCGATAGTCGGGCCCGAGAAAAATGCCGCCGGAATTGGCAAAGCAGATGTCGAGGCCTGGAAATTGCGCGGCAACGTCCCGCATTGCCGCCTGCTGATCGGTATTCTGAACGCTCTGCGGTTCGTCGGCGGAAGCGAGGTGGCTCATCACGAAGAGAGGCTCGATCCGGTCAAGAAGCGTGGGATCGGCAGCAAGCTCGCCGCGTTCTTGTGGCGACAGACCGAGACGCGACATGCCGGTGTCGAATTGCAACACGGCCGGCAGGTTCGTGCTTTTAAGCTCCGCCACTCTGCGCCAGTTCGCCACCTGCTCCAGCGAGTTGAGGACCGGAACGATCCCGCTTGCGGCGCAGGTAGCTTTGCTGCCTGGCTGCAGCCCGTTCAGCACGAAAATACGGGCGTCCTTTTGAAGGATGGGCCTGAGCTTCAAGGCCTCGCCGAACTGCGCGACGAAGAAGTCGCGACAGCCGGCATCATAGAGGATCGGAGCAATCCGCGCCGCGCCGAGGCCGTAGGCGTCCGCCTTCACGACCGCCGCTGTTTTCGCCGGCGCCATCAGTTGCTGAAGCGACAGATAATTGTCGCGCAAAGCCTCAAGATCGATCGACAGGCAGCCCGGCGCGCTGTCGCGCGCAATTTGATCGATTACGCCGTAGTCCATGGTCCCGTTCTCCTCACGACGACGCGCGCAATCTAGTGAAATAATACGTGAAAATCCGATCAATTCGCTTCCGATTATTCGAAGAAAGCGTTACTTTTCGAATTATTGTGCAGATTTTGAAATAATCGAGATTTTGATAGTGGATGCCATAGACCGCAATATCATCCGTCTCCTGCGTATCAATGCCCGCATGAGCAATACCAAATTGGCAGCGGACGTCGGTCTGTCGCCTTCGGCCTGCCTGCGGCGCATTCATCTGTTGGAGGAGGCGGGGACCATCCAGGGCTATACGGCCGTGATCGGGGGTGCGTCAGGCGAGGGCGGCATCGCCGTCATCATCAACATCACCCTGGAGCGGCAGACCGAAGAGCACCTCGATCGCTTCGAGGCAGCGGTCCGCAAGTATCCCGAAATTCGCGAGTGCTATCTGATGACGGGCGGTTCGGACTATCTGCTCAGGGTCGAGGTCGAGACGGCAGGCGATTTCGAGCGTATTCACAAGGACATTCTTTCGACATTGCCGGGCGTACTCAGAATTCATTCGAGCTTTTCGATCCGCAACGTTCTCGCGACCCGACCCAAGCGCCGCTAGATGGCGTGTGCGGCCCGATTCAGAAATTTATCTTGAAGCGGCGGGAAGATGGTGGCTGAATGCTCGCATTGAACGTCACCAGACACGGGCGGTGCCACGTTGCAACGTCCGGACGAGAAAAGGGGCGACCCGCAATGCCTCCAAAGGAAATGGACGACGTACTGATCAATCTGCCGTTGCGGATCGGGGCCTATGTGCCCGAAGATCTGCTGGAAGACTGGTTCGCGCCGATGACCGGTATGAGCCCGGTCAGCAAAGCAGCGCTCGATCGCGCCGTGGCCTACGGCCGGCGCTTCGACTGCGAATTCAAGTATTATCCCGAACGATTGGAAGGTGTCTTCTGGAAATATGTGCCGGCCCTATAGCCGGAACTTCCAGCAAGACTGAGCAGTTGCGGCAGCAAAGGGCTGCCCATCGGCACAACGATGCGTATTTTTGAAAAATATCCCACATCGCCTAAATGTGCGGATAGATTGTAATTTATCACTTTGAGAAAATCTGAGGTAAGGTCGTGAGTATCACGTTGAATGATCCGCTCTTGAAGCGCAAGGCGGACCTGTTGTCGGTCATGGGCAATCCCACCCGACTGGAAATCTTGCGGCATCTTTTTCAGCAGGAATGGACGGTCGGAGCCTTGGCCAGCCGACTTGGCCTCAATCAATCGGCGCTATCCCAGCATCTCGCAAAACTGCGCCTGCATGAGTTGGTGAACACACGGCGCGAGGCGCAAACCATCTACTATTCCGGAAACAAACCCTGCGTCCGGGCAGTGCTCAACGCAGTAGGCACGGCTTTCGCGGATACCAACTTGGCCGAGGATGCATCGGCACTGCAATCACGTGTCTCGACTGCTCGGCCGGGTGCCGTGGCACCTTCCTTCGCGATGCCCTGGCAGAGCAACGCGCGCGTACGCTCCTGATCTTCGCGACGTGGATGGGCATACCGGCCTTGAGGAAAAGGAGAAGCGGTCGCGAGCTTGAATATTTCCTTTACCGAATATTCACCCTCCTCGGGCACATTGCCTTCGGTCGCAAAAGGTATTGCGTATGCGGCCGTCCTCCTCACTTTCGCGTTTTGCGATTCCCTCGACCGCTCCGTCTCCACCTTGAATCCGATGGAGATGCGGGCGGGGTCTATAGACGACCCCGAAGGTTGGTCGCGCGCCTTTCCAGGATCAGCAGCAACAAGAGACCGACCGTCCCCGCGCCGGCGCCCAGGATCGCCGTGCCGGAATATCCGCTCGCCCAGGTGCCGATGGCAAAGAGCAGTGCGCTGATACCGCCACCCAGGAACATGTTCACCGAAATCAGCGCGCTCCCAAGGCCCGGCCTCTTAGCGATCAGATCCTGCAGGTAGGTAATCGGGATGCTGATCAGGGCTGCCGCGCCGATTCCGCTAGGAATGGTCAGCGCATAGACATGCCATGGCAGGGAGGAAAAGCCGAGGAGAGCGAGATAGACCACGTAAATCGCGGTGCCAACGACAAGCGCGGTCACGTGGTCGAGCCGCCTCTGTGCTGCACCCCAGCCGAAGATGAAAACGATCTCCAAAAAGGCGACGATGCCGACGATAACGCCGATGTCAGTAACTTTTCCCTTGGCCGCGCCAGTCATGATCAGCGGCAGCACGGCGCCGTTGACGTGCAGCGTCGAGGTGATGAGCGACACCGCCAGCACGCGGATAAAGATCCGTGGCGAAAGGACTTCGGCGAAGGCTGCCAAGTGCGTCAGCCGTTCTGGCGCAGTATGCCCGGCGCCAGCCTGGCGGGGAAGGAAGAATACGAGGATAGCAAGGCAGATGCCGCAGGCGATCGCGGCAATCAGATATGCCGGCAGCATGCTGTCAGCCTGCGACAGGATAAAGGCGACGATGCCGGGCACCAGTACCCAGGCAAGGGAAATGGCGGCTCTCACGCCTGAGTTGATCGCGGGGACATCCTGTCCACCCATGCGGTTGGTTGTCGCGCGAACGTTGGCAAAGAGGAGCGGGTTGATCGCATTGAAGACCGGCAGCAACAGCAGCGCGCTTGTGACGAAGATAGCTGGCGCCGGGATAGCATAGACGAGACCGTAGCCCGCGAGCCCGAACGCCGAGACACCGAGCAGCATGCTGCGATAGTTGCCAAGGCGATCGGCGAGATTGCCGACGGATAGGCTGACAATGACATTCACGGCGGCTGCGGCAAGCATGAGTGCCGAATAGGTCGAGTTGCTGAGCCCCAGCTCCCGGATGCCGATCACCGACTGATAGGGCGACGTCGCCGCTCCCGCGAATCCGTAGAGGAAAATCGCGAGCGTGCTGACGCGGATCGTCGGATGGCGAAAGACGGCTGGCAGAGAAAGGGACATGAGATTGCAAAATCAGAGGGAGAACAGCCGCAACTAGCCGCCAGAGCCGGCGATCGCAAGCGCAAAACGACCGGACGATTTTAGCCGCTCCAGCGCTTGGAAAAGCGAGCTTGTGGTCGGAAGTCGAAGTCACGATCGAAGGGAAAGACCGGGCGGCTCCGGTGGTTGCTCGCAAGGTGCTCGATATCTTGATTGACCACGCCCTCAGTCAGCGCCATCAAGTTCGGGTTGGCGATCGGCGCGAGTTCGGGCGAGAGATAACCGGATTTCACGACGAGCAGCCGTACCGTCTTAGGATCGAGGCCGAGCTGCGCAAAATCCGCGATGTTGTGATAGGGGCGACGCCGGGCAGCAAGCACGATGGTGATCCCGGCGCCGCGCACGACGGCTTGCCGATCGGCCGCCGCGCCCGGATCGTCGAGGCGAAGGACTTCCGCCTCCAGTACGGCCGGCACGCTTGCGGGATCGAGACTGGCGCCTATCCGAACCTTGAGGCGGCTGCCCACCCCTGAAGCAAAACAGGCCTCGACCGCAGGGCGGTCGGTAATTCCAGCGACCAGCGCGCCCTCAATATTTCGCCCCAGGAGCGCGTTCAGAACATCGGCGCGGTCGCCGACCCCACCGCCCGTCGGGTTGTCTGCGGAATCGGCGAGGATGACGGGCGCGGTATTCGACCTCTCCGCGATATCAAGCATGTCGGCGAGCGGGCCGGTGACGGAGCCAAAGGTAAACTGCCGGCGGGCCGCCCAATAGCCAGCCGCGATCTCTTCGGCGGCCATTGCCGCTGCTGCCCTGTCGCTGCCGGTAACGACGGCGCAGGCGGTTGCGCGCGGCTCGTCCGCCCAAACGTAGCCAACCATAAGGTTGGCGTCGAGAATACCTGATCGCTTGTCGAAGTCTAAGAGCTGGCCGTAGAGGCCCTTTGCCGGCTCGTCCTCCGTAGAGGTGCATTCGCCGGGCAACAGCACGGGAATGCGCGCCCAGGCGATGCCAGGGCGCTTTCCACTCCTCAAGCAATCGACGAGCATGGACCAGGCGCGCACCATGGTTTCCCGCACATCGATGTGCGGCGCGGTTCTGTAGGCGGCGAATATGTCGAGTTGGTCGATGATTTTCTGGCTGACGTTGCCGTGCAGATCGTAGCTTGCGGCAATCGGGCAGTCCGGACCAACGATCTCGCGGGCCGCCGCGATCCAGTCGCCCTCGGCGTCGTCCATGCCTTCGACTTTCACGGCCCCGTGCATGGCGAGATAGAGCCCGTCGATCGGCAAAGCGGCTTTCAGCAGTGCCAGAAATTCGGCCTTGAACGCCTCGTAGGCCGCCAGCGAAACTGGGCCGCCCGGGACGGCGCGGGCGTGGAGGAGAGGGATGTGGTCAATCCCGCTGTCGCCGATAAAGCTGAAGTATTCGGCCGCGAGAAGGTCCGCGCCCTCTAGGACACGAAAATCCTCGCGGTTCATCAGCACCGGCGAGTAGGTGCTGCACTCGGTGTGAAGGCCACCGACGGCGATACGCATGGGCTTCCCCTACAATCTTGGGCTCAAGGGAACGATCGCGGCGAAGCGGTGCCAGTCCTTCGCAGCCTTCGGTGTCCACGCGGCTTCCGCGATCGCGGGCAGGCGCGGGAAGACCAGGCGGTTGAAATAGCCGCGCGACAGAAAATGCTCCGACCAGATGCAGGCCTGCACGCCCTTCATCCGGCCACGCAGCTCTTCGGGAAAGTCGCCTTCCGCCTCGTAGCCGTAGGTGTGCGCCGGTGGCACCGTGCCAGCCCAGCTCGCACCCGGCTCCTGCCACGCCTCCGCCTGTACCATATCGAGGTAGTAGGCCTGGCCGGGCGTCATCACCACCTCGTAGCCTTCGCGGGCAAGCTCGATGCCGACCTTCGGATTTTCCCAGGCCATCAGCAAAGTGCCTTCGGCCGAAACGCCGCCACCATGGGCGACCTCGTTCCAGCCGGCGAGCTTGCGCCCGCGCGCCGTCAGCATGTCCTTCACGCGCTTCAGGAAATAGGACTGCAGCGCGAACGTGCCGGAAATGCCTTCCTTCTCCATGAGCTTGCGGGCGAGCGGCGAGGCGAGCCACGACCCGTTCGCCACCTCGTCGCCGCCGACGTGAATATATTGCGAGGGAAACAGCGTCACCATCTCGTCGAAGACGGTCTCGAGGAAAGTGTAAGTCGCAGGGATCGCGGGATTGAGCGCGTTGTTCGGATAGCCCTGCACGGAGTGATAGCTCTCAGGCGCTTCCTGACCGTCGCTCAAGTCCGGAAGTGCCGTCAGTGCTGCGGTGCTATGGCCCGGAATGTCGATCTCGGGTACGACCTCGACGTTCAAAGCGAGCGCGTGGGCGACGATGTCGTGCACGTCTTCCTGCGAATAGAACCCGCCGACGGGATCGGCGCCGTTTCCGAGTTGCGGCAGCATCGGCTCGTCGGGTCCGCGCAGCACGCCCGTCGTCGTCAACGCCGGATAGGCCTTGATTTCCAAGCGCCAGGCCTCGTCGTCGCTTAGGTGCCAGTGGAAGATGTTCAGCTTGTACCAGGCGAGAATGTCGATCAGCCGCTTGACGTCAGCGACTGGATAGAACTGCCGCGAAACGTCGAGGTGGCATCCGCGCCAACCATAGCGCGGCTGGTCCTCGATGCTTCCGGACACTGGAAAGCGGAATTTTTTAGGTTCGCTGCGCGCGCCGTGTAGCAGCTGGGCGAGCGTGGTCAGGCCATATTGCCGTCCCGCAGCACCGGAATAGGATAACTCAACCGTGCGATCGGAAAACCGCAAGCCATAGGCTTCCGGTGCAAGGGTCTGCTCCACGACGAAACGCAGCGCTCGACCCTGCGGCGACGGCGCAAGATTGAAGGGAGCGTGGCCGGCTTCAAAGAGGCGGTAATGGAGCGCCAGGACCTCCGAGACCGACCGCAGGCAGTCGCGATCGGTTCCTGCGACAGGGTAGAGCACGACTGGAAAATCATCGCCGGGCACCGCTTCGATTTCTGCCGGCCAAGGCTGCAGCGCAAACGGCAGCTCGAGCTTGCCTTCCGGCAGAAGAACGGGCGGCGGCTCGCTCGCGCGGCCGTCCAATAACAGGTCGGATACGGCGACGGGAACTTGCCTTCCGTCGGCCAGCGTCAGATAAGCGGATTTGGCGCCGTCCGTGCGATGTTGTGCCGTTCTATGGAGACCGCTGACGGTGAACGTCCAACTTGCCCCCGGCGCCAGCGATAGCCCATTCGGCGGGGCGAATTCGTGAAAGTTGGCGTTGCGTCGCAGGAAGACTGCGTTCTCGCACGCTTTCGGGTCGATGACCCGGGTGAGGGACGTATAGACGAGACTGAAACCGGAAAGCGGCGCGTCGTTGAGATTGACGAGCGTGAAGGTGAACCGGCCGTTCGGCCCGCCGTTGGGGTTCCATGTGCTTTCCAGGCGATAGGGCGTCGGCTGCATGCTTGTTCCTCGTCGAAGGCGTTCAGTAGTGAGGCGATTGGGAAAAGGTGCGGGCGAGTTCCGCTTGGCCCGCCGTCAGGCCGCAATCGACCGGCAGGCAGATGCCGGTGATCGCCGCGGCAAGCGGGCTTGAGAGAAACTGTACCGCATTGGCGACATCATCAGGATCGACGACCCGTTGCAGCGGATACCAGCGGCGCGCCTCTTCGAAGACGTTGGGATTTGCAGCCGCGCGTGCCTCCCAGGCTTGCGTGCGCACCGTGCCGGGGGCAACCGCATTGGATCGGATGCCGTACTTGCCATACTCGACAGCGACCAGCTTGGTAAGATGCAACAGCCCGGCTTTGGCGGCGCTGTAGGCGGGGTGGCCGAAGACGTTCATCGCGTTGACCGAGGCGATGTTGACGACCGAGCCCTTCGTTGTCTTCAGCATGTCCTCGACGGCGCGGAAGCAGAGGAAGGCCGCTTCCAGATTGAGCGCGTTGTCCTTGCGCCAGATCTCCGGCGTGGTGTCGTGGAGGCTGACGGCAAGTGCTGCACCTGCATTGTTGACGAGCGTGCGCACCGCGCCGCGCGCCGCGGCGGTTTCGGCCATTGCCGCCACGCTCTGCTCGTTCGTCACGTCGCAGGCAAAGGTGACGAAACGGTCGCCCGGACCGAGATCGCGAGCGGCCCTTTCGGCGCCGGCGCCATCGATGTCGGCGAGCAGAATGACGTCGTGGTCACCGCCAAGCCTTCGGGCGATGGCCCGGCCGATGTCGCCGGCCGCGCCGGTGACGATCGCGATGGATGGAGTCATGCGCATTCCTCGTTGGCTGGCATCGGGTCAATCCCCGAGAAGTTGGCGATCGTCGCCGTCGCGATGGGCGACAAGCTGTTGCTTGATGCGGCGGAGCGTGACGGTTGCCTGCGGCTGGATCCGATAGGCGACGAGGCTCGCTATGATGTCGACCAGCGCCAGGTAGGCAATGCGGGTCGAGGTCGGGCGATAGATGTTGCTGCCCTCCTGCAGGTCGACCGGAATGGTGATATCGGCCGCCCTCGCGACCGGGCTGTCGCCCTGCGTCAACGCGATGGTCGGCACCTTTGCTTCGCGCGCAAGCGAAAAGGCGCGCACGAGTTCGGTGTTGCGGCCGGAGAAAGAGGAGCCGATCAGCACGTCGGAAGGTTTTGCCGCCGCCGCCATCATCAGCTGCATGCCGTGGTCGGAGCTCGCCGTCACCCTCAGGCCGAGGCGGAAGAGCCGGTTCTGCAGTTCGTTGGCGATCATCGAGGAATTTCCGCCCGAGCCGAAGGCATAGATCATCTCGGCATTCGCAAGCTGCTGCGCCGCCTTGCCGATGATATCGACATCGAGCGAGCGGTGCAGGAGGAAAAGAGCGTTTTGCGCCTTGGCGATGATGTCCTGGGCGACCTCGGTCGGCTCGCTGCTTTTCGGCTCTGGTTTCAGATAGCGGACGCCGACATAGGCGGTGCGCGCCAGCTGGACCTTGAAGTCGGAAAAGCTTTCGCAGCCGAGGCGCCGGCAAAAGCGGGTGACGGTCGGCGGCGAAACGTCGGCGCGGCCGGCGAGTTCGATGATCGAAGCGTTGACGGCGAACTCGAAATCATTGAGCACGATCTCGGCAATGCGTCTTTCCGATTGCGAAAGTCGCCCGGTCTCCTGCTGCAGGCTCGAAAAAACGTCCATCGCCCCTCCTTCGGCTTAAGCCGGACAGTCATCGCTGTCCCGGCGTCGTGACGGCTGCGTCAGACGTCTTTCGGTTTGTAGGCGATGCAGTCGATCTCAACCTTGCAATCCACCATCATCGAGGACTGGACGCAGGCGCGGGCCGGCGGATGCTCGCCGAAATACTCTTCATAGATCTTGTTGAAGGTCCAGAAGTCACGGGGGTCGTCGAGCCAAACGCCGACGCGCACCACGTGCTCGACGCCGTAGTTCGCCTCCTTCAGGATAGCGACAAGATTGTCGATCGCCTTGTGGGTCTGCGCAACGATATTGCCATCGATGATTTCGCCGTTTTCCATGGCGACCTGGCCGGATACATGGAGCCAGCCGTCGGCCTCGACGGCACGCGCGAAAGGCAACCGCTTGCCCCCCGCACCGGTTTGCGCCGTACCGTAACGCTTGATAGGCATCGTCGATCCTTGCAAATTATTTTCTTGGCAAGTTGACAAATGACCATAGAAAGCGGAATTTGACCAGCGAAAAACGACTATTATGAAAAGAATTTCAATAGGCGGGGAAGATGCGCGATCCTTTCAAGAATCCGTTCAAGGTGTCGGAAGCGGCGCGCCACGCCATCTGGGAGATGCTGGTCCCGCGCGATATCGATGCATTTCTTGCCGCCGACTGGTCGCTGGTGGCGGGTGATTTTGTCGAGGATGGCTTTCTCGGGATCGATGCCCGGCGTGACGTAAGCCCGGACAAATGGCGGCTCGCCTTCCCGACCCTTGGCGCCTATCGCGACGAGTGGCTGCGCCAGGCGCGAGAATTCGCAAAGCTGTCCTTTGCCGAGGACCCACGCACCGCGATTTTCACCACGACGACGCTTGAGGATATCGAGATCGAAGGCGAGATGGCGCTGGTGCGCAAGAAGTTCGACGGCTCGCTGAAAAAGGCCGACGGAAGTACCGACGTGATGCGCTGGCAGACGCTCTATTATTGCCGGCTCCATGAAGGGTGGTGGAAGATTTGCGGCTTCACCGGCTATCTGCCGAATCCGATGGGCTAAGCGGGCGCTAAAAAGGAACGGCATTGCGAATTTTCACGGCGGCGCTCGCGACAGAGACGAACACCTTCTCACCGATCTGCATAGACCGGCGCGCCTTCGAGGCTTCGCTCTACGCGCCGCCTGGCGAACATCCCGCCACGCCAACGCTCTGCACCGCCCCCATCACGGTCGGTCGCGGGATTGCCGTGGAAAAGGGCTGGGAACTGATCGAAGGGACGGCGACCTGGGCGGATCCGGCCGGGCTCGTAAACCGCATCACCTATGAAACCTTGCGCGACGAGGTCCTCGGCCAGCTTAAGGCGGCACTGCCGGTCGACGCCGTCGTGCTTGGCCTGCATGGCGCAATGGTAGCGGACGGCTATGAGGATACCGAGGGCGATCTGCTGTCGCGGGTGCGCGAGATCGTCGGACCGAACGTACTCGTTGCCGCCGAGCTTGATCCGCACAGCCATCTGACCGCAAAGCGCCTCGCGGCTGCCGACGTCTTCGTCTATTTCAAGGAATTCCCGCACACCGATTTCGTCGATCGCGCCGAGGATCTGTGGCGCATCGTCGTCGATACGCTCGAAGGCAGGGTCAAGCCGGTGATGTCCGTCTTCGACTGCCGAATGATCGATGTCTATCCGACCTCGAAGGACCCGATGCGCTCCTTCGTCGACAAGCTTATGCGCATGGAGGCGGAAGACGCCGATATCCTCTCTCTGTCGGTGGTCCACGGCTTCATGGCGGGAGACGTGCCGGAAATGGGCACGAAGATGCTGGTGGTGACCAACGACCGCAAGGAGAAGGGCGACGTGCTCGCCCGCGAGCTCGGCCTCGAGCTCTTTTCCAAACGCGGCACCTTCATCATGCCGCAGATTGACGAAAAGCAGGCCGTCTCGGAAGCGCTGGCCGCCGCCTCATGGCCGGTGGTGATCGCCGATCTCTGGGACAACCCCGGTGGCGGGACCGCCGGCGACGCGACGGTCATTCTCGAGGAGCTTTTGGCAAACGGCGCGACGGAGACGGCGATCGGCACGATCTGGGACCCGATGGCGGTGCAGATCTGCATGGCCGCCGGCGAGGGGGCGAGAATCCCCCTGCGGTTCGGCGCGAAATCCGCGCCTGACACCGGCAATCCGGTCGACGGTATTGTGGAGGTCGTGCGGATCGTGCGTGATGCGGAGATGCGTTTCGGCGAGAGCCTGGCGCCGTTCGGCGATGCCGCACATATCCGGTTGGCCGGCATCGACATCATCCTCAATTCGACGCGCGCACAGAGTTTCGACCCGAGCCTCTTTTCGGTGATGGGGATCGACCCGACCTCGAAAAAGATCCTGGTGATCAAGTCGACCAATCATTTCTACGCCTCCTTCTCGAAGATCGCGTCGCAAATTCTCTATTGCTCGGCGGGCACGCCCTATCCTAACAATCCCGCCAAGACGTCGTATCGGCGGGCGCGGCGCGACATCTGGCCGATGGTCGAAAATCCGCACGGGAATGAAACGGGAGCATAAAGCGCATGAGCGAACATTCGTCCTTTGCGGTCGTGGCGAAGCCCGGCGACCGCGTGGTCGATCTATCCACGCCGCGGCCGCTGATCGACGAGGACGTGATGGCGGCCAACATCGCGCGTGGGCAGGCCTATTGCGACGAGCATGGCCTTGCGTTCCGCCCTCACATCAAGACCCACAAGATCGTGGCGCTCGCCAGCGCGCAGGTCGCTGCCGGCGCCAAGGGTATCAACTGCCAGAAGATCACCGAGGCGGAAGTTTTCGCCGCTGCCGGGTTCGAAGACATCCTGATCACCTTCAACATTCTGGGCGCGGAGAAGCTGGACCGGCTCGCCGCGCTCCACGAGCGCATTTCGATGCTGAAGGTCGTTGCCGACAGTGTCGCTACTGTCGACGGCCTGTCGGTGCGCTTTGCCTTGGCAAAGCCGCTTACGGTGCTTGTCGAATGCGATACGGGCGGCGGCCGCTGCGGCGTGCAGAGCCCCGAGGAGGCGGCAGCGCTGGCGAGGCACATCGCCGCCAAGCAGGGCCTCGTTTTCGGTGGCCTGATGACCTATCCGAAGTCGTGGAGTGCTGCGGCTGTGCAAGCCTATTTTGCGGAGACCATCGCTCTTCTCGAAAAGGATGGGATTAGCTGTGCGACTGTCAGCAACGGCGGTACGCCGAGCCTTTACGAAGCGCATCTCGTGTTATCGGCGACCGAGCACCGCGCCGGAACCTACATTTACAACGACCGCTCGATGATGCGTGACGGGCATTGCACGCAGGCCGATTGCGCCATGCACATATTGGCGACCGTGGTCTCCCTCCCGACGCCCGATCGCGCCGTCGTAGACGCCGGCTCGAAAGCGTTGACGGCCGATCTGCTCGGCTTTTCGGACTACGGCAAGATCGTCGAATACCCGGACGCGGTGATCACCAAGCTTTCCGAGGAGCACGGCGCCGTCGATCTGTCGAACTGTGTGGGCGCCCGCCCCGAGATCGGCGAAAAGATCCGCATCATCCCGAACCACACCTGCGTCGTGTCCAACCTGTTCGACACCATGGTCTTTCATCGAAACGGCGTCGTGACGCGCGTCGAAGAGGTATCGGCGCGCGGGCTCGTTTGGTAGAAGCCGGCATTTAATCCGTCCGCGAAACACGCAGCCGTTAGACCGCGGTTTTGGGCTTTAAGGCATTCACCTCGATTTCGGTCAGTTCCACGCGCCGTTCGAAGGCAACGCCATCCGCATCGAACAGATGGCAGTCTGCCGCGCGAATGCCAGCGGCGAGCGGCTTGTCGGTCCGGACGAGAGCGCTGCCGGGCAACGTGGCGCAGAAGTTCTCGCCTTCGCCATCTAGCGACGCATAGGCGACAGTCTGGGCGCCGAGCCGTTCGATCACCGTGGGCGTGACGGAAATAACGATATCACCGCCATCGACCTGCAGATGCTCAGGCCGGATCCCGAGCGTTAGCGGCTGCCCGGCCGTGACGCGATGCGGGGCGACGGGCAGCAACAAAGACTTCCCCTTGTAATCGACCTCGACGCCGCCGTCGCTCGCGCCTTTGCAGGTGACAGGCAGAAAATTCATCTTCGGATTGCCGATGAAGCCAGCCACGAACATGTTTGCCGGCTTGTGATAGAGCTCGAGCGGCGTGCCGGTCTGGGAAATGCTGCCGACATCGAGAACGACGATGCGGTCGGCCATCGTCATGGCCTCGACCTGGTCGTGGGTAACATAGATCATCGTCGCCTTCAGCTGGCGGTGCAGCTTGGCGAGTTCGATGCGCATGTCGGCGCGAAGTGCTGCGTCGAGGTTCGAAAGCGGCTCGTCGAAAAGAAAGATCCTTGGCTCGCGCACGATGGCGCGGCCGATCGCGACGCGCTGCCGCTGTCCGCCGGAGAGCATGCCGGGTTTCTGCTGCAGCCGCTGATCGAGATGCAGTATGCGGGCAGCGTTTTCGACCTTGGCCTTGAGCTTGTCTTCAGCCAGTCCCTCCACCCGCAGCGGAAAGGCGATGTTTTCGAACACCGTCATATGCGGATAAAGCGCATAGGACTGGAAGACCATGGCAATGCCGCGCTTGACGGGCGGCAGGTCGTTCACCCGCTTGCCATCGATGACGATGTCGCCGCTCGTCGTCTCGTCAAGGCCGGCAATCATGCGAAGAAGGGTCGACTTGCCGCAGCCGGAGGGGCCCACGAAAACCACGAACTCGCCTTCGCGCACATCAAGGATCACGCCCTTGATGACCTCGAAGGTGCCATAGGATTTCCGAACCTCGGAAAGGGTCAACTGTCCCAAAACATCGTCTCCCAACTGGACGCGGCGGCCCCGGCCTGATCTTAAGAACGCACCAGTGTAGCGGCTGTCATACCGGTGCGAAGACCGGCCGCCGAATAATACGGCGGCCGGTGCTTCCAGCTTACTTGTACTGCTCGAGGTCGGCAGCAGCCTTTTTGAGGGCGGCTTCAGCCTCGGCCTTGCCGGTAACGACCGATTGGATCATGTCGATCATCACGTTCTGGAAGCCCTTGTAGTCCTTGAACAGCGGTTCTGGCCCACCATAATTGATACCGTCGATCAGCGGCTTCCACGAAGGGTCGTTCTTCACGAACTCGTCGACCTTCGCCGAAGGACGCAGCGGGGTCAGGCCGGCGCCGCCCTGTAGTTCGTATTCCGGCTGGATCTCCGGCGAGGTGATGTACCTGGCGAACTCGGTCGCCTTGTCTTCGACGCCGGTTCCCTTGAAGATCACAAGGCTGTCGGTGATGAGCAGGGTGCCTTGGCCCTTGGCGGAAGGACCGAGCGGCAGCGGCGCGATGCCCCAGTTGATCTTGGTCTTCTTAAGGCGATCGGCAGCACCGGAGCCGGCCTGGATCATCGCAACCTTGCCGTCGAGGAAGATCGCGCGAACCTCGTTCTGCTCATAGGCAGTCGGGCCTTCTTCGGCGAAGGCGGCGATATCCTTGTAGGCCTTCAGCGCTGCCAGCACCTCGGGGCTGTCGAGCGTGATCTTGCCGTCGGCATCGATGACCTTGCCGTTATTCGTGTAAACCCAGTGCATGAACTGATGCATGGTGTTGTCGAAGGTCTTGGCCGACAAGCCGAAGCCTGGAACGCCGGTCTTTTCCTTGATGATCTTGGCGTCGGCGATCTCTTCTTCCCAGGTCTGCGGCGGCTTTTCAGGGTCAAGGCCAGCCTGCTTGAAGAGGTCCTTGTTCCAATAGAGCGCCTTGGTCGAAAACGCGATCGGTACGCCCCACTGCGTCCCACCCGAGGTGACGGTGTCCACGATATTGGGGTAGTAGGCCTTCTTCTCGTCGTCGTTCATCGGGACCGGCACGATCAGATCGTTCTCGGCGAATTCTTTCAGCGTACGCGAACCGACATAGGCCATGCTGACGGGCGTGCCGGCGGCGGCGAGCGTCGTCGCCTTATCCTGGCACTGCGCCCAGGGAACGAGTTCCGGCGAGACCTTCCAGCCGGCGTTCTTTTCTTCCCAGACCTTGATATATTTCTGATGGATCGGGTCGATCGAGTCGCCGCAGTAGATCCAGCTGATTTCCTTGTCGGCGGCGTGGGCCGTGATGGCGGTCAGCCCCGTAGAGCTGAGCAGGGCGAGTGCGACAAGCCCGGTTTTGATCGTGATGCTCACTGAAGTACTCCCGTTCCTCTGGTGGTTGTTATTGTTTCACCGCGCCAGCAGTCAGCCCGCTGACGAGATAGCGTTGCAGGAAGAAGATCACGACCATTGCCGGCGCAATGCCGACGAAGCTTGCGGCCATGAGCTCGTTCCAGACGACCTCCTGCCGTCCGAAATAGGCAAAGAGCCCAACCGGGAGCGGCATGTATTCGGTCTTTGAGTTGAAGGTGAGCGCGAAGATGAATTGTTGCGAATAGGCGCCGATGAAGGTGGTGATCGCAACGACGATGATGCCGGGCATGGCGATCGGGAGGATCACGCGCCGGAGGGTATAGAAGTGGCTGGCGCCGTCGACGAATGCGGCTTCGTCCAATTCTTTCGGGATGCGCATCATATAGGTGCGCAGCAGCCAGATCGCCGAAGGAATGAGAAAGGCGACGCCCGGGATGATCATCGCCATATAGGTATTGAGCACGCCCATCGTGCGCATCAGGCGGAAGAGCGGAATGAGAAGGACGGCACCCGAGAACATGTTCACCGCAAGGAAGGCGCCAAGCAGCAGGCCCGCGCCCCTGAACTCGAATCTCGCGAAGGCATAGGAAGCCGGCACCACCAGAACGACGACGATTGCGGTGATGACCGTCGAGATGAAGAACGAGTTGAAGATGTACCAGCCGAAGCCGGGCACGCTTTCCCACATCGTGCGATAGGCAGCGAAGGACCAGTTTTCGGGAATAAAGCGATAGGGCGAGGAAAACAGCTGGCTGAGCGGCTTCAAGGACACCAGGAAGCCTTCGACGAACGGAGACAGCACGAAGCTCAAAAAGACGAAGATGCCAAGATAGATACCGATAATCTCATACCACTTGTAGCGGTTGATCATCATCTGCTTGCTCATCGCTTGTCTCCTGCGGCAAGGCGGCTGGTGATCCGGAAATAGCAGAGTGAGAAGATCGACAGGAAAATGCAGATCAGCACGGCTCGCGCCGCACCCTCACCGTATTTCTTTGAAGCTATGGCGACCTGGTAAGTATCGATGATCATCGTGGTCGTCTGGCCGTTGGGACCGCCCTGGGTGAGAATCCAGATGATGTCGAAGGAGTTGAACGTCGCGATCAGCGACAGCATCGATATGGTGATGACGGCGGGCACGATCAGCGGCAGGGTGATGCGGCGGAACCGGTAAAGACGGCCGGCCCCGTCCGTCCAGGCAGCCTCATAGAGATCCTGCGGGATCGCCTGCATGGCGGCGAGCAGGTAGAGCGTCACGAGCGGCACGCCGATCCAGACGTCGGTGAATATAGTCGCCCAGAATGCCGTGCCACCATAGGCAAGGAAGGCGACCGGGCCGCTCACCAAACCGAAATTCTGCAAGACGCCGGAGATCATGCCGAACTGGCCGTTGTACATCCACCCCCACATGAAGATGCCGATTGCCATCGGCACGATCCATGGCGGCATGGTGAAAAGGCGGAAAAGAGCGCGACCGGGAACTGCGGCATTCAGCATGGTGGCGCCGAACGTGCCGATGATCATCTTGATGGACACCGAAAAGAAGGTCCACACGAAGGTCCGCACGATCACTTCGGCGAACCGCTCATTGAAGATCTTGCCGTAGTTTATCCAGCCGACCCAGTTCGTCGTCTTCTTCAGGGAGGCGTCGGTAAAGGAGAGAATGAAGGTGTCGACCAGCGGGTATGCGACGATCACGAGCACATAGAGAACGGCTGGAAGAAGCAGGATCCAGGCGAAGATGACAGTGCTGCGTTGAACACTCATCCTTGCCGCTCCCTTCAAGATGCCTTGGCGTACAAAGCTTGGTCGAATGCGTCCCAAACAGGCCGGAGATCGACAACACTTCGCTTCATGCGCGCCTCGTCCATGGAAAGCGCAAGGATGCCGGCTTCCAGCGCGTCTACGGTCGATACCGGCAGTGTCTCCCCCGTTCGCACATGCGCGATAAGATCGGCGGCCATTTGCTCGTCGGCGCCGTAATGCTGGGAAAGGGCGGTCGCCGCGTACTTGTTTTCGATCACCTTCTTGCCGGTCAGCACCTCATGGACATCGAGATAGCCGCGGATGAAATCACCCTCTGCCATGCCGCGCGACCCCATGACGCAGAAGCGCCGGAACTGATCGGGCACGTTGAGATTGGTGTGGAAATTCATGCCGACGCCGTTGGCATATTCGACGATGGCCACCTGATAGTCKATTATGTCGCCGTCGCTGTCGAAAACCTTGTCCGACCCCATCCAGCCGCTCGGCTTGCGGTGGAAGAGTTCCAGGTCGTTGATGCCTTCGCGTGCGGGATCGTTAGCCGGAATGAAGGTCTTGCGTCCGCCGAAGCTTGCCACGCGCTCCGGACGGGCGCCGACGAGGCCGTTGTAGAGATCGAGGTCGTGGCAGCATTTCTCCAACATGAAACTGCCTGAATAGCGCTCGTAGCGGCGCCAGTCGCGCATGAAGAAGGCGCCGTGATAGGGCTCGATGTGTTCGGACGCTTCGATCGAGACGACGTTGCCGAGCTTGCCGGATGCAACAGTAGCGCTCAGATCGCGGTAGAGCGGCGAATAGCGCAGCACCAGCCCGACCATCAGCCGTTCGTGGCCGAACTTCGCCATCAGGCGCGCAAGCTCGAGGCTTTGCTCGATGGTCGAGACGATGGGTTTTTCACAGAAAACCTTCAGGCCAGCCTCAAGGCCCAACCGGATGTGGTCGAGATGCATGTGGTTCGGCGAACCGATCATCAACAGGTCGAACTTTTCGTTGGCGATCAGCTCCTCGGGCGTGGCATAGGCCTTGCCGGCGGAGATGCCGTCTTTCTGCATTCCGGGAAGACCTGCGGGGGCCGGGTCGACGTAACCAACGACCTCGAAATTCTCGTCTATCGCCTTGAAAACATAGGCCAGATATCCGAGGCGGAATCCGAGCCCGATTATCCCGACTTTCATGCTGAACTGTTCCCGCTGCGTAATTTATTTTCGCAGGTTGGGGCATAATTTCAGGATCGTCAACAGGATTCGCCGGAAAAATTGAGAATGTGAAATTCATTTTCATGGATGGGGTGGCCATACCATGTAAGCAAAGGGTAATGAAACCCTACTATTTGCGTACGAGGCTGAAGGAAAAATGGCTGCCGCGATGGTAGTCGATCGCATAGATAACTGGCACGCCGGATACGTTGAAGCAAGTTTCGGTGATAAGGAGCGCGGGGCCGAAATCCCTCAGATCGTTCCGCTCGAGGACCTGCTCGGGAAGCATGACGGCGCTCACCGATGCGGAAGACATTCTGGGACGCTGTTTATGTTGGTCGAGCAGTGACAGCAGCGAGCCGCTCCAATCGATATCGTAGAGGCGTGTCGGGATAATGCTGCGCGGCACGTAGTCCACGCAATACATGATTGGCTCGTCGTTTTCGAGCCGGAGCCGTTCAATGCGGATGACGCGATCCGATTCCGCAAGCTGCAGGTGCTTGGCGGTGGCCGCGTCCGGCGCCTCTTCCGAGATTGAAAGCACCTTGTTGACGGTCTTGTAGCCGTAGGCGCGCGTCATGTCGGTGACGCTTTCGAACACCGTGATCGGGCGGTCGACCTGGACGGCGGAGATTGCGGACACGAAACGCCCGCGCCCATGCTCCACATAGATGGCGCTCTCCTGCTCAAGGAGTTTCAGCGCCTCGCGGAGCGCCGGCCGAGAGACGTTGAAGCGCTCCGTCAGCTGGGCTTCCGTCGGGAGCTTTTCGCCGGGCTTCAGGCCCTCACTCTGGATGAGGTCGGCGATGCGGTCGCGGAGCTGGATGACTATCGTGCGCGTGTCGCGAATAGAGTCGTCCAAGTCGCCTGTCTCTCTCGATCGTGTTGTCATCACTTCTGTCTTGTCTGACAAATTTTGTCCGGTCAAGAGTCGGCCAGCAGCACTTGCCAGTTTCCTACCGCAACTATGTTCTAATGGACGCGGGCCTCCAATTTCACCCACGCAAGATCACTTGACAGCAGCCACGTGAGATGTCAGTTGTCTTACAACATTGCTTTGAGGGCAATTCGAATTCAGAATAGACGTCCGCGTGGCGTCGCCAACCGAGAGAGTTCCATGCTGAATTTTGATGAGCAACGATTCCTGCGTATCCAGTCCGGCGCCTTGGCGCTGGCCAAGCGTCTCGACGAAGTGATCGGCACCTGCCTTAAGGCAGGCGCGGAAAACATCTTCTTCCTGGGTACGGGCGGCGCGGGGATCCTCATGCAGCCGGCGACACAGCTGTTGCAGCGCAAGTCGCGCTTTCCGGCTTTCCTCGATCTGACGGCCGAACTCGTCATTTCCGGCTCGGCCAATCTCACGGCGAAATCGATCGTGGTCATGCCGTCGCTGTCGGGCACCACGAAGGAAAGCGTCGCGCTGCTCGCAAAGCTGACGGAGATCGGGGCGACGGTCCTGACGCTTGTCGGTCACGAGGAAACGCCGCTCGGCAAGGGCGGCGACCATGTCTTCGTCAATTTCGCCGAGGACGATACGTCCTGTGAGTCCTTCTATCTGCAATCGCTCCTCATCGCGCTTTCGATCATGAAGCATCGGGGCGAGATCGCGAACTATGATCAACTCGCGGCGGAACTTTCGAAACTGCCGGCGCTGCTTCTCGACGTGAAGCGGAATTTCGAAGGCAAAGCCGAAACCTATGCGAAGGCATTCGCCGGCTCCGGCTATCACATCATCACCGGCGCCGGAAACGTCTGGCCCGAAGCCTTCTACTACGGCATGTGCATTCTGGAAGAGATGCAGTGGATCCGCACCCGTCCGGTGCATGCGTCCGACTTCTTCCATGGCACGCTGGAGCTTGTCGAAAAGGATGTCAGCGTCATCCTCTTCAAGGGAGAGGACGATTGCCGTCCGCTCGCCGAACGCGTTCAGAATTTCGTCCCGAACTACACGAGCAAGCTGACGGTGTTGGATACGGCGGAATTCGAACTTCCCGGCATCTCCGCCGAGGTGCGCGCGCTTATCTCGCCGGTACTGCTCGCAACGGTCCTCGAGCGCATCAGCGCCCACCTCGAGGTCATGCGCAATCATCCCCTGACGACGCGCCGCTACTACAAGCGCGTAGCCTATTGATCTGCTAGACAGAGGTAGAAGCCGCGACGCTGAAGCGTTCGCGGCTTTGCCTTGCGCAAACAAGAGATCGAGGATCGAATGACGCATTTCCGCTTTGCGGCTGTCGGCGACAATTGCATTGATCGGTTTCAGCCGCCGGTAAGCCAGTCGCTTGTCGGCGGCAATGCCGTCAATGTGGCGGTTCAGCTCGCGCGGCTTGGCCATACGGCCTTCTATTTCGGAGCGGTTGGCGAAGATTTTGATGGAGCCCGGACCAAGAGGGCCTTGGAAGACAACGGTGTCGAAACCGACCATTTGGAGGCGCGTCCGGGCATCACAGCCTATACCGACATCGAAAAGACACCCTCAGGCGACCGGATCATGGCCTACGAGGATTTTGGCGTCTGCGCCGGCTATGGGCCGAGCGAGGCGGATATTGCCGTCCTTAAGACCATGGATCACGTGCACCTGGGCTGGCTCGATGACGGTGGCGCTTTGCGCCGAAGGCTTGTCACCGAGGGCGTCAGCGTTTCCCAGGATATTTCCGTAAATGCGAGCCCGGAGAACCTCGGCCTAGCAGGGCTATCCGTCGCCTTCGCCTCTGCCGGTGAGCGCGGTTCGGTTGCGGAAGCGATGCTCGGCGACATCCTTGAGGGTGGAGCGGGCTGCGCCGTGGTCACATGCGGCGAGGAGGGGTCCCTTGCTCGTCGCGGAGAGGAAAGGGCGGAAGCAGCGGTCGTACCCGTCGCGGTCGTGGACACGACCGGCGCCGGCGATAGCTTCATTGCCGGTTTTCTCGTGGCCTACATTGCAGGCGTGCCGCTTGCGGACTGCCTGGAGGCGGGTCGCGATTGTGCCGCGATCACCTGCACGCATGTCGGCGGCTTTCCGCAGCAGCCGCTGCCGCTTTAGAAACGACTTGAATCCAGCTTGGGAGAGGCGGCAGATCTTGCGATCTGTCGCCTTTTTTCACGTTCAGTGCAGGATCTGGCTCAGGAACAGCTTGCTGCGTTCGTTCTGCGGATTGTCGAAGAATTCCGAGGGCGGAGCCTCCTCGACGATCGCACCGCGATCCATGAAGATGACGCGATCGGCGACCTGACGGGCAAACCCCATCTCATGCGTGACGCAGATCATCGTCATGCCGGTGTCGGCGAGCGACACCATGGTCTCAAGAACTTCCTTGACCATCTCCGGATCGAGCGCGGACGTCGGCTCATCGAAGAGCATGACCTTCGGGCTCATGCAAAGAGCGCGGGCGATCGCGACGCGTTGCTGCTGACCGCCGGAAAGCTGACCGGGGAACTTGTTTGCCTGTTCCGGAATGCGCACGCGCTCAAGATAGTGCATGGCGATTTCGGTCGCCTTCTTCTTGTCCATTTTACGCACCCAGACCGGAGCCAGTATGCAGTTCTGCAGGATCGTCAGATGCGGGAAGAGATTGAAGTGCTGGAACACCATCCCGACCTCGCGGCGGATTTCACCGATGTTCTTTTCGTTCTCCGAGAGCTCTGTTCCCCCGACGACGATGCGGCCTTCCTGATGGACTTCCAGGCGATTGATACAGCGGATTAGCGTCGATTTACCCGACCCAGATGGGCCGCAAATAACGACGCGTTCACCCTTGCGAACCGACAGGTTGATATCGCTGAGAGCCTGGTAGCTTCCGTACCATTTGTTAACGCCGGAGAGCTCGATTTCCGGCTGTGTGGCGTGGGGGTGTAACGTCAAGTTCGTCTCCTCCTTGGATTACTTCAGCACGAGCCAGCCGGAGAGGATGATGATGATCCCTCCAGCGATCGTGTAGGTCTCGACTGGGGCGCCGAAAAGCATCGCGCCATAGAGGCAGCCCCAGACAATCTGGCTATATTGAAAGGGAGCGACCACGGATGCGTCGCCTATGCGGAATGCCCGCACCAAAAGCGCGTGGCCGGCGTAGAGCAGCGCCCCGGCAAGCGCCGCAAGCGCCAGTGCGTGGGGGGTCACTTGATCGAAGCCCCCGGTCGCCATCGCAACGCCGAAGGCGGAGAACGTCAGCACCAGGAGCAGCGTGGCGACGAGCGCCGTGTCGGATTCGTTTGATTTCGCCTTTCGCAAGAGGACGAGCGAGAGCGCAAACAGAAGAGCCGATCCGATCGCGGCGGCATGGCCGAAATTGAGCGCCACGGCCCCTGGCCTCAGCGCAACGGCAACGCCCGCAAATCCAAGCAAGACGCCCAGCCACCCGACCAGCGAAAGGCGTTCGCCCAGAAAGGCGAAGGCGAGAATGGCGACGAGGATAGGCGTCAGAAAGGCGAGCACATAGGCTTCGGCCAGCGGCAAGGCCGCGAAAGCGTAGTGGATCAGCAATGTATCGCCGGCCAGCAACAGTGCCCGCAGCAGTGCCAGCCTAGGCTGGCGCGGCACGAGCGCGCCGACATCGCGAGTGAAGAGGGCACGCCCGGCAACCAGGAAAAGCGCGCCCAGCGTGATCATGAAGGTCACCTGCGGAACCCGGAAGTCCGCGCTCAGAAGTTTGACGAGCGCGTCGGTGCCGGAGAAGACAGCGAAGGCTGCAATGACTATGCCGGCCGCACGCAGGTTGGAGCTGGCGCCGGCTTCGACGGCCGCCGCCGGCTGAACGCTATCGGACATTGAAGCGGCCAAAGCGGTCTTCGATGCGCGACTGCAGGAACTCAAGCCCGATGGACAGGATCCAGTAGATCATCGAGGCGGTGATGAGCATCTCGATGTGACGGAATTCCGTCTGACCCTGGGTACGGGCGAGATACATGATTTCCCAGACGCCGACGACCGAGACGAGCGAAGAATCCTTCAGCATCGCGATAAACTGGTTGCCGGTCGGCGGAATGATGACGCGCATCGCCTGCGGCAGGATGACGAGGAACATCGTCTGGTTCGGGCTCAGGCCCAGGGCGGTTGCGCCCTCCGACTGGCCGCGCGGGATGCTCTCGATGCCGGCGCGGAAGATTTCGGTCATATAGGCGCCGTAGCAGAGCGAGAGTGCCATAATGCCGGCAGGAACAGCGCCGATGACATAGCCGACCTGCGGCAGGCCGAGGTAGATGATGTAGATCTGCATGAGCAGCGGCAGTCCGCGGAAGAGCGACGTATAGAATGTGGCCAGACCGTAGATCACGCCGTTCTTCGAAAGCTTGGCGATGGCGCCGGCCAGCGCAATGGCGGTGGCGATGACGATCGAGATGGCAGAAATGTAAAGCGTCGTGGTGACGCCCTGCGTGATCAGGAAGCCGATCTTCTTGGCGATGAAGGTAAAGGAAAGGTCGAAGGTGTAGAAGAACAGCATCAACAAGGTGAAGAGTTCGATCCACACCCCAATGATTTGCTGACGCCGGGGAAGTAGCCGCAAAAGCTTGATGTTGACTGCGACGATGAGGGAAATCAGCACCGCCGATACGATGCGGCTGACCTCGGGCCTATCTGTAACCCAGCCGACCGTTACCGGGACCAGCTTGCCGATCCACGCCCCGCTGATACCGAGCGCGTAGAGTATGGCGGAAAATGTCGCCAGCATGAAAAGGATGCCCGTTCTCCTTGCGGCATCCGGATAGTTCAGGATCAGTCTTCCTAGCATTTTCGTCCCCCGGGCGTTCTCTTCAGGCGGCTCTTTCGCGCCACCAGTCTTGCGCCTGCAATTTCCAATAGGTGAGCTGTGCCGCGGCAAGTCCGGCAACGCCGCCGGCCCAGACGAGGCCGAAGGGCTGGAACAGCCGGTAGCGGTCGGATTGGCCGAGAATGCCTTCCGCAACGACCTTGCCGCCGATCGCGGTCGTGTTGAGGCCGTGGCCGCCGAAGGCGGTGCAATGCCAGACGCCGGGCATCATCTCGCCGATCTGTGGCATCAGATGGCGGGCATAGGACATCAGCCCGGACCAGGCAAGTTCGGTCTTCAGCTCGGCGAGCTGCGGATAGGTGCCGACCATTTCGCTGCGAAGTTCCCGCGCGAGGGTGGCTGGCGAAGCGGCGCGCGTCGTGATGCGACCGCCCCACAAAAGGCGTTTGCCGCCATCGACGACGCGGTAATAGTCGCCGGCACGCCGGTTGTCGCCGATCGCACATTGGGTCGCGATCGCCTTGGCGATGAGCTCCGGGTTTTCCTCTGATATCATCACATAGGTGGCGATCGGCAGGAACGAGCGCTTCAGCTTGCCGACGAGCGCGCCGGTGTAGCCACCGGTCGTGAAGACGACGCGGCGCGCCTTGACCTGGCCGCCGGCGGTCTTGACGAGCTTCTCCGCTCCCGAAAGCCGGCAGTCGGTGGCGGCGGAGTTTTCATAGATGCGCCCGCCCAGCCGCTCGATCTCGGCGGCGACCGCCCTTAGATAGTTGAGCGGATGCATGTGGAAGGATTTCTGGCTGCGGAGCGCCTGGTAGTATCGGCTGGATTTCAGAATGGCGCGAACCTGATCGCGCTCCATGAACTCAAGTTCGCTGCCGAAGTCGCGGTTCATCGTTTCCGCGTAGCGCTTGAGGCTGTCGCCGCCGTCATGGCGCAAAGCGCTGATGATACCGGCCTGCGGGCTGGCATCGGTGATGTTCAAGTCGCGGATCGTGTCGCGAACGAAGTCGACACCTTCGACGGAAAGCCGATGAATTTTCTTGGCGGTTTCAGCGCCAGTGAAGCGGGCGATCGACGAGCCATCGGTGGCAAAACCGGCGCTGACGAAACCGCCGTTGCGGCCCGACGCGCCGAAGCCTACGGACTCAGCCTCGAGAACCACGACCGACACGCCAGCACGCGCAAGCTGCAAAGCCGTCGTCAGGCCGGCAAGGCCGCCACCCACGATCACCGTGTCGCACTCCGCCGGGCCGTTCAGCGCAGGGCGGGCGGTGGTGTCTGTCATGGTGCGACGGTAATAGGTATCGGGGTACGACATCGTGGCTCTTTCGGAATAGTAGGCAAAGGAAGGGCCCGGGCAGCCAAGACGGCCCGGACCCGTAATCGTTCTATCAATCGGCGCTGTAGTCGGCGCCGTACCACTTCTTGGTCAGCGTGCCGAGTGTGCCGTCAGCCTTCATCTCCTTGATGAGCTCGCCAACCTTGGCGGTCCATTCTGCGTCACCCTTCTCGGCAATCACGACGAGCGGTTCGCGGAAGGCGTATTCGCCTTCGATCACGCGCAGCGGATAGCCGTTCTTGATGGCGTTCTTGGCGGTCTGTTCGGGAGCGACGACGGCGTCGAGACGCACGCCCGGTCCGAGACGCAGATCATCGAACGGCAGCATGGAATCCGCGAAGGTGCGGATTTCGCCAGGCGTAACCTTGTACTCGATCGGCGGGAGGCCCGGCGCATCGATCTGCAGCTGGCGGCGCATGAAGTCTTCAGAGGTGGTCGCGGTTTCGACGCCGATCACCTTGCCGTCGAGATCGGCCACGGTTTTGACCGGGCTGTCCTTGTGCAGCACGTAGACGTATGGGCTGTAGTAGTAGATGCCGGCGAAGTCGATGACCTGGGCGCGGGCCTTGGTGGGCGTGACCGAACCGACGCCGACGTCATAGCGTCCCTGCCAGTGGCCGCCGGTGAGCGTTGCCCAATCCGGAGTCTCGAAGCTGACTTCGACGCCCAGGCGCTTGCCGATTTCGCGCGCAACGTCGATGTCGAAACCGACCATCTGGTTGCTGTCGTCCAGGTAGCTCTGCGGAGGCCAGCCGCTGTTGGTGGCAACCACCATGGCCTTTTTCGACATGACGCGATCGAGCGTCGCGCCGGCGTGCGCAACGGATGCGATGGCGAGCGCTGCGGCGCCGATCGCTATGCTCTTCAACAAATTCCTCATAATTCCTCCATGACAGTCAGCCGTCATTCCGTTTTATGTAAGATGTCTGACAACATAACTAGATGATACGCATTAGTTAGTGTCAAGGCCAATTGCCGGCGGAGTTGATGATTCTTAGGCAATATCCCATGCGGACTGCGCATGGCCGGAGGAGGCCTGTGAGAAAAAGGCCGGCGACGACCGGCCTTTCTTGGAAGCGAAGTCAGACGAGTTTGGCGCAGGCATCGGCGATGCGCACGAGCGCTTCGCGCAGTTCCGCCTCGCTGGTGGCGTAGGAGATGCGGAAGAACGGCGAAAGCCCGAATGCGGAGCCCGGAACGACGGCGACATGTACGTGATCGAGAAGATAGGCGCAGAAATCCGCGTCGGTTTCGATCCGCTGGCCGGATGGCGTCGCCTTGCCGAGCATGCCGGCGCAGCCCGAATAGGTGTAGAAGGCGCCTTCCGGTACGCGGCAATCGAGCCCTTCGATCGCGTTCAGACCTGCGACCACGAGATCCCGGCGCCGCTGGAAGCTGGCCGTACGCTCTTTTAGAAAGTCCTGTGGGCCGTTCAGCGCAGCGACAGAGGCCGCCTGGCTGATCGAGCAGGGGCAGGAGGTCGCCTGGCTCTGCACCACGGCCATGGCCTTGATAAGATCGCGCGGTCCCCCCGCGTAGCCGATGCGCCAACCGGTCATGGCATAGGCCTTGGATACGCCGTTGACGGTCAAGGTCCGGTTTTTCAGGCGCGGTTCGATCTGCGCCGGGGTGACGAACTCGAAACCGTCATAGACGATGTGCTCGTACATGTCGTCGACCAGCAGCCAGACATGCGGATGCTTCAAGAGCACGTCGAGCAGCGGGCGATAGTCTTCGGCGCCATAGGCCGCGCCCGACGGGTTCGACGGCGAGTTGAGGAGGACCCAGCGCGTCTTCGGCGTGATCGCGGCTTCCAGCTGCTCGGCCTTCAGCCGGAAACCGGCATCCGCGTCACAGGTGATCAGCACCGGCTTGCCCTCGCAGATCTGGACGATGTCCGAATAGGAGGTCCAGTAAGGCATCGGGATGACGACTTCGTCGCCGGGGTTCAGCGTCGCCATCATGGCGTTGAACAGGATCTGCTTGGCACCGGTCGCAACCGTGATCTCGTCGAGTTCGTAGGAGACGCCGTTCTCGCGAGCGAATTTGTCGCGGATCGCTGCCTTCAACGCGGGCGATCCGTCGAGCGCCGTGTACTTCGTCTCGCCGCGCTGCATGGCGTCCCATGCAGCCTGCTTGACGTGGTCCGGCGTGTCGAAATCAGGTTCGCCTGCGCCCAGGATGATGACCGGCTTGCCTTCGCGCTTCATGGCCTGCGCGCGGGCGCCGATCTTCAGGATTTCGGAAACTCCTATCGTGGAGATCCGCGAGGCGGGCGAAAAGCCCGCCTCCTCGATGACTTGATTGACGGTCATGTCCGATCCTTACTCGATGTCGAAGGAGACGCCCTGCGCGAGCGGCAGAGCCTTCGAATAGTTGACCGTGTTGGTGGCGCGGCGCATGTAGGCCCTCCACGCGTCGGAGCCGGATTCGCGGCCGCCGCCGGTTTCCTTCTCGCCGCCGAACGCGCCGCCGATTTCAGCGCCGGACGTGCCGATGTTGACGTTGGCGATGCCGCAATCCGAGCCGTCCGGCGACAGGAAGCGCTCGGCCTCTTGAAGGTTCAGCGTGAAGATCGACGAAGAGAGGCCTGCACCGACGGCGTTGTGGTCGGAAAGGACGGCGTCGAAGTCGCTGTACTTCATGACGTACAGGATCGGAGCGAACGTCTCTTCCATCACAGGGCCTTCCTGCTTCGGCATTTCGACGATGGCAGGCTTCACGTAGTAGCCGTTGGCATGTCCGAGGTCGACTCGTTCGCCGCCGGTGATGGCGCCGCCATGGGCCTTGGCTTCGCCGAGTGCCTTCTGCATGCCGTCGAAAGCGAGCTTGTCGACCAGCGGGCCGACCAGGGCAGTCGATTCCAGCGGGTTGCCGACCGATACGCTCTGATAAGCCTTCTTCAGGCGCGGCACGAGCGCGTCGTAGACGCTGTCGTGCACGAAGAGGCGGCGCAGCGTGGTGCAGCGCTGGCCGGCGGTGCCCATGGCGCCGAAGGCGATGGCGCGCAGCGCCATGTCGAGGTCGGCGGACGGGCAGACGATGCCGGCGTTGTTGCCGCCGAGTTCGAGGATGGCGCGAGCGAAACGCTTGGCCAGGCGCGGACCGACGTCGCGGCCCATGCGGGTGGAGCCGGTTGCCGAAACGAGCGGAACCTTCGGATGATCGACGAGCACTTCGCCGATAGCGCGGTCGCCGATCAGAACCTGGGAAAGGCCTTCCGGCGCGTCGCCGAAGCGGGCCAGCGCGCGCTCAAGGATAGCCTGCGATGCAAGCGCCGTGAGCGGGGTCTTTTCGGACGGCTTCCAGACGACGGCGTTGCCGCAGACGATCGCCAGCGCGGTGTTCCACGACCATACGGCGACCGGGAAGTTGAAGGCGGAGATGACGCCGACGACGCCGAGCGGATGCCAGGTTTCCATCATGCGGTGGCCCGGACGTTCGGTGGCGATCGTCAGGCCGTACAGCTGACGGGAGAGACCGACCGCGAAATCGCAGATGTCGATCATTTCCTGCACCTCGCCGAGACCTTCGGACGGGATCTTGCCGGCTTCGATGGAGACGAGGCGGCCAAGATCGGCCTTATGGGCGCGCAGTTCCTCGCCGAGCAGGCGGATCAGTTCGCCGCGCTTCGGGGCGGGAACCAGGCGCCAGGCGCGGAATGCTGCGTCGGCCTTTTCGATCTTGGCGGCGGCTTCGGCGGCGGAATCCGTCTTGAGGCTGCCGATCTGCTCGCCGGTAACTGGGCTGAACGAGGCCATGTCGCCACCGGTGTAGAGCGCCTTCTGGACGCCGAGCTTTTCGAGAAGTGCTGCGGCTTCCTGAGCCACGTTCACTTTTGCTGCAATATTCATGGTCTAACTCCCTGATTGCGCCGGCGTCAGCCGAATGTCACCGTACCGAGCTTACCCGGCGATGTGATCATCTTAAGGCTTGCGGCCAGCTGTTTTAGTGTGTCGGATGTGTAGGCGTCATAGATCGCCTGGTTCTTGCGGCCGATGGCATGCTCCGCGCTGAAGCTGCCGCCGAAGTCCTCGACCGCTATCTTGAAAACCCATTGCCGCAACGTTGTCTCGAATATGGGGTCGGCAAGCTGCGGGCTATCTTTCTTGACGGCGAGATTGAAGTGGACGCCGCCGTCACCGATATGGCCGAAATCACAGATGGTGATGTCGTCGAACGCCTGCGGCAGGTCGGCCCGCATGCGCTCGCAAAACGCCATGATGTCACCGCGGCGGAAGCTGACGTCGAAGGCGATGAGCTTGGCCGCATGCTTGACGCCTTCGGAGAGGGCGTGGCGCAACGACCACATTTCCGCGGGCGGACCGACGAAAGCATCGGCGAGCGGCGCGGCCTCGCTTTCCCAGATCTCGGCCAGCGCCGTCTCCAGCACTTCGTCGAGGGACTGTTCGCCCTCCCGTGGCGCCCATGTGCGCATGACTTCGACAAGGATCAGATAGTCGGGGATGTGGCCGCCCTGGAATGGATTGCGCAAGGAGGGAACATGGGCAAGCGCTGCCGCCACGGCATTGCCCGACATGCCTTCAAACGCGGAGAGGTAGGCACCAAGCCGCTCCTCCATCACCGTCAGGAGCGGCAAGACGTGTGCGGCGCTCTGCGGCACGAGGAAAGCTGTCGCCGTTTGCCTCGGCAGGCGCTCGAGATTGAGCACGCATTCGGTGATGATGCCGAAGGCACCCGAAGTGCCGACGAATATCTGCTTCCAGTCGACGCCGGTGTTGTTCTTGCGTAGGTCGCAATTGAGGTCGAGAACAGTGCCGGCCTCGTCTGCGAGCACCACCTTGACGCCCAGCGTGTTGCGGCGCACGTCGCCGTATTTCAAGAAACGCGAGCCGCCGGTGTTGGTCGACAGCATGCCGCCGATACGTGGATCGGCGCCGAGGTCGATCGGAAAGAACAGGCCGTGGCTTTCCAGCCGTGCGTTGACGTCGGAAAGGCGGAAGCCGGCATCCAACGACAGCGAGCGGTTGCCGGCGTCTAGCTCGAAATGCTCGGCCAGCCGATCGAGCGACAGCACGATCTGGTCACCCGAGCTATCCGGCGTCGAGCCGGAAACGAGACCGGTATTGCCAGATTGGGGGATGAGGGCGATGTCGTTCCTGACGCAATAGCTGACCACCGAGGAGGTTTCCGCCGTCGTTCGCGGGCGAAGCACGAGCCCTGCCACGCCTTCGTCATAGCGCGCACCCGTCTGATAGGCGGCCATGTCACGGCTCTCGGAAACAATACCCTTGTCTCCGAGCAGGCCGCGCAACGCCTCGATGTGCTTCCCAGCGATCATGCCGAATGCCTTATTCCGCGGCTACCGCCCTGTCCAGACGCGAGATGCAGGCGGCAACCGAGGCCGCTTCGATGCCCGCATAGTGGTCGAACTCGTTGAGGACCGAAGCTCCGAGGTCTTTTTCGAAGCGCTTCTGGTTTGGGCTCGCCGCGAACTCCTGTGCCGCGTCGTCGCCCAGGTTCGACTGAAAGATGCCGGCGGCGCTGACGGGCAGGAAGTCTTCATAGACGATCGGATCGAAACGGACGAGTCCTTCCGCGATCAACCGGTCGAGATTCGTAGCGTTCGAACGCGTATTCATGCCCTTTTCGGTCAGCGAATAGGTGAAATAACCGAGCCCCTCGGCGCGGATGCCTTCCCAGCTGTCGGGGAAAGGCTTGAACGCGTCCGCCAGTGCCCGGTCGTACTCGTCGGCGTTCGAGCCGTCGGCGGCGGGGCGAACGAGCATGCGCGACTCGTGGAGCAGGGCATCATAAAGCGCGCGACCCTTAGGGGTGAGGGCAATGCCGCGGCTTTCGATCTCGCCGAAGCGCGCGGTGTGGGAGCCCGCCTTCCAGCTACCGTCGGCATCCTCGAAGGAGACCGATTCTTCCAACGCCTTGAACGAGGTCTGGCGCAGCAGAATCGGGCACTTTCTGGTCGGCGGGCCTTCGACGACGGCCTTCGGGTCGATGCCGTATTCCGGCATCAGCCGCTGAACGGCGTCGATGTCGAGCGTGCGCGGTGTCAGATGGTTGATATGCGGGCCTTTGAACGACACGACGTCGGCGACCAGGCGATGGGCGTCGTGCAGGCGCTTGTACATGTCGGCGCTGAGATTGGCGCGGTCATGCCAGCGGAAGGTTTCGAGCACTTCGGAGACGAAGCGTTCGGCATCGTCTTTGCCGAGACCGCCGTCGCGCTCAGCCTTTTCCGTGAGTTCCACGGCCTTTTCCGTGAAGATCCGGCGCTTGGAGAGAATGGCTTCCGCCTCGGCGCGCAAGGTTTCGTCGGCGATCAGGTCGAGCCGCAGCAGAGAAGTAAAGATGCGGAAGGGATTGCGCTTCAGTGCGGCATCGCCGACCGGCCGGAAGGAGGTCGAATGGACGGGTACGCCGGCCTCGCTAAGGTCGTAGTAGCCGACCGGATACATGCCCATCACCGCAAAGACGCGGCGCATCATCGTCAGTTCCGCCGCCGTGCCGAGGCGGATCGCGCCGTGGCGTTCTTCGGAGATACGTTCCAGATTGTCGGTGGCGTCGAGGCGTACCTTCAAAGCCGGATCGGCGGCAAGCGTATCGGCGTTGACCTTGGCAACAAGCTCCATGAGCGTGCCGTAGGCGGGCACTTCGGTCTTGTACATGGCCGACATGGCCTTGGAGAAGGCGGAGCGGATATCGCAGGAAGAAACCAGGTAGCTGATCGACATGTCCTTGCCCATTCGGATGAGTTCATTCTGGATTGCCATCATATCCAAGCCGCGCTAGGAAAACTTGCGACGATTTCAGCTAAGATGATGCGAGATTGGAATGACCCTCTCACGACGCCTGATGCCCGACCTGACAACGTTGCAGTCCTTCGAGTCCGCTGCGCGCCACGGCAGTTTCACGCGCGCGGCGCTCGAGCTCAATCTGACGCAGAGCGCAATCAGTCGGCAGATCAAGGACTTGGAAAATCAGCTCGGACTGCTTCTCTTCGAGCGCGTCCGGCAAAGGGCCGTGCTTTCGGACGCCGGGCGACGCTTCTTGCCGGAGGCGCGCCGTCTGCTGCAGCAGACGGAAGAGATGATGATCCGGGCCGTGGCCGGCGCCGATGCGGCGGCCTTTCTTTCGGTCGCGACCTTGCCGACCTTCGGCAGCCGCTGGCTGATGCCGCGGCTTCCGGCTTTCCTGTCGGCACATCCGGGTACCCTCGTCAGTATTGGCTCGCGGTCGGAACCCTTCGATTTCGACGAGGAGAATTTTGATCTCGCCATCCACTACGGCCAGCCGATTTGGGCGCGCGCGACTTGCACCTTTCTCTGCAACGAAATGGTCGTGCCGGTCGCAAGTCCAGCACTTCTTCGATCAACGCCGGTAGCCCAGGAAGAAGAACTCGTCCGGCTGCCGCTTTTGCATCTGACGACGCGGCCGCGTATGTGGAGCCAGTGGTTCGAGGCGCGCGGCATCGGCGTTTCGGACTTTTACAGGGGTAACCGGTTCGACCAGTTTTCGATGATCATCGAAGCCGCCGTCGCCTCCTTGGGCTTCGCGCTGCTGCCCCTCTATCTGATTGAGGACGAACTTCGGGCCGATAGGCTGAGGATCGTATCGGACCAGCCGATGGCGACGGAAAACAACTATTACGTGGTAATGCCGGAGGGCAAGCGGGAGCATGCCCTGGGGCTCAGGTTCACCTCGTGGCTGCTGTCGCAGGTGAGCGGCAAAGGCGACGCCGACGACCCCGAGCCATCAGCGTAGGCGGTTTCCTGCGCTGTCGAAATAGCGACGCCGCTGGGGCGCGCAGGCAAGCGTCAGCATATCGCCCGGCTTGAAGTCCGGCCCGTCCCTATATTCCGCCGTCACGCTTTGCCCGTCTTCCAGCTGGCAGTAGAGATAACGCGTACCGCCGAGATATTCGAAAAAGTCGACGCGGGCAGCGATACCGTCGGGATCGCTGGGACTTACCAGGAGATGCTCGGGCCGCATGCCGAGGCTGATCTTGTCACCTGGGCTCAAGGCGGTGCTGTTCAGCGCGACCCGAAAGACGCGGCCCGCTACGCGAAGCGAACCGTCGCCGACCCAATCGGCGGAAACGAAATTCATCCGCGGCGAGCCGATGAAGCCTGCCACGAAGATATTGGCGGGGTTCTCATAGACCTCACGCGGGGCACCGACTTGTTCGATCCGCCCGTCGCGCAGCACGACGATCTGATCGGCGAGCGTCATGGCTTCGGTCTGGTCGTGGGTGACGTAGATCATCGTGTTGCCGAGTTCGCGATGAAGCCGGGCAATTTCGATGCGCATGGAGACGCGCAGTTCGGCGTCCAGGTTGGACAGCGGCTCGTCGAAGAGGAAGACGTCGGGCTTGCGCACGATCGCCCGACCGATCGCCACGCGCTGCCGTTGCCCACCGGAGAGCTGACCCGGCCGGCGATCGAGCAAGTGGTCGATCTTGAGAATAGCGGAGGCGGAACGCACCCGCTCCTCGATTTCCGAGGTCGGTGTACGGGCCATCTTCAGCCCGAAACCGAGATTTTCCCGCACGCTCATGTGCGGGTAGAGCGCGTAGGACTGGAATACCATGGCGATGCCGCGTTCCGACGGGTCGAGATCGGTCACGTCCCGGCCGTTGATGGCGATTTCGCCATCCGTCACCTCTTCCAGCCCAGCGATCATGCGCAGCAACGTCGACTTCCCGCAGCCGGACGGGCCGACGAAAACGACGAACGCGCCCTCCGGCACCTCGAGATCGATCCCATGGATGACCGGCAGGGCGCCGTAGTTCTTGCGGACGTCCTTAAGGACCATGCCTTTCTTCGTCATCTCAAACTCCGCGGGCCCGATGGCCGGCGCGAATCCAGACGAGCATTTCGCCCGGCTCGCGATTGTCCCACAGATGATAGGGAATAAAGCGCGCCGTGGCATCATGGCTCGCCGGCGGAGAGGTGCGATAGAGCGACTTGCCCCAATCCTCCGCCTGGTCGCGCTGAACGGCGACGTCAAGCGCGATCGCACCATCGAAGTCTGGGATTTCCGTGCCCTTTGCAGCTGCGGGATCGCCGACAAGGGTGATGCCGTTGAGGCCGGCGCCGTTGTCGGTCGCCTCGACGCAATAGACGAGCGGTCCGCGCATCAGGGCAGCGCGGCCTGCGTCCTGCCGGACGTTGGGGTTGGCGAAAAGCGCCCGTGCCGTCAGCGGGATGTCAAGCGCGACACGGTCGCCAGACCGCCATTCGCGTTCGATCCGCGCATAACCGTCGACGGTCACAGCGGTCAGATCGACCGCCTCGCCGTTGACGGCAAGGGTCGTGCCTTCCGCCCATTCCGGGATGCGCAGCGACAGCGCGAAGCGCGCCGGTTTGTCGAGCGTGGCTTCGAAGCGAATTGCGCCATCCCAAGGATAGCGGGTTGTCTGGGCAAGCTCGAGCTTCGCACCGGCGATCTCCACTTTCGCTTTGCTTTCGCCATAGAGGTGGACGGCGATTTCATCGTCCGCGACGGCATACATGTAGGAACCGATCGAGGCGAGCAGGCGCGCGATGTTGGGCGGGCAGCAGGGGCAATGATGCCACGTCCAGCGATGGTGCTTGCCGGCGCTCTCGAGCGGATTTTCGTAGAAGAACGTCTTGCCGTCGAGCGACAGCCCCGACATCGCGCCGTTATAGAGCGCCTGTTCCATGATGTCGGCGTAGCGCCGGTCGGGACCGCGGCCGAGCATGCGGTTGGCCCAGAACACCAGACCGACGGAAGCGCAGGTCTCCGCATAGGCGCTCTCGTTCGGCAGGTCGTAGTAGTCGGTGAAGCCCTCGTTGGAGGCCGCCGGGCCGATGCCGCCGGTGACATACATCTGCTTGGCGGTAAGGTCGTCCCAGAGCGTCTCCAGCGCCGCCGTCAGCGTGTCGTCGTTATACTCCGTCGCGATGTCGGCCATGCCGGAATAGAGGTACATGGCGCGCACCGCATGGCCGACGACCTTCGTCTGCTCGCGCACCGGCTCATGGGCCTGATTGTACTGATAGGTCTTCTGGATGAACGCCTTGGGATCGCGGCCGTCGCGAAGGGCTTCCTCGGTGAAGAAATGCGGCTCGCGGCCACGCTCGTCGATGAAGAATTTTGCAAGATCGAGGTATTTCTTTTCGCCGGTGACGCGCGCGAGTTTGACGAGCGCCAGCTCGACCTCCTCATGGCCGCAGTAGCCCGGAAGCTGGCCCTCGCCATGCCCGAAAACGGTGATCATGTAGTCGGCATAGCGGCACATGATGTCGAGCAGCTTGCGCTTGCCCGTCGCCTGATAGTAGGCGACGGCGCCCTCGATCAGGTGGCCCGCACAATAGAGCTCATGATGGTCGCGCAGGTTCGTCCAGCGGCGGCCTGGTTGTACGCGCTGGAACCAGGCGTTCAGATAGCCGTCCTTGTCCTGCATCTTCTCATACATATCGATGATGGCGTCGGCGCTTGCTTCGAGCTTCGGGTTGGGGCGCCGGTAGAGGGAGTAGGCGATCGTCTCGATCGACTTGCCGAGGTCGCTGTCCCAGAACATCTGGGTGGAACCCGCCCATGGCTGCAAGGGGATGACGATGCCGGGGCTCGGCTGCGAGGTGTCGATCGCGCGCACCATGCCCGCCTCGACGCAGCGGTCGAGCAAGGTCTCGGCAGTGGAATCGCAGATCGCGTCCTGGCGGGCGCCGAAAAGGCCGTCAAGTTCGACGTTCGGAACGGGAAGGGGACGGAACTGACGATCTTTTCTGGTCTTGCTCATGGGGTTCATCCGTTTCTTGGGGTCACTTGACGGCGCCGGCCATGAGGCCGCGCATGTAGTAGCGTTGAAGAAGAAGGAAGACGACGATGCAGGGAAGCGTCATGACGGCGACGCCGGCCTGAACGGCGCCCCAGTTGACCGCGCCGAGACGGCCGGCGCGAACGGCCATCATCAACACCGGCAGCGTGAATTTCTCGTTGCTGGAGAGAAGCACGAGTGCCGCGAGGAACTCGTTCCAGGCATTGAGGAAGGCGAAAATCGCCACCGTGGCGACGCCCGGCAGCACCAGGGGCAGCAACACGCGAAAGAGCAGCTTCAGATCGCGTGCGCCATCGATGCGTGCCGCCTCCTCGATCTCCTTCGGCACCGCATCGAAGGCGTTGCGCATCATGAAGACCGAGAAGGGCAGTTGCAGCGTCACGTAGACCAGCGTCAGACCGAAGAGCGAATTGTTGAGCCCGAGGCGCGCCAGAATGATGAAAAGCGGCGTCAGGATCGACTGGAACGGGATCATCAGCGTCGCGATGATCAGCACGAAAAACACCTGCTTCAGCGGGAAGCGATAGCGCGAGAAGCCATAGCCTGCGAGCAGGCTGACCACGACGGTGATGAGCACCGTCCCCAACGAGACGAGCAGCGAATTCATCGTATGCTGCAGGATGCCTGAGCCGAAGCTGTCGAGCGAGTGGTAGGCGTCGAGGCTGATGCCGTTCACCGGCCAGGGCGGCAGCGGCGGCAGACCGGTCTCCGCACCGTTGCGAAACGAGGCCAGGAAGGTCACGGCGATCGGCGCGAAGAAGAAGAAGATCGTGACGATGCCGATGGCGTGATAGCTGCTGTTGTTCAGGAACCCGCGGCGAGCGCGGCGCTGCTTGACCGTGATCATGGCTGGTCCTCCCCGATCCGAAGCAGCCAAAGCTGCACGACGCTGATCAAGACCAGGATCACGAGGAGGACGATCGATAGTGCCGAACCGTAACCCAGGTTGAACGATACGAAAGACTGGTTGACGATATAGTAGACCACCGAAATCATCTGGTTCTGCGGCCCGCCGCTTGTCATGACGTAGAACTGGTCGAAGGCGAGCACCGAGCCCGTGACCGAGATGATCAGCGCGAGAGCAATTGTGCGGCGCATCAGGGGCAGGGTTAGATAGCGGAAGCGCTGCCAGCGGCTGGCGCCGTCGATACGTGCCGCCTCCGTCAGCTCCGATGGGATCGCCTGGAGACCTGTCAGAAGGATGATCATGGTGAAGCCGGCGATCTTCCACACGACCATGACAATGATCGTGGCAAACGCGGAATGGAAATCGGCAAGCAGGTTCGGCCGGTGATCGATCAGGCCGAGAGCCTGCGCGCCGGGCACGAAGAGGCCGCTATCGACATTGGCAAGCCACACCCAGAGAAGCGACGCCGTGGCAAGCCCTACCACCACCGGCAGGAAAATGACCGTCCGGTAGAGGCTGACGAATGGCCGTTGCTTCTCGACGAAGATGGCGAGCGGAAAGGCGAGGGCGAAAATCGCGATGGTGACGATGATCGTATAATAGGCGGTGAACCGGAGCGCTGACATGAAGCGGGCGTCGGAGATCATGCGCACGTAATTGCCAAGGCCGATCCAGCGCGGATTGCCGAGAAGCGACCAGTTGTGCAGGCTCATCCAGCCGGTGAACAGCACCGGCATCACGAAGAAAACGAGCACCAACGCCATGGCGGGCGCGATATAGAGAAAGCCGTGCCATTCGGAACGGCGACGGCGCTTGGGGCGTCGCGGCGTGGCCGCGCCGGCGCTGCTAGCCATGGGATTTCCCTCGTTTCGCCCTCGGACCTTGGATCGACTGGAGCGCCGGCGGCACTCCAGTCTTTTTGCCCGAGGCATAGCCTGCGCCCTCAGCCGCACCTGAAGACGGGATGCCAGGATACCCAGGGTTTGCCGACATGCCTTGGCCTCTTTACTGCGCCGCGTCGATGATCGACTGCATTTCGGACTGTGCCTTCGAGAAGGCGCCATCCACGTCGTCACCGAAGATGGCGGCGTTGGTGAAGCCAGCCCAGGGCCCGTTGGCGCTGTTGATCAGGTCGTTGAACTGCAGCGTGTAGGGCGTCTTGGCGACTGCGATCGCCTTCAGGCCCACCTGCATGCGCGGGTCGAGCCCCTCAAGCACCTTGTCCGCGATATCGCCGCGGGTTGGCAGGCTCCCGTATTTCGCCAAGATCTTCTGGCCTTCCAGCGAATAGGTGTACTGGATGAAGTCTTTCACGGCGTCGATGTTTTTCGTTCCCTTGGTGACGACGACATTGTCGCCGCCGGCAAAGGAGGACGGCTGGCCGTTGACGCCAGGGATCATCGTCACGCCGAAATTGATTTCCGGATGCTGCGTGATGAGGGTGCCGACCGAGAAGGCGCCGATGCTCTGCTGGCCGACCTTTCCGTTGGTAAAGGTCAGGAAATTGGCGCCGTTGTCGCTGGCAGCGCCAGCGGGGACGAGATCCTTCTTGACCATGTTTCGGTAGACATCGACGGCCTTGCGCATTTCCGGTGTGTCAAGCGTCGCCTTCTTGCCGTCGGCGGAGAGGATATCGACGCCTGCGCCCCAAACGAGCGGCGTGAAGGTGAAGATCATGCAGCCGCCGCAGCCGCCACCGGAGAAATAGAAGCCGTAGGTGTCGCCGCCAAGGGCGCGGATCTTCTCGGCGTTGGCGGTAATTTCATCCCAGGTCGCCGGCGCCTTCTCCGGGTCGAGGCCGGCCTTTTTGTAAAGGTCCTTGTTCCAGGCGAAGATCGAGGTCTCGACGGAAAGCGGCAGGCCGTAGATATGATCCTGATAGGTGCCGAGCTTCACATGAGAGGGCGACAGCGAGCTGAAATAAGGCAGGCTTTTCGCCCAGTCGGTCAGGTCCTCCAGCTGACCGGCCGCGGCGAAGGCCGGCGTATAGATGAGGTCCATGGAAAGCGCGTCCGGGGCCTGGCCGCCAGCAATCGCGGTCGCATACTTCTGAACGAGTTCGGAGAAGGGCACCTCGGTAAGGGTGACCTTGGTGTCGTGGCTGCCGTTATAGGCCTCGACGACCTTCTTGAAGGAATCGCCGATGCCCGAGCGCACCCACATCGTTACCTCCTCGGCCGCCGAGGCGCCCGAGACCATGCACAGGGTAATAAGGCCGGTCGTGGCCAAAAGCCGTTTCAACATACTACTTCCTCCCATGGGGCGCCTTTGCCCCGTCCTCTTCCGATTTTGCCGGGGTTATCCCCCACATGATTGCCGCACGACCAACTGGCACGGCAAAGTCCTGATCCCGGGTTCGACGGTGCGCCCCTCCGCAAGCGCCAGCACCGTTAGCCCGGCCTCCCGTCCAAGCGTCTTCAAGTTCATGTCCACCGTCGAGAGCGGCGGGCGGGTCTGGGCGGCGACGATCTCCCAATTGTCGAAGCCGACTATCGACACGTCCTCGGGCACGCGAATTGCCCGCTCGCGCAATGCGTCGACGACGGCGCGGGCGATCTGATCGTTGCCGCAGAAGATGGCATCCGGCTTCGCGCCGGCGGCGCTCCACAGCTGCGCGACCGCCTCATGCCCCCAGGTTTCCGACCATTGGCCATAGAGCACCGGAATGTCGCCGGAGGCGACGGAGTGGTAGGCACGGGCGCGATCGCGAACCGACGCGAAGCTTTCCGGCCCGGTGATATGCGCTATCCGTCGGCGGCCAAGTCCGGCCAGCCATTCGACCGCAAGGCGCCCACCCTGAAAGTCGTCGGCGCTGAATGTAACGCTGCCGGGCGTTCCCTCGGTAAAGGCGTAGACGACAGGTACCGGAAGATCCGAAAGATCCACCGGCAGCCTGCGATCGATGCGTTTTCCAGACGCGATGATGCCGTCGACACTCTTGTCGAGCATCGCATCGACATGAACCTTGGCGAGCGCCGGATCGTCCTCGATGGCGCAGAGGAATACCGATACCCCGTGGTCGACCAGCGCTTCGGAAATACCGGCCATCACCGGCAGGGTGAAACGGCCATAGGTATCGTTCGTCAGAAGCCCGATTGTGAAGCTACGCTTGCTGAGAAGGCCACGCGCCAAAGCGTTCGGACGAAAGCCGATTTCGGAGGCTACGCGCTTCACGCGCTCGCGGGTTTCGGGGCTCATGCGGCCATTGTCGTTCAGCGCTTTCGACGCCGTCGAAATGCTGACGCCGGCAGCCGCCGCCACGTCGTGAATGGTCGTACGACCACCGCGATTGCGCGAGTTTTCCAGCGCTGCCTCCTCCCTTGGCTTTTGTGTGAGAAAACCTTTTCTCACGCATTTCGTCAAGCAGAGAAAAGCTTTTCTCATGAATATTCAGGCGTAAGTTTTTGGAGGGTCGAGCGGCTTGGTATCGATGTTCGCCCCGCGGACGCAAAATGTCGATTTTGCACTGATTTCTTTGCGGATCGTGCGTGGTCTTGCATCCCTTCGTTGGGAAATTAGCAAGGGCGCGTGTTACTATCCCTGCACCGCGTGAACGGCTGGCGGAGGCCCTCAGGGCCTCTGCCGGAACCGCTCATAAGGGCTGCGTTCGTAATCGAAGACTGCGATCTCGGGAGGAGAGCGGATGCTTGCGACGAATGTCTCGCTGGACGACAAGTACACAGCCGAGGAAGGCCGCATCTTTCTAACCGGTCTGCAGGCGCTCGTTCGCCTGCCGATGACGCAGATGCGGCGAGATCGGGCGGCAGGCCTCAATACCGCCGCCTTCATATCCGGATATCGCGGCTCGCCGCTCGGCGGTTACGACCAGCAGCTGTTAAAGGCAAAACCCTTCCTCGATCAATGGGATGTGACGTTCCAGCCCGGGATCAACGAGGATCTCGCTGCGACCGCCGTCTGGGGCACGCAGCAGGTTGGCCTCTCGCCGGGCGCGCGCAAGGATGGCGTGCTTGGGATCTGGTATGGCAAGGGCCCGGGCGTCGACCGCTCCGGCGACGTCCTTAAGCATGGCAATGCCGCCGGCACATCGAAACACGGTGGTGTGCTCTGTCTGGCCGGCGATGATCACTCCGCGAAATCCTCCACCATGCCGCATCAGACCGACCACGACTTCATGTCCGCGGTCATCCCGTTACTCTATCCGTCCTCCATCCATGAGTTTCTGGAGTATGGCCTGCTCGGCATCGCGATGTCGCGCTATTCCGGCTGCTGGGTCGGCATGAAGTTCATTGCGGACACGGTGGAAACCACAGCCGCGATCGACCTTGCCGGCGAGAAACGGCAATTCGTGCTGCCGACAGACTTCGAGTTGCCGCCCGGTGGGCTCAACCTGCGCTGGCCCGATCCGCCGCTCGTCCAGGACGACCGGCTGCAAACCTATAAAGCCTATGCGGCAATCGCCTTTGCCCGTGCCAATCGTCTGGACGAGGTGACCCACGACGTTCCCAACGCACGCTTCGGCATTATTTCCTCGGGAAAGGCGTATGAGGACGTCCTTCAGGCGCTACGCGAGCTGGAGATCGGGCCGCGGGAAGTGGCGGCGATCGGCCTTCGCATTCTGAAAGTCAGAATGCCCTGGCCGCTGGAGCCCGAGGCCGTTCGGCATTTCTCCGAGGGTCTGGACGAGGTTCTGGTGGTCGAAGAACGGCGCGAGATCATCGAAAACCAGATCAAGCAGCAGCTGTTCAACTGGCGACCGGACGTGCGTCCTCGGATCGTCGGCAAGTTCGACGAGCACGACAAGCCCTATCTCAGCCTCTCCGCCGCGCTCACGGTCGGCGCGGTGGCGCGTGCCATTGCGGGGCGCGTGCTGAAACTGGATCTGGATCCGGCTCTGCACGAGCGCATCGCGACCAAGCTCGAATACCTGGCCGAGCGCGGGCAGGTCGCGCGAACCCATGTGGCGCCTTTGCTGCGCACGCCGTTCTTCTGTTCTGGCTGTCCGCACAATACGTCGACCCGCGTGCCGGAAGGCAGCCGTGCGACGGCGGGCATCGGCTGCCACTACATGGTCACCTGGATGGATCGCAATACCGAAACCTTCACGCAGATGGGCGGCGAAGGCGTGCCATGGACGGCGATCTCGCGCTACACGGATGAGAAGCATATCTTCGTCAATCTCGGCGACGGCACCTATTTTCATTCGGGCATTTTGGCGATCCGCCAGTCGGTCGCGGCCAAGGTCAACGTAACCTACAAGCTGCTCTACAATGACGCCGTGGCGATGACAGGCGGTCAGCCGGTCGATGGCTACATGACGCCGGAGCTGATGACGCGGCAACTCTTCGGCGAGGGCGTGGCGCCGATCTATCTGCTTTCGGACAATCCGGATGCCTACGGCGCGTCTGATCTGGCGCCGGGCGTGAAGGTGCTCCACCGCGATCACCTCGACCAGGTGATGTTGACGCTTCGCGAGACGGAAGGCTGTTCTGCCATCGTTTACGTCCAGACTTGCGCGGCGGAGAAACGCCGGCGCCGCAGTCGCGGGCTGATCGAGGATCCGGCAAAGCGCGTCTTCATCAACGCGGCGGTCTGCGAAGGCTGCGGCGACTGCTCGGTGCAATCGAACTGCATTTCGGTCGAGCCGCTGGAGACCGAGTTCGGCCGGAAGCGGCAGATTAATCAGTCGAGCTGCAACAAGGACTTTTCCTGCGTCAAGGGTTTCTGCCCGTCCTTCGTGACAGTCCATGGCGGCACCCGCAGGAAGCGCCGAGCGGTCGAACATTCGGATGTCGAAATCCCGCTGCCGCAGATCCCGGTCGTTGGCGACCGTCCTTGGAACGTCGCCATTGCAGGCGTCGGCGGTACAGGCATCCTGACGATCGGCGCCATCCTCGGCATGGCCGCGCATCTCGACGGCAAGGTGCCGATGATCCTCGACATGGCAGGCCTTGCGCAAAAGGGCGGGGCGGTGATGAGCCATCTTCGCATCGGCCTCAATCGGGAGGACGTGACGTCGCCTAAGATCGTCAACGGCGGGGCGGACCTGCTTCTGGCGGCTGACGAGGTGGTCGGAGCCTCCAAGGACGCCATCACGCTCTGCCGCGGTGACCGGACGGCGGCGATCGTCAATACGGGGCTGATGCCGGTCGCCGATTTCGTCCGCAAGCGCGATTTCGATTTCAAGATCGGTACCTTGCAACACACGATCGCAAAAACGGTGAACGACCGCTCCGCCTTCCTCGACTTTAATCATGTCGCGACGTCCGTGACGGGCGACTCTATGTCCACCAATATTCTGCTCACCGGTTTTGCCTGGCAGCGTGGCCTTCTGCCTTTGTCGCTCGAAGCAATGGAAAAGGCGATCGAACTCAACGGCGTTGCGGTCGCCGCGAGCAAGAACGCATTCCGGTGGGGACGGCTGCTTGCCTACGATCCCAAATCGGTGGAGGCGCTTCTGGCGGAACAGCCTGCCGCGCGGACGCTTGTGGACATGGATCTCGAGGCTCTGATCGTGCATCGACGCACGCATCTGACCGCCTATCAGGGCGTCGGGCTGGCAGAGCGCTATCTCGCCTTTGTCGACCGTGCCAAGGCGGCGGCGGCCCGAGCGCAACTGGGAGACAGCGTGCCGTTCGCCGTCGCGGTGACCTATGCTCGCATACTTGCCTATAAAGACGAGTACGAGGTCGCGCGCCTGCTTACCGATCCGGCCTTCGAGGCGAAAATGCGTGAGGAGATGGAAGGCGATTTCAAACTTGCCTTCAATCTCGCGCCGCCTCTTCTTGCCGGTAGGGACCCGAACGGGCGGCCGAAGAAACGCGAGTACGGCGCATGGATCCTGCCGCTTCTGCGCCAACTCGCCCGCCTCAAAGGTCTGCGCGGCACCGTTTTCGACCCGTTCGGCTATATCGCGGAGCGCCGGCTGGAGCGCCGTCTGATCTCGCGTTACGAGGAGATCGCAGGGCGAGTGCTTGCGGGGCTGAACAAGGATAACGAGAAGGACGCCCTTGTGCTTCTGACGCTGTTCGATGAAATTCGTGGGTTTGGGCCGGTCAAGGAAGAGGCCGTTACCACCGTGATGGCGACTGTCGCCGACCGGTTGGAGGCCTATGGGAAGCTTGGGGAGAAGCCGCGCGTTTCCGACGCGGCCTGAGGGAGGTGCCCGCATGTTTACGGGTGGATTGAATTTCGCGCTCGGCGAGGACATTGAGGCGCTGCGGGCGAGTGTCCGGCGTTTCGCCGGCCAGCGCATCGCGCCGCTGGCCAATGAGATCGACCGGGAGAACAGCTTTCCAATGCCGCTCTGGAAGGAGATGGGATCGCTAGGGCTGCTTGGGATAACGGCAGGCGAAGAGCATGGCGGAGCTGGCCTTGGTTACCTTGCCCACTGCGTCGCGATGGAAGAAATCAGCCGCGCTTCGCCGTCCGTGGGCCTGAGTTACGGCGCGCATTCCAACCTCTGCGTCAATCAGATTAACCGCAACGGCACCGACGCCCAGAAGGCACGCTACCTGCCCAAGCTGATCTCGGGCGACCACGTCGGAGCGCTGGCTATGTCCGAGCCGGGCTCCGGCTCGGACGTCGTCTCGATGGCGACGCGGGCCGAGCGGCGGGACGACCGCTATGTGCTCAACGGCCGCAAGATGTGGATCACCAATGGGCCGGACGCCGACGTGCTCGTGGTCTACGCCAAAACCGACCCGACGGCCGGGTCACGCGGCATCACGGCCTTCCTCGTCGAGAAGGGGTTCGACGGGTTTTCGGTCGGCACGAAGCTCGACAAGCTCGGCATGCGCGGCTCCAATACCTGCGAGCTTGTCTTCGAGGACTGTGAGGTCCCTGAGGAGAACGTCCTTGGTGCCCTTGGCGGCGGCGTGCGCGTCTTGATGTCGGGGCTCGATTATGAGCGCGTCGTTCTGTCGGCGGGCCCGCTCGGCATCATGGACGCCTGCATGGACGTGGTCTTGCCGTACCTGCACGAGCGCAAACAATTCGGCCAGCCGATCGGCGAATTCCAGATCATGCAGGCGAAGCTCGCCGACATGTACGTGTCGTTGAATGCGGCGCGCTCCTATGTCTATGCGGTGGCTGCCGCCTGCGACCGGGGCGAGACGACGCGCAAGGATGCGGCCGGCTGCATTCTCTACGCTGCTGAGAAGGCGACAGCGATGGCGCTCGAGACGATCCAGGTCTTGGGCGGCAACGGCTACACCAACGACTACCCCGCCGGGCGGCTTCTGCGCGATGCGAAGCTCTATGAAATCGGCGCGGGAACATCCGAGATCAGGCGCATGCTGATCGGCCGGGAGCTTTTCGCGGAGACGATGTAGTCTTTGGCGGCAGCGGGTTTGGCGTTTCGACTGGGGGATAGATGGCCGTTCTGAAATCGCAAGTGTCCGTCAACTCCGAGACGTTCAACGCCAATCGCTTGGCGATGGCCGAGGCGATCCGGGTTGCCGAGGAAGCAGCGTTGCTGGCGGCCGCCGGCGGCGGCGCGACAGCGCGCGAGCGTCACTTGAGCCGCGGCAAGATGCTGCCGCGTGACCGGGTCGCGGGCCTCGTCGATCCGGGAACGCCCTTTCTCGAAATCGGCATGACGGCCGCGCACGGCATGTATGGCGGTGACGCGCCGGGAGCGGGGCTGATTGCCGGTATCGGACGTGTGGCGGGGCTCGAATGCATGATCGTCTGCAACGACGCCACGGTCAAAGGCGGCACCTATTATCCGATGACGGTAAAGAAGCATTTGCGGGCCCAGGAGATCGCGGCGGAAAACCATCTCCCTTGCATCTATCTCGTCGATTCCGGCGGCGCGAACCTGCCGAACCAGGACGAGGTTTTTCCGGACCGGGAACATTTCGGCCGCATCTTTTACAATCAGGCAAACATGTCGGCGGCTGGCATAGCGCAGATCGCCGTGGTGATGGGCTCCTGCACCGCAGGCGGCGCCTATGTCCCGGCGATGTCGGACGAGACGATCATCGTTGAGGGACAGGGGACGATCTTTCTGGCCGGGCCGCCGCTGGTCAAGGCGGCAACGGGCGAGATGGTCTCGGCGGAGGATCTCGGCGGTGCCGACGTCCATACCCGCCTTTCGGGTGTCGCCGATCATCTGGCGCGCGACGACGCTCACGCGCTCGCCGTGGCGCGGCAAGCGGTTGCCGCTCTTAACCGGACAAAGGCAGCCGTGGCCGAGCGACGAGAGGCCGAACCACCGCTTTATGATCCCGCTGAGATCGCAGGTATCGTGCCTTCCGATCTGCGCATGCCCTATGACATCCGCGAGGTCATCGCGCGTATCGTCGACGGTTCGCGTTTCGATGAGTTCAAGGCCCGCTTCGGGACAACGCTCGTCTGCGGCTTCGCGCATATCCACGGCATGGCTGTCGGCGTCATCGCCAACAACGGCGTCCTGTTTTCGGAGTCTGCGCTCAAGGGCGCGCATTTTATTGAGCTCTGCTCGCAGCGCCGCATTCCGCTGATTTTTTTGCAGAACATCACCGGCTTCATGGTCGGGCGCAAATACGAGACCGAGGGTATCGCCAAGCACGGCGCAAAGCTGGTAACCGCGGTTGCGACGACGAAGGTGCCGAAGATCACCTTGATGGTCGGCGGCTCCTTCGGCGCGGGCAACTACGGCATGTCCGGCCGCGCCTACTCGCCGCGTTTTCTCTGGAGTTGGCCGAACAGCCGCATTTCCGTGATGGGCGGCGAACAGGCGGCGAGTGTTCTGGCAATCGTGCGCGGTGAGGCGCTTGCGCGCGCAGGTACGCCCTGGACCGAGGAGGAAGAAAGCCGCTTCAAGCGGCCCGTTCTCAATCTCTTCGAGACACAGAGCCATCCGCTCTATGCGTCGGCGCGCCTTTGGGACGACGGGATCGTCGATCCGCGCAAGAGCCGCGACGTGCTCGGGCTTTCGCTCTCGGTCGCGCTCAACGCGCCGATCGAAGAGACGCGCTTCGGCGTGTTTAGGATGTGAGGCGGCGATGTTCTCCAAGATACTGATTGCCAATCGCGGCGAAATTGCCTGCCGCATCATTCGAACCGCCAGACGCATGGGCATCCGCACGGCGGCGATCTATTCGGATGCCGATGCCGGCGCACTGCACGTGGAGCTTGCCGACGAGGCTTATCACGTCGGCGGTTCACCGGCGGCGGAAAGCTATCTGGCGATCAGGCGGATCGTCGAGGCCGCGCTCCGCGCCGGCGCCGAAGCGGTGCATCCGGGTTACGGGTTCCTTTCGGAGAACGCCGACTTCGCCGAAGCGGTGGAAGCGGCCGGGCTCGTTTTCATAGGCCCCTCGCCGTCGGCGATCCGCGCCATGGGGTTGAAGGATGCCGCCAAGGCGCTGATGGAGCAATCCGGCGTGCCCGTCGTTCCCGGCTATCACGGCGACGATCAGGATGCGGCGACACTTGCGGCGCGCGCGGCTGACATCGGCTTTCCCGTGTTGATCAAGGCGCGCGCCGGCGGCGGCGGCAAGGGCATGCGGCGCGTTGACCGGGCGGAGGAATTCGGCGAGGCGCTGGAATCCGCGCGGCGTGAGGCCATCGCCGCCTTCGGCGATGGCGCGGTGCTGCTCGAAACCTACCTTCGTCACCCGCGCCATATCGAAGTTCAAGTGTTCGGCGACGAACACGGCAACGTCGTCCATCTGTTCGAGCGGGATTGCTCGCTGCAGCGCCGCCACCAGAAGGTGATCGAGGAAGCGCCGGCGCCCGGCATGAGCGACGAGATGCGCCGCGCGATGGGGGAAGCAGCCGTCCGCGCCGCCCAGGCGATCGGCTATCGGGGCGCGGGCACCGTCGAGTTCATCGCGGACGTTTCCGACGGGCTCAGATCCGACCGCTTCTTTTTCATGGAAATGAATACGCGGCTACAGGTCGAGCATCCGGTTACCGAGGCGATAACCGGCGTCGACCTTGTCGAGTGGCAGCTGCGCGCCGCCGCGGGAGAGCCGCTGCCGAAGACGCAGGAGGAGCTTGCCATCGACGGCTGGGCCTTCGAGGCGCGGATCTATGCCGAGGATCCCGCGCACGCCTTCCTGCCGGCAACAGGCACCCTGTCCGAGCTTCATTTTCCCGAAGGTCGGGTGCGGGTCGATTCCGGGATCAGGGCCGGCGACCGCGTCACGCCGCACTACGATCCGCTGATCGCCAAGCTGATCGTCCACGGGCCGGACCGACAGACGGCGCTCGAGCGGCTGACGGCGGCACTCAAGACAAGTCATATCCGCGGACTGGCGAACAATCTCTCGTTCCTCGCGCGGTTGAGCGAAGATCCGCATTTCGTGTCCGGTGCTCCCGATACGGGGTTGATCGATCGCAACCTCGAGGCGCTGGTTTCCCTCGAAGCGCCTGGTGACACGGTGGTGGCGCTCGCGGCAGCGCTCTTTCTTGGTACCTGGCGAACAGCTGAGCCCGGCGATCTCTGGCAGTCGCTCGGACATTGGCAGGTGTGGGGCGAGGCGAGCCGCGTCGTCGTGCTCGATCATGCCGGGGGGCGAACCACACTTCGCGTCGCCGCCAAGGGGCGCGACATGTTCGCGGTTCAGGCGGGACATCATGCGATGATGCCGCTCCAGATCATCGGCCGTTTCGATGGCGGCTGCCGGGTCGAAATGGAAGGCCGGCAGATGCGGGTGCAGATCTTCGAAGCACCGCGTCGCCTCACCCTGATGATCGACGACGCATCCCATGAATTCCACCTCGCCGATCCCTTCGACGGCGACAGAGAAGACGATGTCGGCGACGATCGTGTCGTTGCGCCCATGCCGGGCTTCGTGAAGCAGGTCCGCGTAACCGCCGGCGCGGCGGTAGTGAAGGGGCAAGCGCTCGTTGTGATGGAAGCGATGAAGATGGAATTGACGCTTGCAGCAGGCAGGGACGGCATCATCGAGAGCGTGGACGTGAGCGAAGGCGATCAGGTGAGCGAAGGCGCCGTTCTTCTGGCGCTGAAGGCCGAAGAGGCGTGATAGCGATGCCGAACCCATCATCCGCGATACCTGGCGAGCGCGTTACCATCGTCGAGATGTCGCCTCGCGACGGGCTGCAGAACGAGACCGCGCCGATCGAGACGCGCGACAAGATCGCATTGATCGACCGGCTGTCGGCTTGCGGTTTTACCCGCATCGAAGTGACGAGCTTCGTCAGTCCGAAATGGGTGCCGCAACTCGCCGACGCCGAGCAGGTCATGGCTGGGATAAGACGCGAAGCTGGCGTCCGCTATGCCGCGCTCACGCCAAACATGAAGGGTTTTGAGACAGCGCTTGCGGCCGGCGCCGATGAGGTGGCTGTCTTTGCCTCGGCCTCGGAAAGCTTTTCTCAGCGGAATATCAACTGCACGATCGAAGAAAGCATCGAGCGGTTCCGCCCGATTGCGGCTGCAAGCCGGGCGCGCGGCATCCTGATGCGCGGCTACGTCAGCTGTGTGGTGCGCTGTCCCTATGAGGGCGCCGTGGCTCCCGAGAAGGCCTCGGATGTCGTCCGCCGTCTCGACGACCTCGGATGCTACGAGATCAGTCTCGGAGACACGATCGGCCGTGGTGAGCCAGAGGAAGTCGCAAGGATGCTGGACGCAGTTCTTGTAAACCTGCCGGCGCAAAGGTTGGCCGGTCATTTCCACGACACCTCGGGCCGGGCGCTCGACAATATAGCGGTCGCTCTCGACCGGGGCCTGCGCGTCTTTGATGCGTCGGTTGCCGGTCTCGGTGGTTGCCCCTATGCGCCCGGTGCCAAGGGCAATGTCGATACGCTGGTGGTCAACCGCTATCTCAAGGACCACGGTTTCGACACCGGCCTGTCGACCGAAAGGCTCGAGGAAGCGGCTGCTTTCGCCCGCAAACTAAGGAGTCCCCCGTGATGCCGGAAACCATCCATATCGCGACCGACGACAGGGGCGTGGCGCGTTTGACGCTCGTCCGCGCCGAGAAGCACAATGCCCTGTCGGCAAAGGCAATCGACGAACTGACGGCTGCTGCCCATCAATTGGGGCGCGACCCGACGGTGCGGGTCGTCGTCCTGGCGGGGAAGGGGCAGAGCTTTTGCGCTGGCGGCGATCTCGGCTGGATGCGCGAACAGGTCGACGCCGATCGCGGCGCGCGGATGGCCGAGGCGAGGCGGCTGGCGATGATGTTCAAAGCGCTGCACGAGCTGCCGAAGCCGCTGATCGGCCGCGTGCATGGCAATGCGTTCGGGGGCGGCGTCGGGCTCGTCAGCGTTTGCGATCTGGCGATTGCCGCTTCGACCGCTCGGTTCGGTCTGACGGAGGTACGGCTCGGCCTCATTCCGGCGACCATCAGCCCCTACGTCGTCGCGCGCATCGGCGAGGGCAAGGCGAGGCCGCTTTTCATGTCCGGCAAGATTTTCGACGCCTGGCAAGCACAGGCCGTCGGGCTGGTGGCGCGCACGGTGCCCGGGACGGAGCTGGACGAGACGATCGAAGGCGAGATCAAGCACTTCCTGACGGCCGCACCCGGGGCAGTCGCACGCGCCAAGACGCTCGCCCAATCGCTTGGAACACCGATCACCGATGCCACCACAGAAAATGTCGTGGCTCAACTGGCTGCCAGCTGGGAGACTGAGGAGGCGCGGGAGGGGTTGGCGGCCTTCTTCGAACGCCGCGAACCTCGTTGGCCGCGAGCGGATTAAGCGCCGATTGCGCTTGTATTGAACGCATATTGATCCTATCTTGATCAGAACGTGATAAAATCATGCCAGGAGGGTGTGATGACAGCTCTCAGCCTCGGCCTCACGGCCACCCGTTTCGGTGACGACAATTCGCCTTTCCTCTCTGCTCGCAGGGTGGCAGAGCAGCTGGGCGTGACGCTGTCGGAGCTCGCCAAGCTGATCGGCGTTGCCCGCAACACGCTGGCCGCAAAATCGAGTGCGCGCAAGGTGGATGGGGCGTTGAGCCCGGTCGTGCGCATCCTTGCCGTGGCGAGCGAGATGGCTGGCGATGAAAGCCGCGCGGTCATATGGTTCAAGCATCAGCCGATCCCTGGCTGGGCCGGCAAGACCGCCTATGACCTCGTCGGCGATGGCAAGGCGGACAAAGTGCTCGCCTACCTGGAGGCGGTCCGCTCCGGCGTCTATGCCTGAATCGAACGGCGGTGAAATCCACCTTTGGCGGGCCTTTGTTCCGCGCTGGGCGCATGCGCCGCTTTCGGGGGAGGGAGCTGCGCGGTTCGGGGGCCGCTGGAACCCGGTCGGTACACCGACCATCTACGCGGCGCGCGAGCTTTCGACCGCGTGGGCTGAATATAATCAGGGCTTCGTCCAGCATCCGGCGTTGATCGTGGGTCTGGTTCTACGGGGTGCCTCGCTTGCGGACACCACCGATCCGGCCGTCCTCGATGAACTCCGCGTCAGCGCGAATATCCACCGCTGCGAATGGCGGCTGGCTCTCGATGAGGGGGAGCTGCCTGAGACCCATCGGCTCCGTGAGACGTTGCTGGCGCAGGGGTTCGACGGCGTCATCTATCCCTCCTTCATGTCGCCGGGCGGCAGCTGTGTCGCCCTCTGGCGGCGGAATGCGCCCGACGCGCCTCATCTTGACGTCATCGACCCGGAGGGACGTCTGCCGAAGACCTCGGCATCCTGGCTGTAGCGGAGCGTTACTTGCCAGGAGCATTGTTTTTGATCCGCGAACAGTGCGTTTGAAGAACCGCCCTTAAAATTCGAGGGGCCCGAACACACATCGGGGTGCGAGGCGTCTTCCAAGGGTGTGATGTCCTCGAAACGAAGGCAACCGCGGGCGAACTGCACTGGAGCGGCTGCTGCATAGTTCTCCACGGAGAGAATTATACAGCAATTCAAAGTGTTATTGACACATTGGCGCGTCGTCGAAGACGCGGCCGCTATCAACTGCGCATATTTGACCGTGGATGAGGAGATAGAGCCATGGGTCATAGCGACTGCTTCGACCAGCAGCATAAACATATTCCGGAATCGCAGCAGACAGCCGGCGAGGGTGAGCGTGACTATTTCGAACACGTCAGCAGCTACAAGGTCTCGTCGGCTGACAACATGCTGGTGATCGCCGCCCTTACCCTGTTGATTTGCCTCGGCGTTGGCGTTCGTTCCAATGCGCCCGTGCCCGCTGGCGAAATGCAAACGGCTTCGGCCGCCCTGTTGAACCACTTGCCGAGCGCTTCGGAGTGGTGCGAGGCGCATCCGGCCTATTCGGCCGACGGCTGCTGACACGTGGGCTCAGGCCGAGAGCGGGCGTCCCTGCCTCGCCATGCGATGGATTTTCGGATCCGGGATCGGTACGGCCGCCATCAGGGCTTGCGTATAGGCGTCTCTCGGCTTTTCGAACACCTCGCGGCGAGTGCCGGATTCGACGATCCGACCGCCGCGCATGACCGCAACATGATGCGACATGCGTTCGATGACCGCCATGTCATGGGAAATGAAAAGGTAGGCAAGACCCATCGTCTCCTGCAGCTCAAGGAGGAGGTCGAGCACGCGTGCTCGCACGGACACGTCGAGTGCCGCAACGCTCTCGTCGGCGACGATCAGCTTGGGTTCCAGCGCCAGCGCACGGGCGATGCAGATGCGCTGGCGCTGGCCGCCTGAGAATTCATGCGGATAGCGGGTGGCCGCGTCCGGCGTCAGTCCGACGCGGCGCAGGAGTTCCGCGACACGGTCCTGCCGTTCGGAACGGGTGCCGATCCCGTGGATGACCATGGGTTCGGCGATGGCGCTACCCACAACCATGCGCGGATCAAGCGACGCATAGGGATCTTGGAAGATCATTTGTGCCGAACGCCGCACCGGCTGCATGGCCCGGTGGCCGAGGCCCACGATATCACGCCCGTCGATCTCCACCTTGCCGGCGGAGGGAATAAGCCCGAGCACGGCCTTGCCTGTGGTCGATTTGCCGGAACCGCTTTCGCCGACGAGGCCGAGTGTCTGGCCTGGCAGGATGTCGAAGGAAACGCCGGCCACAGTCGCTGCCGGGTGCTTGCGTTTCCAGAACAATCCGCTGGCGCTGCCATAGGTGACGTGAAGATCGCGGACCTTGAGGACCGGCGCCGGATTCTCCGGCCGAGCCTCGGGCCCGGCGGCAGTCACCCGCGGCGGCCCATCCGTGCCTACGTGCGCGCCGAGCCGGGGGACGGCTGCAAGAAGCTGGCGCGTATAGGCTTCTTTCGGTTGCCCGAACACTTGCAGCGAGTCGCCCGCCTCAACGATCCTGCCATTCTGCATGATGACGACACGGTCCGCCATTTCGGCGACCACGCCCATGTCGTGAGTAATGAGGATGATCGATGCGCCGAATTCGCTCTTAAGCTCGCGCATCAGCTTCAGGATTTGCGCCTGGACGGTGACGTCGAGCGCTGTCGTCGGCTCGTCGGCGATCAGCACTTTCGGCCGGCAGGAGAGCGCCATGGCGATCATCACGCGTTGGCGCATGCCGCCCGACAGTTCGTGCGGATATTGGGTGAGACGCCGGCCGGGGTCGGTGATGTGGACGGCCTCCAACATCTGGCGCGCAACCGTCTCCGCTGAGTTGCCTTCACTGCCTTGATGCTCGCGGATCGCTTCCATGAGCTGGTCGCCCACCGAAATTACCGGATTAAGCGACGTCATCGGCTCCTGGAAGACCATCGCGACATCGCCACCGCGAACCCGCCGCATTGCCCGGTCGGAGAGCTTGGTGAGATCCCGATCGTCGAGAAGGATGCTGCCCGACGCCACCCGAAGCGATGCCTTCGGCAGAAGCCCCATGATCGACAGCGAGGATACGGATTTACCCGAGCCGGATTCCCCCGCGATGCAGAGCGTCTCTCCGAGGGCAAGATCGAAGCCGATGTCATCGAGCACACGCCGAGGGCCTTCCGGCGTTCGGGCATCAACGCAAAGGTTTCGCACCGAAAGTACCGGCGCGGCAGCATTTGAGGCCTGCGTCACGCGAACACGATCCTCGGGAAATAGAAGGAGACAACCCAGTTTGGCATGTCGACGATTTCGCTCACTTTCAGATCGCCGCAAACCGAGCAGAGCATATAGGCGTCAACCGGATTGAGGCCGTGCTCGGCGACAAGCAGGTCGACCATGCGCATCACGGCCTCGCGTGCGCCGGTCATCAGATCCGGGCCGATTCCGGTCGTGACTTCGTAGCCGGCGCCATCGAGGTGACGGGTGATCGGTTCGGTGGTCGTAAAGCGCGGGCTCTTAAGGCGTGCGTCCTTGACAAGCTCGAGCGTCGCCTCGACCTCCATCTGGCTTTCGATCGCCGTGCCGCAGACTTCGCCGTCGCCCTGAGCCGCATGGGTATCGCCGATCGAAAACAATGCGCCCTCGACTTCCACCGGCAGGTAGAGCGTCACCCCGGCGCTGAGGTCGCGGATATCCATGTTGCCGCCCACCTGGCGCGGCGGCACGACGGAGTGCAGTCCGGGCTCGGCGGGCGCGTTGCCGATGGTGCCGGCAAAGGGCTTCAGCGGCACCCGGCCGCCGGGACCGTAGAGCGCGGGCGTCATGCTGTTGGCGTCGTATGACCAGACGTGCAGGGCCGGGTCCTGGAATTGATCGGCGAGCAGGCCGAAGCCCGGAATGTTGGCGGTCCAGCCGTGGCCCGAGGGGATGAAGCGGCGCAGTGTCACTTTGAGCGCATCGCCCGGCTCAGCGCCCTCGACATAGACCGGACCCGAGACCGGATTGATCTTCCCGAAATCGAGACTGGCAAGCGTTTGCAGCGTCGCATCCCTACCGAGCTGGCCGCCGGAGGAGTCGAGGCATTCGAAATGAATGGTCTCACCCGGCTTGGCGATCACCGCCGGCTCGAAGTCGCGGTTCCAGCCGAAATTATGCTGGGCGCGGTGGATAGTGTGGGCGCAAACGATGCACATTGACTGTCTCCGAAGTCTTTGAAAACTGGACCTCCCCGGCATCTCACCGGGGAGGGGTGGCCAATGGCCGCTTACGGCTTTACGGAGATCGCTTCGTAGTCGATGACGCGGGTCGGATCGATGTAGATCTCGTCCGGACCGCCCATGCGCTTCGACTTGGCGACGACGCGGCGCTCATTGAAGACCGGGATCCACGGCGCATCCTTTTCCTGGATTTCAGTGAAGATCTTGCTCCACGTCTCAAGGCGCTCCTTCTCCTTGGCCGGCAACGGCATGGCGTCGGCGGCCTGAGCGCGCTTTTCCATGTCCGGATTGCAGTACCACGACCAGTTCCAGCCGCCGGGCACGGCGCTGCCGCAGGCAAGGATCGGTCCGTAGAAGTCGGAAGGATCCGGGAAGTCGGCGATCCAGCCCATGCCGCCCGACCAGATCATAGCTGCCTCGCCCTTGGTGCCGCCGGCGGCGATCACGTTCGGGTTGGCGAGAGCCTTGATCTCCGCCTTCACGCCGATGGCGGCCAGATCCTGCTGGATAGCCTGGGCTATGCGCGGCTGCGGATCGGTATTGGAGGTGTAAAGCGTCGTCGTAAAGCCGTCCTTGAGACCGGCCTCGGCGAGCAGCTTCTTGGCCTTCGCCGGATCGAAAGCGTAGCCCTTGTAGTCCTTGTCATAACCCGGCATCAACGGCGGCAGGACCTGGTTCGCGGGTTCGGCACGGCCATTGATGATGCGGACGACGCGATCCTTGTTGATCGCCATATTGACGGCCTGACGGACGCGCGCGTCGTCGAATGGCTTGATCTGCGTATTGAGCGTCACATAACCCGTCTGCATCTGCTGACGATCGACGATCATGCCGGCAAAGTCAGGCGACTTCTTCATCTCCAGGAATTTCGCGGGCGGAATGCCGTCGCCGGCGATGTCGACTTCGCCCTTCTGCAGGCGCAGCAATGCCACCAGCGGCTCCTGGCCGATTTCGACCTTGTAGCCGTCGATCAACGGACGCTCCTTGATGAAGTGGTCCGGGTTGCGTTCGAAGGTCAGGCTCTGGCCAACCGTCCAGTCCTTCAAGATGAAGGCGCCCGAACCGACAGGATGCTTGCCGAAATCCCCGCCCACGGCTTCCACTGCTTCCTTCGGCACGACGGAGGAGAAGTTGAGCGCCAGCACGTTGAGGAAGGTCGCGTCGGGCTGGACGAGATTGAACTGGACCGTGTGATCGTCCACGACGACGATGCCTTCCATGGTCTCGGCCTTGCCGGCCGTCATGGCGTCAGCGCCGACGATCGAATGGAAGAAGCCGGCGCCGGGCCCCTGGGTCTTCGGATTTACGGCGCGCTCGATCGAATACTTGACATCGGCGGCGGTGACTTCGCGGCCGTTGGTGAACTTGACGCCCTTGTGGAGCTTGAACGTGTAGGTCTTGCCGTCCGAAGTGACTTCGAAGCTTTCGGCGAGCGAAGGCTTCAGTTCCGTGGTGCCGGGCGTGTAGTCGACCAGGCGGGAAAACATCGCATTGATCATCGACCAGTTCTGCCAGTCGTAGCCGATGGCTGGGTCGAGGGTCGCGATGTCGTCCTTGAAGGTGACGATGATGTTGCCGCCCTTGGCGGCGGCTTCGGCATGGGCCGAGACGGCCGGCGCCAGCGCGGTGGTGGCGAGCATTGCGGCCAATGCCGCCTGCCGCAGGAAAGTCTTTTTCATCAACGAACTCCTCTGTTGGTTTTTTGCTCGGTTATTGCGCGCGGATGCGCGGATCGATGAAGGGAGCGACGACGTCGGCAAGCAGGTTGCCAAGCACGATCGCCAGAGCCGAAACCAGCGTCACGCCCATGATGATCGGTACGTCGACCTGCTGGATCGCCTGCCAGGCGAGCTGGCCGATGCCCGGCCAACCGTAAACCGCCTCGACCACGACCACGCCGCTCATGAACTGGCCGATATCGATGCCGATCATTGCGATGATCGGCAAAATGGCGTTGGGCAACGCGTGCCGGAAAAGAATGCGCATCGACGACAGGCCCTTGGCACGCGCGGTACGGACATAATCCTGGTTTAGAACGTCGATCATCGCGGAGCGAACCATTCGCGCGTACCAGCCGGCCCCGAGAATGCCGAGGGTCAGCGCCGGAAGCACGACATGGTTGACCGTGCCGAAGCCCGACATCGGGAACCAGCCAAGCGTGGCGGCGAAGACATAGAGCAGAAGCAGCGCGACGACGAACTGCGGCGACGACACGCCGACGAAAGACAGCATCATCACCGCGCGATCGACGAAGCCGCCGCGCTTGACGGCGGCGATGACGCCGAAGGTTAGGCCGAGTGTCACTTCGACGACGATGCCGGCCGCCATCAGGATCAGCGTGGCTGGTAGGCGCGCGAGGATCAGCGGCAGCACCGCGGTCTTCTGTGTGTAGGAACGGCCAAGGTCGCCGTTGATGAGGCCGCCGAGATAATGGACGAACTGGACGAGGAGCGGCTGGTCGAGACCGAGTTCATGGCGGATGGCGGCCACCGTCTGCGGCGTCGCGCTGCGCCCGGCGATGAGAACGGCCGGGTCGGCGGGCAGCGCATAGAGCAGCAGGAAGGTGATGGCGGCGACACCAAGGAGAATAAGAACGGCTTGCACCAGCCGGCGGAGCATCAGGAACGCCATTCAACCTCTCCCGCGTTGCGTAGGATCGAGGATGTCGCGCAACGCATCGCCGACGAGATTGAAGGACAGCGCGGTCACCAGAATGATCGCGCCCGGGATGAACACCAGCCAGGGGGCGTTCTGGAAGTAGCTCTGGCTCTCGAAAATGATGTTGCCCCAGGACGGTTGCGGCGGCTGAACGCCGATGCCGAGGAAGGAGAGCGTCGCTTCGAGCAGCACAGTCGTTGCGATCCCCAGCGTCCCCCAGACGATCGCCGTCGGCATGAGGTGTGGCAGAATGTGGAGGAAGAGAATGCGCGCGTGCCCGGCCCCGAGTGAGCGCTCGGCGACGATGAAGTCGCGTTCGGCAAGGCCGCGCGTCTCGGTATAGACGATGCGGGCGACCTGTACCCAGTTCACCAGGGCGATGACCAGCGCGACGATCCAGAGGCTGGGCTTCAGGAGGGCGGCGAGCACGATTGCCAAAAGCAGGGCAGGGAAGGCCATCATCAGGTCGGTGAAGCGCATCAGCACGCTGCTGACAAAACCGCGCACATAGCCGGCGACAATCCCGACGAGGAGACCGATGCCGACCGCCACGCCGTTGGCGACAAGGCCGATGACGAGCGAGGTGCGAGCGCCGAACAGGAGCCGCGAGAAGAGGTCGCGCCCAAGCGTATCCGTGCCCAGCAGAAATGCCCCGCCGGGCGGCAGCGGCGCGCCTTCCAGCGACAGGCCGTCGAACATCTGCTCTTCCGGGCTAAAGGGTGCGATCAGCGGTGCCGCAATTGCCATCGTCACGACGAGAATGACGATCACCAGGCCGATCAGCGCCGCGGGCTGGCGCAGCATGGCTTTGAGTACGCGCATCAGCCGGCCTCCGGCAAGGGTTCGGCACCGCCTATGATGAAGGCGGAAAGCTGTTCCATGGACAGGCGGCGGCGCATGGCCGAGGCGCGCAGGATCGTATAGGCCTCGCTCTCGCCGACGCGCCGCTCCGCCATGATCTTCTGGACGGCGGCATGAACCAGCGGCCTCAGGCGCACCCGCTCCTCCAGATGCTCCATCCGTTCGCGCACGGCCTTGCGCTCCTCGTGGATCGACACCGCCATTACCAGCGCCGGATAGACGGCAGAAGCTGTGATCGGCTTGGCAATCATTGCGCCTGCGCCACGTTCCAACGCCCAGGCGACGCGGCCCGGCGCTTCGGAACTCAACAGCGCCACTACCGGAAGCGGCGGGCTGGCGCTTGTCCACGGCAATAGGCCATCCCAGCCCTGGTCGGCGTCGACGATGACGATGTCCGGCAGCTGGTGCGCGCCCATCGGCTCCCAGCGCTGCGACGGCTGCATTCCGAGGAGCTTCAGCTGCCTCACGAGACGTTCTGTGTTGCCGTCCTCGCGATGGAGGATCGTCGCGCGCCAGCCGGTGAAATTCGGTGTCTCTCTCATGACACCACCCTGAATTTTGGAACCGACCGGACCGAGCGTCCGGTCAGATAGGGATCGGCCGGTATCGCCGGTCGCGACGCGATGACGTCGAACCCGTTGTCGCCATTGATTCTGCCGAGATGAAACGGCAGCGCCGCGTGATTTGTTTCCGGGTCGACCGTGAGCGGCCCCAGCGGCGTCTGCCAGGCGGTGGAGTACAGCTTCCGTCGGACGGTCTGCGGTTCGTCGCTGCCGGCTGAAAGTATGGCCTCGACGCAAAGACGGACCGCGCTGTAGGCGCTCGCAAAGACGCTCGATATGCGCCGGTTCGACCCGTAGACCGCTGCGACCCTTTCCTTGAAGGCAAGATTGTCGGCGGTGTCGAGGCTGTCGAAATAGGAAGCTGCGCAGAGCTGGCCGGCGCCCGCACCTTCGGCGATGTCGCCGAGTTCGCATTCCATCAGGTCGCAGCTGACGACCGGGCAGTTACCCGGCCGGAAAGCCGGGTCGCGATCGCCGAGCGCCTTGATGGCGGCAAGGAAGGCGTAGCTCGACGGTCCGATGAGATTGTTGAGAATGAAGCTCGGCCGGCGCTGCGCGATATCTGCGACGATGCGTTCGACGGCGGTTTCCTCCAGCGGCAGATAGCGCTCGCCGAGAACCTCGCCACCGGCGTTGGCGATGAGTTCGCGCGCCAAGCGGTTCATCTCCCAACCCCAGACGTAGTTCGCTCCGACCAGATAGGGGCGTGCGCCGTGGCGAGGGATCAGGTGCTCGAAGAGCGGCAGCAGATGCTGGCTTGGGCAGCCGCCGACATAGATAACGTTCTCGTTGGCCTCGAACCCTTCATAGGGACACATGTACCATAGGAGGCCGTCATGCTTTTCGACGAGCGGAATGACCTCCTTGCGCGCCGCGGAGGTGATCGTGCCGACGATATGGCGGCAGCCATGGTCTCGCAGCAACTGACGGGCACCTTCGAGATAGGCCCCGAGATCTGCGTGCGGATCGAAGAAAAAAGGCTCGATGATTTCGTCATGCAAGTCGGAAAATTCGCGAATGGCGAATTCGGCGCCGGCGCGGGCATCTCTGCCCATGGACCCGTAAGGTCCCGTGGTCGAATAAAGGATGCCGATCTTCAGCGCGTTTTTCATGACCCAGCCAAATAAAAACCCCACGACGCGGGACCCATCGAAGATGGAGCGTCATGGGGCGAAACTGCCCAGCGACTATCGAAAGTCGTGTGTGCGCAGAGGACCGTTGCCCAATCTGCAAGCATGGATAAAATACAGGCATATTCCCTTTGTCAAGGTCGATCGAAGCCGTATTGCGACAGTGCGGGGCAAGCGCAAGCGTTGGTTGTTTATACGGCAAGGCGCCACCTAAATACCTGATAGTCAGGGTCGCCCGAAGCCGCCGCCCGTGGGCGTGACGACGGTAAATGCTTCGCCGGCGTCGAGCACGGTATGGGCGCTCCCCGGCAGGGTCTCGACGCTGCCGTCGTTGCGGCGCACGAGGTTACGGCCAACCTCTCCAGCCCCGCCGCCGTCGAGCCCGAAGGGCGCCACGCGGCGATGGCCGGAAAGGATCGCGAATTCCAGCCTCTCGCGGGTACGGATGGTGCGCTGCGTTCCGTTGCCGGACGACCATTTGCCACGGCCGCCCGAATTTTCGCGGATATGGAAATCCTCGAGCACGACGGGGAAACGCGTCTCCAGAATTTCCGGATCCGTCAGACGTGAATTCGTCATGTGGGTGTGAACAGCGTCAGCGCCGCTGAAGCCGGGGCCGGCCGGCGCGCCGGAGCAGATCGTCTCGTAGTATTGATACTGGTCGTTGCCGAAGGTGAGGTTGTTCATCGTGCCTTGCGCGGCTGCCATGGCGCGGACGGCGCCGAACAGGCAGTTGGTGACCGCCTGGCTCACCTCGACGTTGCCGGCGACGACGGCGGCGGGATATTCCGGCGTTAGCATCGTGCCTTTCGGGATGATGATCCGGATAGGGCGCAGGCAGCCGGCGTTCATCGGTATGTCGGCTTCGACAAGAACGCGGAAGACGTAGAGCACGGCGGCGCGCGTGACCGGAGCTGGCGCATTGAAGTTGTCGGCGCGCTGCGGCGAGGTGCCGGTGAAATCGACGGTCGCTTCGCGCTTCTCTCTGTCGACGGACACCTTCACAACGATCCGGCAACCCTGGTCCATCTCGTAGGAGAATTCGCCGTCCTGCAGTCGATCGAGGACGCGGCGCACGCTCTCGGCGGCGTTGTCCTGAACGTGGTCCATATAGGCATCGACGACGTCCTCGCCGAAATGGGCGATCATCTTTTTCAGTTCGGCGACGCCCTTCTCGTTGGCGGCGACCTGTGCCTTCAGATCGTTGACGTTCTGCGCGAGATTGCGCACCGGGTAGCGGGCGCCGGTCAAAAGCTCCGCCAGCGCCTCTTCGCGGAAACGGCCGCGGTCGATCAGTTTGAAATTGTCGATATAGACGCCTTCCTCCTCGATATGGGTGGCAAGCGGCGACATCGAGCCCGGCGAAATGCCGCCGATGTCGGCGTGGTGTCCGCGGCTTGCAACCCAAAAGCGGATGGAGCGACCCTCATCGTCGAAAACCGGCGTGCAGACGGTCAGGTCCGGCAGGTGCGTGCCGCCATTGTAGGGCGCGTTGATGAGGAAGAAGTCGCCGGGATGGATCTTCGCGTTCTCGCGGATCGCGGTCGCTACCGAAGCGTCCATGGAGCCGAGATGCACCGGCATATGCGGCGCGTTGGCGACGAGATTGCCGCCGGCGTCGAAGACCGCGCAGGAGAAATCGAGCCGCTCCTTGATGTTGACCGAATAGGCGGTGTTCTGGAGCGTCACGCCCATCTGTTCGGCGATCGACATGAAGAGGTTGTTGAAGATTTCAAGCATCACGGGATCGGCCTTGGTGCCGATCGCGGTACGCTCCGGCAGCGCCTTGATACGGGTTATGACGATATGATCCTTTGCTGTCAGCCGCGCCTGCCAGCCGTCCTCCACCACGATCGTTTGGTTGGGTTCGATGACGATGGCCGGGCCGGTGACGGTCTGGCCGGCCCGCAGGCCTTCGCGCCGCACCACGGCGGCATCATGGGCCTCGCCTTGCGAATAGAAGCGCGTGCGGCGGGCAGCAGTTGCTTCTCCCGAAGCACTCTCCTCGCTCTCCGCCTTCATTTCGGCCGCGGCGCCGCCGATCGCCTCCACTTCCACCGCCTCCACGAAAAGCGGTTTATCCTCGGCAACGAAGCCGAAACGGCGTTTGTGCAGGCGCTCGAATTCCTGACGTAGGCGGAAGGTGTCGTCGGGTCCGGGGAAGGAAGCTTCAACCGCGATCACTGTGTCCGTGCCGGTATAGCGGATATGGGCGCGCACGATCGTTTGCGCGTCGCTCGCCGCCACACCCTGAGCCGCGAGTTCCGAAAGGCATTCTACCTGAAGCTCGCGTGCCATCGCCTCAATTGCCGAGGGAGCCTCGGCATTGAGCGTCACGCCGAGCGCCCTCTGCCGCGTGGCGCGGATGTCGGCGAGACCCATGCCGTAGGCGGAGAGCAGGCCGGACATCGGATGGAGCAGAATGCTCTTCATGCCGAGCGCGTCGGCCACCAGGCAGGCGTGCTGCCCGCCCGCACCGCCAAAGCAATTCAGGGCATAGCGGGTGACGTCGTAGCCGCGCTGCACGGAAATCTTCTTGATCGCCTCGACCATGTTGGCGACTGCAATGCGGATGAAACCGTCCGCCACGTCCTCGGCGCTGCGGCCGTCGCCGATCCGGTCCGCAAGCGTCGCAAATCCTTGCTGGACGGCGTCGATGTCGAGCGGCTGATCCTGGCCCGGCCCGAATATAGCCGGGAAATAGTCCGGCAGCAGCTTGCCGGTCATGACGTTGGCGTCGGTGACGGCGAGCGGCCCGCCGTTGCGGTAACAGGCGGGGCCGGGATTGGCGCCGGCCGAATCCGGTCCAACGCGGAAGCGATCGCCGTCGAAATGCAGGATCGAGCCGCCGCCGGCGGCGACCGTATGGATCAGCATCATCGGCGCGCGCACACGCACGCCCGCCACTTCCGTTTCGAAGGCGCGCTCGTATTCGCCGTCGAAATGCGCGACGTCGGTGGACGTGCCGCCCATGTCGAAGCCGATGACATGGGAAAATCCGGCCTGCTCGCCACTCTTGGCAAGCCCGACTACGCCACCGGCGGGGCCGGAAAGGATTGCGTCCTTGCCCTGGAACATATCGGCGGCGGTGAGCCCGCCGGAAGACATCATGAACATCACGCGCGCGCCCGTCCGCGCGACGTCCAGTTCGTCGGAGACCTGGCGGACGTAGCGTCCGAGCACCGGTGACAGATATGCGTCCACCACCGTCGTGTCGCCCCGGCCGACCAGCTTGACCAGCGGCGACACCTCATGGCTGACGGAAACCTGATCGAAACCGATCTCGCGCGCCAGGCGGGCAAGCGTCGCCTCATGCTGCGGATATTTGTAGGCATGCATGAGGACGATCGCTACCGCGCGGTAGCCGGCCTCGTGGAGGGCTCTCAACGCATTGCGTGCGGCGCTCGGGTCGAGCGGCCGTTCGGTCGTGCCATCGGCAAGGACGCGCTCGTGGATTTCGACGACTTCGTCGTAAAGCGCCTCGGGCTTGATGATCTCGGTCGCGAAGATTTTCTTGCGCTCCTGGTAGCCGATGCGCAGCGCATCGCGAAAACCTTCCGTCGTCACCAGCGCCAGCCGTTCGCCCTTTCGCTCCAAAAGCGCGTTGGTCGCAACCGTCGTGCCCATGCGCACCTCGCCGACGATCCCTTCCGGGATCGCCTCGCCGGCGACCAGCCCAAGATGTAGCCGGATGCCATGGACCGCGGCATCGCGATAGGCCGAGGAATTTTCCGACAGCACTTTTCGGGCGTGCAACCGCCCTTCAGGATCGCGTGCGACGATGTCGGTGAAGGTGCCGCCACGGTCGATCCAGAAATCCCACCGCCCGTGTCCCGTCTCCGCCATTGCCGGCTCTCCCGCTTACGTTCATCATAACCCGATAGCTGCGGAGCGCATAATAGCGGGTAGGCTGCAACATCGGCGTCACTTCGCCGGTTGCGCCGTTCGGTCGGCGACAATACCCACTACGACGCGGTCTGCAAGATCCACAATGGAAGCATCGGCGCCGGCTGTCTTCGAAGCCCGTTCGATCTCGGCCTCAGTCGTCTTATCTTAGTAAACGAGCGAGAATGTAACTGTTGCGTACTTGGACTCCGGCTTCAGGAAGAACAATCTTCGTATGGGAACGTCGGAAGCGGTAAGGCGACGGGACGAAACACGTCGCGCGATATCGTCGTCTATCTCGGTATCGAGGTCGCTATATTCGTTGGCGCGGGAGATTTTGGGGGGGCTGGCAATGAAAGAAGAAGGAAAGAACTATGGAAAGGAGTTAATTATCGATCTCCACGATTGCAATCCTGCAATGTTCAAGCGCGCTGTACTTAAAAGATTCTTTCAGGAGCTTTGCGAACTGATAGGAATGCAAAGAAGTAAGCTGACGTGGTGGGATGACTATAAGGTGCCAGTGGCGAAGAGGCAGACGGAACCTCATCTAAAGGGTACATCTGCCGTTCAATTCATCATGACCAGCAGCATTACGGTTCACGCCCTTGATCTGCTGGGAAAGGTTTATGTCAATATTTTTTCCTGCAAGGATTTCGATCGGAAGAAGGCCGCGGAGTTCTGTCGAAAGTTTTTCGGAGGGAAAATAGCTCGTTCATCGATGATCCTTAGAAGATGAAGAACTACGCAGAATGTCGATCGCGCAAATCACAAAGCTCATTTCCTTTTGAAGAGGATTTCGCGCTTTTGGCTCTATAGTCGAATATATTCTTATTGATAGAAGTTGCGGATTGAAATGTGCCCTGCAATCAGGGCGTAACGTCGTTGCTCGCCCCACTATTGCAATGCGTCGGGCTCAGCTGAAGCCAGGAATTGCCGCAGTGTTGGCCGGCCATGGGCGCTCATTATTTATCTGGCCTCGGACGGTCCGCTCAGTTACGATCCTGAGGTCGTTTCAGTTTTGTGTTGCCCACTTGGGGTTGCTTTACCATGGAACGTCGACTTGCTGCGATTCTCGCTGCGGATGTGGCTGGGTACAGTCACCTTACGGAGCTCAACGACGAGGTCTCCACGGAGACGTTGCGTTCGTATTGCAGTGTCCTGGAGTCTGCAATCGCCGCACATCGCGGCCGTGTCTTCAGCAAGGCTGGCGACAGCGTCGTCGCCGAATTTCCAAGTATCGTTGAGGCAATTCGCTGTGCTGTCGAGATTCAGCATGAGATTGCCGATCGCAACACGTCGGTCTCCAAAGAAAGGCGCATGCAGTTCCGCATCGGTGTCAACTTGGGAGATGTCATCGCCGAAGACAGCGACGTCTATGGAACAGGCGTGAATGTCGCTGCTCGATTAGAACAGTTGGCCGAGCCGGGAGGAGTTTGCATTTCCCAGACCGTATACGAGCAGGTTCGAAAAATTGTGGAGATGTCATTTCAGGATATCGGCGATATCCATTTGAAGAACATCGAGGAACCGGTCCGGGTCTATCGGATCCTCGAAGGACCATTGCCTTGGTTTAGAAAGCTGTTTTCGCGCACGAGAGGCCGCCGGCGCCTCGCTTTCCATGCTGGCTTGGCCGTTTTGGTTTTATCGTTGATAGCAGCGGCCAGTTATGTTGCTGCTCCGCCCGCGATGCGCACTGCTTTCTTCAGCCATTTCGGTAGACTTTCTATGCCGGAACGTCCGGCCATAGCTATACTTCCCTTTAGCGACCTAAGTGCGACAGGCGATCAGCAGTACCTTGCCGACGGAATTACCGAAGAGTTGACGACGGCGTTGGCCAAGTTTCCAGATCTTTTGGTCATGGCTCGCAACTCGACATTGGGCTACAAGGACAAGCCGGTAGATATTCGCCAAGTGGGAAGAGAGCTTCATGTCCACTATGTCGTTGAGGGCACCATCCAACACGCCGATCAAAACGTCCGTGTAACGGCGCAACTGGTTGATGCGGGCACGGGGAGCCAGATTTGGGCGGACCGGTACGACAGGCATGTGAGCAATATTTTTGATATTCGCGACGAGATCACGCGGAACATCGCCGGAACGCTGATGGGGACGAATGGTAAACTCGCCGATGCCGAGTTGGCTCGCCTCTCAACGAAGGACCCGAACAGCTTCACTGCATACGATTACCTCATGCGAGGCTGGCAGGAATGGTACAAGTTTACACGCGAGGACAACCTCGCGGCGCGGGATTTTTTTGAGAAAGCAAGAACCGTCGATCCGAACTATGCCCGAGCCTATGCAGGCCTCGCCTGGTCCTATTCATCCGACTACGATTTCGAGTGGACGGATGACTCTGATAAAACCCTTAAGCTCGCGCTGGATATGGCCGAAACGGCAGTGCGCCTTGATGGAAATGACTACCATAATCAATGGGCACTTGGGTGGGCTTGTTTGTTCAGCCGCCAGCACGACAAAGCGCTCGCCAGCTATCAGCGTGCCCGCGATTTGAATCCGAACGACGCTGAACTCCTCGCTGAAATGGCCAATCTCTTAATCTACACTGGGCAAGCGGGCCAAGCGGTCAATCAGATACAAGAGGCAATCCGTCTCAATCCCTTCCATGCGCCATGGTATCTGGAATTTCTTGGATGGGCCTATGCCGAGGCCGATATGCCTGATAAGGCCATCGAGACCCTTGAACAGACGATTGGTCCGGATCCGAATGAGGACGAGCTTTGGGTCTTGCCCTCCTTGGCGGCATCCTACGCCGACCCAAAGATCGGGAGGCCCGACGACGCGCAAAAGGTCGTGCAACAGATGCTGGTATTAAATCCGAGCGTATCCATTTCAGAACTCCAGGCGCGATCTCCATATAAGACAAAGGATCTGCTTGACCGGTGGGTCGCGAGGATGCGTCGCGCTGGAATACCTGAGTGACCGAACTAGGCGTTGCGCCGATAGCCAACGCGCCTGTGAGTGGGGTAGCCGTCAACAAGCCTTTGGGGGGAGCACCGGACATTTCGACATCATTGGGATGAGATCACGAAAGTTTTCCTCAGTCCAACGGTCGTAGTATCCAGAGCTTTCGAGGCTCCGGTAAGCCCGCTCTCCAACATCCCGACGTAGGAGTTGAATATTCGGATAGGGCTCCCTCCGGGTATACAGACCGTCGATGTTGAATGGGTCATCGGGATGTCCGGCAAGCGCCAAGATGTTGAGGGCGGGTAGCAACTCGTTCAACTCGCCGGCTAGTCGATAGACCTCGCCGTAAGACAGTCCGTTCTTTTCGGGGTGAACGCAGATTATCAAGTCGAGGCTCGACTCCCGCGCCAACGAAGTCAGGTGAGGGGTGATGGCACCCGAAGTCAATTCCATCACCTCTATTCTCATACTGCTGTCCAGCCGAGCTTTTCGCGCAAACGGACAGACTGGCATGTTTCCCATTTCGGGCCGCGGCTGTTCAACGAAATTGACGATGTAGTCGGTGAATTCGCGAATAACCTCGATATGTTCCTTTTTCGACATGATGATTTCGCTTTGCTGCTTGGCTCAGCAGGGCACAAAATCGCGAAGCCAATACGGGCTTAGCCATGTCGCGCGCACGGCCGCACCACTTTCAAGCCTGATCTTTCCAATCAGACTAGTGCCGAACATAGCGATATCGTAACGCAGCTGGGAGCCCAACGAAGGCTTCGTCTATTTGAGAGACGCAAGTAGATTTATGTCGTCCTCGAAATGGTTGCTCCAGCACTTGGCGATGTAGCCGCTCTTACCCGCTAGCGTAGCGCGAAACCCCTTCAGGATTTCCAGTTCCTCGTCAGCTTGGCTGTCGAAACCTGAGTCGCTGAGTTTTTGGTATGTTTCGTTGACTTCCTTGTGTCTCAGAAGATCCGCCGCCCATGCGTTCAAGATGTCAGCTTCCATTGAATTTTCAGCAGTCGATTTCGCAAACGCCGCTGCTGTAGCAGCGAGAAGGTCGACCAGTATGTTTTCCTTTTCGAGTGCTGCATTTGTATTCGGATGCATGTTAGCCTCCCCCGTTTGGTACGGCGGCATTGAGGGCCATTTGGTCCTCAGCCCCGTCCCACCCTACAAATCTGATGCTTGTCGGCGAGAATTGCTGGCAAGTCCGCTCTCCTCGCGGCTTGATAAGACCTAATCCGAATTTCCATGAGTGGGCACGAGTAAACGCCGTAGATCCGGCTTCACTTCGAACTCTGAATGAAATTCGCTTCCCACTCCTGCTGCACAGCCTCGCACCCATCGGCATTCAGGCGTTTGAGACTAGACGAGAGACCCGAGGGCAGCACACCCAAGCATACTCCACGTGGCCGCTGAAGTACATCGCGCACGATTCACGTGCTTCGGTTCCTCCAGCGCGCCTCGGGGCCGGAATGAACCCTGAACGAGGTGCGCCATACAGCGCCCGTTGCAATTGCCCGATGGTCACTGCCGCTCTATCTGAAGGGGGCGCTCGCACACATGGGGAAATGAGATGTTCAAGGGGTGGTTGATCGATAAGATCGGCGATGTTCAAACCGTCGCACTGACAGATCTGGATGAGAAAGATCTGCCCGAGGGCGATGTTACCGTTCGCGTTGCCTATTCGACCATCAACTACAAGGAGGGGCTCGCGTTCACCGGCAGAAGCCCGGTCGTGCGGCGCTTCCCGATGGTGCCCGGCGTGGATTTCTCCGGGATTGTTGAGGAGAGCAACCATCCCGGATTTGCTGCCGGCGACGAGGTCATCCTCAACGGCTGGGGTGTCGGCGAGGTGCATTGGGGCGGCCTTGCGGAGCGTGCCCGCGTCAAAGGCGAGTGGCTGATCAAGCGGCCCGAGGCCCTGTCGATGCGCCAGACGATGGCGATTGGCACGGCGGGCTATACCGCGATGCTCGCGATTATGGCGCTCGAGCGTCACGGGCTGACGCCGGCAAGTGGAGAGCTGCTTGTCACCGGCGCGTCAGGCGGCGTCGGCAGTTTTGCGTTGGCGCTTCTGTCGACCCTCGGCTTCAGGGTGGTTGCCTCTACTGGCAAGCTTGCGGAAACAGAATATTTGAAGTCCCTCGGTGCGGCCGAGGTCATAGACCGCGCGCAATTTTCCCTGCCCGGCAAGCCGCTCGCCCGGGAACGCTGGGCGGGCGCGATCGACAGCGTCGGCAGCCACACGCTTGTTAATGTCTGCGCCGGCATGAAGTATCGCGGCGCCGTCGCTGCCTGCGGGCTGGCGCAGGGCATGGACTTTCCGGCAACCGTCGCCCCGTTCATCCTTCGAGGCATCACGCTCTATGGCATCGACAGTGTCTATCGGCCAATCGCCGACCGCGCGGCAGCCTGGGAGCGTCTCGCTGCGCTGCTCGACATCACCAAGCTTGACCTGATCACCCAAGAACGGCCGCTGGCGGATGCCCAGGCTGCCGCCGAGGCGGTGCTTGAGGGGCGCATTCGGGGCAGGGTCGTCATCAATGTTGCCGGCTGAGATTTTTTAGCAGGGGGACGGAACTTCACGGCTGCGTGCGCGTTTACTTGGGTTATCGTCATCTGGTGAGGATCAGGCGATGCAGCACGTGCACTGGGAAGATCCTGTGAAGATCGCTTTTATGCGTGGCGTCGTGCGGAAAATTGACGGACCGTCGGAAGCCTTGCGTTGTCTGGCCGACCTTTGGCCGGACCAGCGCGGACCGAACTACGTCAGCGCCCGCATGCTCTGCCGCGCAGCACTCGCAGGCAGGCGTAGCGCGGAGGAAGCCCGCATGGCGTTCATGACGGCCACCCGCGAGGCGCACCTTAATGTGAATTAGAGCAGTTCCGGCAAACGTCTCCGGAACTGGCCAAAGCAAGCAAGAGAGCGTTTCCCTGACCGGAAACGCTTGGGGAATAGCGTGGAAGTTGGTCGGCTTGCCAAGCCCTGTGGCAACTCGTCCGACGCTTGCGGTCCAGCGCTAAAGCATCATCCCTCGCGGAACAACTTCCAACGTGTCGGCCGGAACGCGATGCGATTGCGGTCGAGGGCGCCCGCCTTGTCGGGCGGCAGCTCGATCTCGACGTGATCGTGGTTCGCACCGATATTGATCTCGAGATGGCGGGTGCCGGCAACGCGCCGGCTCGCTGCCAAGAGGCCGGCCACACAGCCGCCGCAGCCGTCCCGCAGTTCGACGTCGTGCGGGCGGAAATAGAGCTTGGCCGGGCCCTCGGGTTCGCCGCGCGCCGTTAGGCCGAGCGGGCGATCGTCGAACCAGATTTCGCCGTCGGCGACGCGGACGTTGAGACAGTTCGACTGGCCGATGAATCCGAAGACGAAGGGCGAGTTCGGCGCGTCGTAGATCTCGTCGGGCGTACCCACCTGTTCGATCCTGCCTTGGCTCAGCACGACGATGCGGTCGGCAAGTTCGAGCGCCTCTTCCTGATCGTGCGTGACGAAGACCGTGGTGTGGCCCGTGCGGTCGTGGATCTCGCGCAGCCACTTTCGCAGATCCTTGCGGACTTGCGCGTCGAGCGCCCCGAAGGGCTCGTCGAGTAACAGCACGTTCGGCTCGACGGCCATGGCGCGTGCCAATGCCACGCGCTGGCGCTGGCCGCCGGACAACTGCGCCGGATAGCGCTTTTCGAGACCCGAAAGCTGTACAAGCTCAAGCAGTTCCAACGCTCTTTTGCGGATCTCCGCGCGCGGTGGGCGGCGGGAACCGGGGCGTACCTTCAGCCCGAAGGCGATGTTGTCGAGCACCGTCATGTGGCGAAACAGGGCATAGTGCTGGAAAACGAAGCCGATGTTGCGCTGCTGCACGGTCTTCCTGGACGCATCCTCGTCGCCAAAGAAGATTAGTCCATCGGTAGGGCTCTCGAGCCCCGCGATGAGGCGCAGCAGGGTTGTCTTGCCGGACCCCGACGGCCCGAGCAGGGCGATCAGCTCACCGGAGCGGATATCAAGGGAAACATTGTCCAAGGCCGGAAAGCGGCCGAATTCCTTGCGCAGATTCTGTACGCGAACTTCCATCAAAAATTCCTTTAGTGACGCCGGCTGGCAGCGATTTCCTCGCTGTAGCGCATTTCCAGCACCGTCTTCAGTACGAGCGTGACGAGAGCCAATAGCGCAAGCAGGCTCGCGACCGCAAAGGCGCCTGCAAAATTATACTCGTTGTACAGAATCTCAACCTGCAGCGGCATGGTCGTCGTTTCGCCGCGAATATGGCCAGAGACGACCGAGACTGCGCCGAATTCACCCATCGCACGGGCGTTGCAGAGGAGCACGCCATAGAGCAGCCCCCATTTGATATTCGGCAGCGTGACATGCCAGAAGGTCTGCCATCCGCTCGCCCCGAGCGACAAGGCTGCCTCCTCGTCCGCCGTTCCCTGCTCCTGCATCAGGGGGATCAGTTCGCGGGCGACGAACGGGAAAGTGACGAACATGGTCGCGAGCACCAGTCCGGGCACCGCGAACAGTATCTTGATGCCGTGGCTTTCAAAGAACGGGCCAAGCACGCCGTTGGATCCGAAGAGGAGCACGAAGACGAGACCCGCGATGACAGGCGAGACGGAAAACGGCAGGTCGATCAGGGTGGTAAGGAAGGCTTTGCCCTTGAACTCGAATTTGGCGATCGCCCAGGCGGCGGCGACCCCGCATACGAGATTGAGCGGTACGCTGATGCCGGCAACGATCAGTGTCAGGCGGATCGCGGCAAAGGTCTCCTGGTCCTGCAGCGCTTCGAAGAACGTGCCGAGCCCCTTTCGGAAAGCCTCCACGAAGACGGCCGCCAGTGGCAGCAGCAGCATGAGCGCCAGGAAAACCAGCGAGACGATCACCAGCGTCCAGCGGGCGACCTTGCTTTCGGTAATGACCGAGTGAACCTTGGCCGGAGCCGGGGAGATCGCGTCATACGCCATAGCCGTACCTCCGCCTGCTCCAAGTCTGGATGAGGTTTATCACCAGCAACATGGCAAAGGCGATGATCAGCATCAAGGCCGCGATCGCGGTTGCGGCGGAATAGTTGTATTCCTCAAGGCGTATCACGATGAGAAGCGGTGCAATTTCAGATACATAGGGAAGATTTCCGGCAATGAAGATTACCGATCCGTATTCGCCGACGGCGCGCGCGAAGGCAAGCGCGAAGCCGGTGAGCACGGCCGGCGCGAGGCCCGGCAGCAGGACGCGGGTGATCGTCTGGAAGCGATTGGCGCCGAGTGTGGCAGCCGCTTCCTCGACCTCGCGGTCGATCTCCTCCATCACCGGCTGCACCGTTCTGACCACGAAAGGCAGGCCGATGAAGATCAGCGCGACCACGACGCCTGCTGGCGTGAATGCGATCTTGATGCCGAGCGGCGTCAGATATTGGCCTATCCAGCCGTTGGGGGCGTAGAGCGTGGTCAGCGCAATGCCCGCGACGGCGGTCGGCAGCGCAAACGGCAGGTCGACCACAGCGTCGAGGATGCGTTTGCCCGGGAAACGGTATCGCACCAGGACCCAGGCCAAAATGACCCCGAACACGGCGTTGACGAAGGCGGCAATCAGCGCCCCGCCGAAACTCATGCGAAGCGCGGCGATCGTCCGCGGGTCAAGTCCGATCGACCAGAATTTCTCCCAGCCAAGAGCGCTCGATTTCCAGGCGAGCCCGGAAATCGGAATAAGGATGATGAAGGTGAGCCATATCAGCGTAACGCCGAGCGCCATTCCGAAGCCCGGAATGACACTCGGCTGCCTGAACCGCCACCGCCTGCGGGATGCTGCCTGCATAAGGTATTATTTTCCCGGCTTGTAGATCTGGTCGAATATACCACCGTCGGCGAAGAATTTCGGCTGCGCTTCTTTCCAGCCGCCAAAATCGTCGATCGTCGCAAGCTTCAAGTTGGGAAAGCGGGCAATATCCTTGGGATCAGCTGCTTCTGGCTTGATCGGGCGATAGAAGTGCTTCGCCGCGATTTTCTGCCCCTCATCGGCGTAGAGATAGGAGAGGTAAGCCTCCGCCGCCTTGCGCGTGCCTTTGGCGTCGGCATTTCCCTCGACGACGGCAACCGGCGGGTCGGCGCGGATCGAGACGGAGGGAGTTACAATTTCGAACTGATCGGGGCCAAGCTCTTCAAGCGAGAGATAGGCTTCGTTTTCCCAGGCGAGCAACACGTCGCCGAGGCCACGCTGCACGAAGGTCGTCGTGGCGCCGCGCGCGCCGGTATCGAGCACCGGCACGTGCTTGAAGAGCTGCGTCACGTATTCCCGCGCCTTGGCGTCGTCGCCGCCGTTCGCCTGCCGAGCCCAGGCCCAGGCCGCAAGCACATTCCAGCGTGCGCCGCCCGAGGTCTTCGGATTGGGCGTAATGACCTGGACGCCGTCCTTCACAAGATCAGACCAGTCCTTGATGCCCTTCGGGTTGCCCTTGCGGACCAGGAAAACGATCGTGGAAGTATAGGGGACGCTGTTGTTTGGAAATTTCGTCTTCCAGTCAGCGGGGATTTTCTTGGTCGCCTTGGCGATGGCGTCGATGTCGCCTTCGAGCGCCAGCGTCACCACGTCGGCATTAAGGCCGTCGATGACCGAACGCGCCTGCGCGCCAGAGCCACCGTGAGAAGCTTTGATATTGATGCTATCGCCGGTATCCTTCTTCCACTTGGCGGCAAATGCGGCGTTGAAATCCTTATATAATTCGCGTGTCGGATCGTAGGATACATTGAGAAGCGTCGTATCCGCGCTCCAGGCCGCGGAGAGGTCCGCAAGCGAGAAACTCCCAATCAAAACCGCCGCGGCAAGAAGCCGGGATAGCCGTACCGTCTGCATCGTCACCCTCCGTGGTTACGACTAAACTCTATCAACTTGGTCGTATAATGTAACGAAGATCGTTTCGGATCCAAGGCCGCTCTTAGAATGGCATCCCATAGAATCGTCGGAAACGAAACCACTTTGCCGCACAGTTGGCCGAGGCCAACTGTGCGGCAAAGTATCGACCTCTCCCGGAGTGTCCTTGATTTCTCCGCCCGTCGCTCGCTATCAATGCGTTGGCGCCTAAGTTCGGAAGGAACCGGCGGCGGCCTTGTCAGGGGGGAACGATGAGCGACTACGAGATTCTCGATCCGCGCTTTTCCAAATTGATCAACGGTTCGGCGCGGCTGGAGCGCCTATGGACGGGTGGGCGCTGGACGGAGGGACCGGTCTACGTGCCGGCCGCCCGCCACCTCATCTGGTCCGACATTCCGAACAACCGGATCCTTCGCTACGACGAGGTAGGTGGAACTACCGGTGTCTTCGAGGCGCCATGTGGTTATCACAATGGCCACACGCTCGATCTGGAGGGCCGAATCATTGCCTGCGAACACGGCAATCGGCGCGTCAGCCGCCTCGATCACGATGGCAGTTGGCGCATGCTCGCCGATCGCTTCGACGGCAAGCGGCTGAACTCTCCAAACGACGTGGTGGTCAAATCGGACGGCTCCATCTGGTTCTCCGATCCCACCTACGGCATCGACAGTGACTATGAAGGCCACACAGCGCCTTCCGAGATCGGCGCGTCGAACGTCTATCGCATCGATCCTGCGAACGGCACGATCACGCTTGTTGCCAGTGATCTCGTCAAGCCGAACGGGCTTGCCTTCTCCGTCGATGAAAGCGTGCTTTACGTGTCGGACACCGGCGTCACGCATGTGCCCGGCCTGCCGGCGACCATACGGGCTTATTCGGTCTCGGGCGACGGTAGCAGCCTCGGAGCAGGGCGGGTCTTCGCCACCTGCGACGTCGGTCTCTTCGACGGCTTCCGAGTCGATCGCCACGGCAATATCTTCGCCTCTAGCGGTGATTCCGTGCGGGTCTTCACCTCGGACGGCACCTTGATCGGCCGCATTCTTGTGCCCGAAGCTGTCGCCAACGTCTGCTTCGGCGGACCCCGACGCAACCGGCTCTTCATTACCGCGACCTCCTCGCTTTACGCGATTTACGTCAACAGCGGACCGGCGGCGCGGGGATAGCGAAAGGCCGCATACCTTCTCTGCGCGTCAGCTGATGGCGCGATTCGTGATGCACCGTGGCATGCGGATGATACGATGACTGAGAGCAAACCGACGCGAGGCGTAGATGCCTGAAGCCAGCGACCAGCCGCCAATGCCGACCGACGCGGGCATCCTCGAATTCCTGCGCCTCTCGGACAGCTTCTATCCGCCCGACGCCGTCAGCGCGTCCGTGGCGCAGCAGCGGATTTGGTACGATGCGTTGTGCGCGGGGTTCGACCGGCCATTGCCTGAGGGTATGACGACCGACGACGCACTTGTCGGCGCCGTGCCGACCAGACGTTATCGCCCGGCTAGGGTTCGGGCCAACGCCAAGCTCCTCTATATCCATGGCGGCGGCTTCGTTTTAGGCTCGCTCGACAGCCATCATGCGATCTGCGCCGAACTCGCCGAATTCGCCGGCGCCGAGCTCATCTCGGTCGGCTATCGCCTCGCGCCGGAACATGTCTGGCCCGCGCAAACGGACGATGCCTTCACGGTCCTCAAACTGATGCTCGGCGAGGGCGCTCGCGTCGTCCTCATCGGAGATAGCGCCGGCGGCAACGTTGCGGCGGGACTGACGCTGCGGGCACGCGACGAGGGCCTCTCCGGCATTATCGGCCAGGCGCTGATCTATCCCGGCCTTGGCGGCGATCTCGTCTCCGGTTCCTACCATGAAATGGCACAGGCACCTGGCCTCAGCACGGCCGATGTAAGCTATTATCGTGCCGTCCTGAAAGCGCCGGCCGACGAGCCGGTCGCCCATCCGCTGCTTGCACGCTCCGTCGCCGGGCTGCCGCCCGCTTATATCACGGTCGCGCATTTCGATCCCTTGCGCGACGACGGCCGGCTCTATGCCGGACGGCTTGCTGCCGCCGGCATCGAGGTCTGGTTTCGCGAAGAGCCGCAGATGGTGCATGCCTGGCTGCGCGCCCGCCACATGAGCGACGGTGCCCGTGACGGGTTTCAAGCCCTCTGCCTTGCCGTCAGCCGGCTTGCGGGGTCACTATGAGCGGTATTACCAACCTTGACGTGCTGCTTTCCACAATGACGCCTAGTCTCGCACCGGGCGAGTTCGTCTATTGCAGCGTCCCGGAAGCGAAGCTGGCGGCTCTTCTGCGCTTGAAGCCGCTCGGTTTGTTTCGCGAGGCGGAGGGCGTGACGCTCATCCTGCCTGCGGAGGTGGCCAAGGCCCAGGAACTCCCCGCGAGCGCGCCAATGCGCTGCATTACGCTCAACGTTCATTCTGCCCTTGAGGCCGTGGGCTTGACCGCTGCCTTCGCGACCGCCCTGACCCGTGAGGGGATCAGCGCCAATGTCGTGGCGGGCTATTTCCACGATCATATCTTCGTGCCGTCGGCGGATGCCGAACGTGCGCTCGCGGCACTGCTTTCGCTTGCGGCTACATCAGGTCGCGCGGGATGACCTTCTCGAAGACCTTCTCGAAAATCTGCTGCTCGGCCTCGTAGGCGATGACAGTACCGGTTATCTGCCAGTCGGTCTTCGTGCAGCGGATCTTCGAAATCGTCACCGTTCTGACGAACCAATCGCCGCGGTGCATGTCGCAAGTCCAGACGGAGGTTCCGGCCATCGACAGCGGGTCGTCCGGCGCGATCGACCAGACTTCGTCGCGCAATTCGCGGGTCGCAAGCCCGGTGCCTGGATGCTCGGCGAGGCCGCTGTCCTCGTAGATATGATAGTCGGTGCGGTTGGCCGAGAGCTCGCGCGTGACGGTGCGCCGCGTCGTCGGCGGCTTGTACTCGATATAGGTCGGCAGCGGCGAGGGATTATCCGGCTCCTTGACCTCTATCCTGTCGTGCTCCCCGAGTTTCGGAAGCGCGAGGCCGAGCGAGGCGATGTCGATCGACAGACCTCCATCGACCGGCGGCGGCAGGACTGTCGGCCAGTAGGAGGTCGAAAGCGAGAGCCGGATGCGGTGACCCTTTCCGAAGCGGCAACCGCAGGCGTCGAGCACAAGGCGGATCGGCGTACGCTCGCCCGGTGTCATCGGCTGAGGGGCGGCATTTCCGCCGCGATGCGCGAGATTTAGGACGCCGAATGAGACGCGGGTGGCCGTGCCGTCCGGATGAACGTCGACGAGCCGCGCGCAGAGATTTGCAAGCTCCGCCTCCGAACTCAGCATCACGGTCAGCACGGGACGGCCAAGATAGTCGAACGCTTCGGCAAGCGGCGCTGTCTGGAAGGTGAGCGACCCGGCGTCGTCGCCGCGCTGGTCAAGCGCCAGTTCGGCGTCAGGTTTCAGAGTGAACCATTCGCCGGAGGCGGTGCCGGTGTCGAGCGGCGATTTGAGATAGACGTCGTGCGGCGGCGCGTGCGGGATCGGCATACCCTCCGACAGCGTGCCGAATTGCTCGACGTAGAAGCATTGCATCTGAGGCGGCCGCCAAGCGTCCTTGGCGATCCAGAAGCCGGGGTCGCGTTCGCGCCGGGGTGCCGGACGCACGCCGTCGAGAATATAGGCGCGCACCTGCGGCAGCGTCTCGGCGCCGTTTTCCTCACCGCGCAGCCAGCGGTTCCACCAGCGAATAGCCTCGCCGTGGAAATCGGCACGCGGCTTCGGCCAGGCGAAATGCGGATACTTGTGAATCCAGGGCCCAACCATCGCCTTGGCGCGACCACCGAGGCCTTCGATGGCGGCAAGCGGCGTGTTGCGATAGCCATCCGCCCAGCCCGCAATCACCAGCGCTGGCACCTCCAGCGCGGAAAAATCCTCGCAGATCGAACCATGCCGCCAGAAATCGTCGCGCCTTTGGTGGGAGAGCCATTCCTTGAGGAAGAAGGGCTCGTTTTCGAGCCGCTCCAGCCACATCTCCTTCCAGCGGTCGCCGACGAAGAACGGATCGGGTGCACGCGACTGGTAGGCGAGCATGGTCGCGGCCCAGGAGAGCTGCGCGGAAAGATGGCAGCCGTTCTTATAGTGGATGTCGTCATTGTAGCGGTCGACGGTCGATGCAATAGAGATTACCGCCTTGAGCGCGGGAGGGCGCAAAGCCGCCACCTGCAAAGAATTGAACCCACCCCACGAGATGCCCATCATACCGACGGCGCCGTTCGACCACGGCTGTGCCGCGATCCAGGCGATCAGCTCGCAGGCGTTTGCAAGTTCAAGTTCCGTATACTCTCCGTCGATAACGCCATCGGATTCTCCCGAGCCGCGAATGTCCACACGGACGCCGGCAATGCCGGCGGCGGCGAAGACGGGATAGGTCGATTCGTCGCGCGGGCTCGTACCGTCGGCCTTGCGGTAGGGAAGGAACTCGAACACCGCTGGCACCGGGTCGGCCTCCGCCCCCTCCGGAATCCAGATTCGCGCCGCCAACCGCGTTCCGTCGGCGAGCGTGATCCACTGGTTTTCGATGACGGTGAAGCTGCGCTCGGTCATGGGATATTCCAATTCGTTGGGATCAAGGATGTTATAGCGCCGGCAGGCCTTCGAAAGGATCGAGAAACGCGACATCCATCAGCCGAAAATGCCGTGCATTTCTTGTGAGCACGGTCATATTTGCTTGCGTAGCTGTGGCGGCGATAGCGGCGTCTTCAAAGCCGGGATTACCACCGCGTCCTACAGCTTGGTCGAAAAGGCGGCCGGCGATGCGCGAAGTGGCAGTATCCAGCGGCAGGATGCGTTCCAAATAGAGATGAAGCGTCAGATCCAGCCATTGTGTAAGCAATTTCGCTTTGCGTGTTGCGCCTGTGCGATGCGCCTTCGCGATGCCGATTTCTATTTCCGCGATCGTCACTGCGGACAGGAACAGCCTATCCGATGCCATGCTCAACCACGCGCGCAGGGCGTCCGTATGCTCGTTATCCCGGCTTATCGGCGAGGCCGCCGAAACGACATTCGTGTCCAGCAGATACATCAAAAGCTATCGTCGCGCAGCGTACGGCCCGGCTGGCGTACGGGAAGATCGTCGTCTTCGAGTGGCGCGTTGCCAAGCAGCCAGCCGAAGGAAGGGACCATCTTCAATCGCTGGTATTCTTCATAGGAGATAATGACCGCCGTGCGCTCTCCGTGGCGGGTAATGACCGAGGCGTTCCCGCCCAGTGCATCGTCGACCACGGCGGAGAGCGTCGCTTTCGCATCCCTGAGCTGGATTTCCTTCACCGTCATCTCCCTGTGACCACTGTGGTCATAATATCGGTCCGAGCGACCGCCACGTCAAGGTTGATCAACGGTCATCAATTCCCAGCGCTCTCCATTTTGCGCGTCGTCAGCACCTTCTCCAGCCAACCGATTTCCATTTCCGGCACGGATTTCAACAACAGGTCCGTATAGTCGTCGAAGGGTGGCGACAGCACCTTGGATTTCGGGCCGAAGCGGACCAGCTTGCCCCGGTGCATGACGGCGACCGAGTCGGCGATGGCGCGGACGATAGCGATATCGTGGGTGATGAAGATGTAGGAGAGCTGCTTTTCCTGCTGCAGCCTGGTCAAGAGTTTCAGAATGCCTTCCGCCACCAGCGGGTCGAGGGCGGAGGTCGGTTCGTCGCACAGGATCAGTTCCGGATCCGCGGCAAGCGCGCGGGCAATGGCGACACGCTGTTTCTGCCCACCCGAAAGTTCGGCGGGATAGCGGTCGACGAAGCCCGTGCCCATTTCGATCTGCTCGAGCAGTTCCTTGACGCGCGCCGTCTTCGCAGCACCCCTCAGCCCATAGTAGAAGGTCAGCGGCCGACCGATGATGTCGCGCACCGTCTGGCGCGGGTTCATCGCGGTATCGGCCATCTGATAGATCAGCTGGATACGTCGCAGCTCGTCGTTGGTACGGCCCTTGAGAGCCGGCGGCAGAGGCTTGCCGTCGAAAGTGACGCTGCCCTGCAGCGCCGGCAGCAGGCCGGTGATCACGCGCGCGAGCGTCGACTTGCCCGACCCGGACTCGCCGACGATCGCCAGCGTCTGGCCTTTCGGAACGTGCAGCGAAACGTCGAAGAGTACCTTGAAGCCGTTCGGATAGCCGGCCGTGACGTTTTCGACCTTTAGAAGCGGCTTCGTCTGGTCGGCCGCCTCTTCGCGCTGCTCCTGGCGGACGTTGACGAGGGCGCGCGTGTAGGCCTCGTTCGGCGCTTCGATAATCTGCCTAGCCGTGCCGTATTCGACCGTCTTGCCGTACCGAAGCACCATGATGTCGTCGGAGATCTGAGCGACGACGGCAAGGTCGTGGGTGATGTAGAGGGCGGCCGTATGGGTCTCCTCGATCGCATGCTTGATGGCGGCGAGCACGTCGATCTGGGTGGTGACGTCGAGCGCCGTCGTCGGCTCGTCGAATACGATCAGTTCCGGATTGGAGCAGAGCGCCATCGCCGTCATTGCGCGCTGCAACTGGCCGCCCGAGACCTGATGCGGGTAGCGCTCGCCGAAGCCTTCCGGATTGGGCAGGCCCAGAACGCGGAAGAGATAAAGCGCACGCTTGCGCGCCTCGTCCTTGGTCATGAGCCCGTGCTTGACGGAGGCTTCGATCACCTGATCGCCAAGGCGGTGAGCGGGGTTGAAGGCGGCGGCGGCCGATTGCGCGACATAGCAGACGCGCGCGCCCCGCACCTTTCTGATCCCACCTTTGCCAAGTGCCAGGATATTCTGACCGTCCAGGAGCACCTCGCCGCCGGTGATTTCGGCGCCGCCGCGGCCGTAGGCGAGTGCCGAAAGCCCGATCGTGGATTTGCCGGCGCCCGACTCCCCGATGAGGCCGAGCACCTTGCCCTTTTGAAGGTCGAAGGAGACGTCATCGACGATGGTGACGCGCTTCGGCGGTTCGCCCGGCGGATAGCTGGTCGCCTCGATCTTTAGATTGCGAACGGAAAGAAGCTCAGGCATCGCCGCGTCCTCCCTTGAGGCTCGAAGTGCGTTTCAAGAGCCAATCGACCACCAGATTGACACAGATGGCAAGCGCCGCAATAGCCGCGCCCGGCACAAGGGCGGCAGAGATGCCGAAGATGATGCCGTCCTTATTGTCCTTGACCATGCCGCCCCAATCGGCCGCCGGCGGCTGGATGCCGAGACCGAGGAAGGAGAGGGTGGAGAGGAACAGGATCGCGAAGGCGAAGCGCAGGCCGAATTCGGCAAGCAGCGGCGACAGCGTGTTGGGCAGGATTTCCCGGAAGATGATCCACATCTTGCCTTCGCCTCTAAGCTTTGCCGCCTCCACGAACTCCATCACGGCCACGTCGAGCGCGACGGCTCGGCCGAGGCGATAGACACGGGTCGAATCCAGGACCGCCATGACGAGGATCAGCACGATCAGGTTCTGCGGCAGGACGGCAAGCACGACGAGCGCGAAGATCAGCGTCGGGATCGACATCATCAGGTCGTTGAAGCGCGAGAAGACGAGGTCGATGAAGCCGCGCGAAACGGCGGCCGTGAAGCTCAGGAAGATGCCGAGCGAGAAGGAGATGAGCGTTGCCCCGAGCGCCACGGACAGCGTGGTGCGGGTGCCGTAGATCAGCCGAGAGAGAATGTCGCGGCCGAGATTGTCGAGCCCGAAGAAGTGCTGGGCGTCGGCGGGCGCCCAGACGTCGCCTAGCACCTCCGTTTCGCCGAACGGCGCGAGCCATGGAGCAAAGACGGCGCAAATCGCCGCAACGACGATGCCGATGATGCCGACCCAGGCGGTGATGGGGATATCTCTCAATCTCATCGCGGATGCCTCAGGCGTGGATTGGCGACGATGGCAAGGATATCGGCCACCATGTTGAGGAAGATGTAGACGGCGGCGAAGATCAACCCACAGGCCTGCACCACGGGCATGTCGCGCACGGTGACCGCATCGACCATGTACTGTCCCATCCCCGGATAGACGAAGACCACCTCGACCACGACGACACCGACGACGAGATAGGCAAGGTTTAGCGCGACGACATTGATGATCGGCGCCAACGCGTTCGGCGCCGCATGCTTGACGATGGCGCGAAAGGCAGTGAGGCCCTTGAGTTCGGCCGTTTCCATGTAGGCCGACGACATGACGGACAGGATGGCCGCGCGTGTCATGCGCATCATGTGCGCGAGCACGACGAGGACGAGCGTGGCCGCCGGCAGGGCGATCGCCTGCAGCCGCTCGACCAAGCCCATTTCCGCGTAGACGGTCGAGGGGAAGGTGGCGATGCCGAACTGCACGGCGAAGAAGTATATGAGCAAATAGCCGATGAAGAATTCCGGCAGCGAGATCGCCGCCAGCGAAATGACGTTGATGACCTTGTCAGGCAGGCGGTTGCGGAAATGCACCGACAGCATGCCGAGGCCGACTGCAAGCGGAACGGCGATGATCGCGGCAAAACCGGCAAGAAAAAGCGAGTTTCCGAGCCTATTGGCGATCTGTTCGCTCACGGAATTCTTGGAAGCCCAGGAGGTTCCGAAATCGCCGTGCAGAGCGTTGCCCAGCCATTCAGCATAGCGCGTCGTCATCGGCCGGTTGATACCGAGCTCCTCGCGGATATTGGTGATCGCCTGCGGCGTGGCGGACTGGCCGAGATAGGTCGTCGCAAAATCGCCCGGCAGCGCTTCCAGGCCGCCGAAAATCAGGATCGATACCGCGAACAACAGAAGAATGCTCAGCGCCAGCCGCTCGAAGATCAGCGCGAGGAGGGGAAAGCGCTCGCGCAGTCTGAGGCTCGGTGGGCCCGTTTCGGCTGGATTGGACATGAAAAGGCGCCTCGATCTGAAGACAGGTAAGGACCGCAAGCGGCAAGCCCGCGGTCCCGGCTCCAATTCTTCGGGCGACGCGTCGCCCGCGCAGATATCAGCTGTCCAACCACACGCGGATGGCAACGTAGCCGTTCGACATGTCGTTGCCGACGTCGTGGACGTAGCCCTTCACCTTCTTGCTGGAGGCGTTCACGAAGTCGTTGAACATCGGCAGAATGACGCCGCCTTCGTCGCGAACCATCATCGCCATCTGGCGATAAAGATCCTTGCGCTTCGTTTCGTCGAGTTCCGAACGCGCCTGGAGAAGCAGCTTGTCGAAATCAGGCCGCTTGAAGCGGGTGTCGTTCCAGTCCGCCGTCGAAAGATAGGCGGTGGAATACATCTGGTCCTGCGTCGGTCGGCCACCCCAGTACGACGTCGAGAAGGGCTGGACGTTCCAGACGTTCGTCCAGTAGCCGTCGCCCGGCTCGCGCTTGACCTCGATGTTGATGCCGGCCTTCTTGGCGCTCTGCTGGTAGAGAACGGCCGCGTCGACCGCGCCTGGGAAGGCGACTTCGGACGTCCGGAGCAAAACGGTGCCGTCGTGGCCGGATTTCTTGTAGTGGAACTTCGCCTTATCAGGATCGTAGGTGCGCTGCTCGATGCCTTCGGAGAACAGCGGATAGGTGGCGTTGATCGGGAAGTCGTTGCCGACCTTGCCGTAGCCGCCGAGGATCTTCTTGACCATCTCCTCGCGGTCCATGGAATACTTCAGCGCGAGGCGCAGGTCGTTGTTGTCGAACGGCGCCGTGTTGCAATGCATGATGAAGACGTAGTGGCCCTTGCCGGCCGTCGACAGGATCTCGACGTTCGGCGCCTTCTTGAGCATGTTGACGGTCTTCGGATCGACGCGGTTGATGTACTGCACCTGGCCGGAGGAGAGCGCGGCCATGCGGGCGGTCGCGTCGTTCATGACGACGATCTCGACGGAATCGACGAAACCGCGATCGTCACGCCAATAGTCCTTGAACTTCTCGTAGGTCGCGCGCACGCCGGGCTGCCAGCTGGTCATCTTGTAGGGGCCAGTACCGATACCCGCTTCCGGATCGTCCAGGCCGCCGTTCGGCTGAATGACAAGATGGTAGGCGCTGAGCAGCAGCGGCATGTCGGCGTTGCCCTCGCTGAGGGTAACCACCAGGTTGCCGCCGTCCGCCTTGATCTCCTTGATCGACTTCAAGACGCCGAGCGCGCCGGACTGCGCCTTGGGATCGGTATGGCGCTTCAGCGTCGCGACGACGTCTTCGACCGTCAGTTCCTTGCCGTCGTGGAATTTCACGCCCTTGCGGATCTTGAAGGTCCAGGTGACAGCGTCTTTCGAGGGTTCCCAGGATTCGGCAAGCCCAGGCAGCGGGAGGCTGGTAAACGGGTCCGACTCGACCAGCATTTCACCCCAGCAGCGGCTGGACGCGAAAGTCACCTGAGACAGGTTCTTGGCCGGATCCTTGGAATCGGTAGTCGCGCCGCCCTCAAGGCCCATTTTCAGGTGGCCGCCCTTCTTGGGCGTTTCGGCAGCGGTTGCGGTCGATGTGAACAGTGCGTCGGCGGCTGCGAGCGTCAGGCCCGCCGCCATGGCGCGGCCCATGAATTCACGCCGGCTCATACCCCCCGAGGTGGCGCGGCCGGCGAGATATTTCGTGTAGTCACTCATTCCATGTTCCTCTTCTCTGGTTGGTTCCTTCATCGCCCAGCCGGCCGTGCCTTCTTGTGGGTCTGTGCGCCGGCGGGGAAGTCATATTTTAAGTTATTGTAATATATGCAGCAATTCAAATACTTAAATAATCTGGATGGATCGACATCAGGCTCTAGAACAGCCTACCTCCCCTTCCATAGGGGTTCGCGTTTTTCCGCGAAGGCCCGCGCTCCCTCGAGCTGATCTTCGCTGGAATAGAGAACGTCTACTGTCTTGTACTGCCGCCTGGTGATCTTGTTCATCGTCGTTGAAAAATCACGGCCTTCGGCGTCGCGAACGATCTCCTTGATCGCAGCATAGACCAGAGGCGGGCCGCTTTCGAGCAGGCGCGCCAACTCCCAGGCACGCTCCATCAGCCGGTCAAGCGGCACGATCTCGTTGACGAACCCCCAGCGGTGCGCCTCTTCGGCATCGACCCAGCGACCGGTGAACAGCATGTCCATGGCGATGTGATAGGGGATACGCTTTGGCAGCTTGATCGAGGCGGCGTCCGCAACCGTGCCGGAGCGGATTTCCGGGAGGGCGAAGGTGGCGCTGTCGGCGGCGATGATCATATCGGCGGAAAGCGCGATCTCGAAGCCGCCGCCACAACAGATGCCGTTGACCGCGGCGATCAGGGGCTTGTTGAGGTCCCGCAGCTCCTGCATGCCGCCAAAGCCGCCGACACCGTAGTAGCCGTCCACCGGAGAGCCGGCCGCGGCGGCCTTCAGGTCCCAGCCGGCCGAAAAGAACTTCTCTCCGCCGCCGGTGATGATGGCCACCCGGAGGTCGCGATCGTCGCGGAAGTCGCGAAAGGTTTCACCCATCTTGCGACTGGTCTCGAGATCGATGGCGTTGGCCTTCGGCCGGTCCATCGTCACCTCCAGGATTCCGCCGATGCGCCGGGTGCGAATGGGGCCGTTCAACCGCTTATCTCCTTCGCCGGACCAGTGCATCTGCCGCAACGGCACCCTTGCCGTCACTCAGAACCATCAAGGGATTAATGTCTAGTTCCTCAAGCTTTGCAGCGTTTGAAACGACATAATCTGCCGCTGATGCGACGGCCGCGACGAGGGCTGCCAGATCGGCCTTCGGCCCGCCACGATAACCGTTGAGCAATTTGCTGATTTTCAGGCGGGAAATTGCGGCCAAGATGTCCTCTTTCGTCGCGGGAAGGACCAGAATGGCAGAATCCTCAAGCAATTCCACCAGAATTCCGCCCGCACCTATCGTCATGAACAATCCGGCGACCGGATCGCGCGTAGCACCGATGATCAGCTCGGCAACGGGCTTTTCCACCATTTTTTCGACGAGATAGCCGGAAGCGACGGCTTGCATCCCAACCGCTGCGGCCCTAACCGCGTCTCCGGTCTGCAGATTGAGCTTTACGGCACCGGCTTCCGTCTTGTGGGCGACGCCAAGTCCCTTCAAAACGACGGGGAAACCGAGCTCTTCCGCCGCCTTCACAGCGTCCTCCGGGTTCGAGGCGAGCCTGCTTTCCGGCACGCGCAATCCGACAGCGGCAAGCTCGGCCTTGGCTGCGGCCTCGGTGAGGACGACGCTTTCGCCGTCAGCAAACGCCGTATCGAGAAGCGGCGGGGCGGCGGGACGTGCCCAGGCCCTGCCAATCGCGGCGGCGGTCTCGGCGGCAGCCAATGTCTCGTCGATGCCGCAGAACGGAATGACCCCTTTGTCCCGCAATTGCACCGCGATCTCTTCCGGCATGTTCTCGCCGAGCGTCGCGACGATACCGGCGACGGCCCCGGTTGCCGCCCTGGCGGCGATCACCGCCTCGACCGTCAGCAGCCAGTCGGCACCGTTGCAGCGGTCTTCCCGAGGGAAATCGAGCACGAGAAGGTTGAGCGCGTATCCGCCGGCAAACATCGCCGTGAAGGCGTCCGTCTGCCGCTTCACGTTGCCCCAGACGAAGGTGTGATAGTCAAGCGGATTGGAGAGCGTCACCATCTCGCCGAGTGTCGAGCGCAGTGTCGGCAGCTGTTCAGACTTCAGCGCGCGGTAGTCGACCGCCCGACCGACGGCGGCGTCGGCCATCAGCGATGCTTCGCCGCCCGAGCAGCTCATCGAGGAAATCTCGTTGCTCGCAAGCGGTCCGGCGATATGCAGCAGTTTCAGCGTTTCCACGAGTTCGGGCAGCGAGGATACCTGCCCGATGCCGAGGCGGTCGAGGAGGGCGGCCGATACGGCATCGCTGCCGGCGAGCGATGCGGTGTGCGACACCGTCGCCTGCCGCGCCTTCTCCGACTTGCCGACCTTCAGCGCCACCACCGCCTTCTTCAATTCGCGGGCGCGGGCCGCCAACCGCTGGAGGGCAGGCAGGCTGTCAAACCCTTCCACATGCAGGCCGACCGCCGTGACGCGCGGATCTTCGAGCGCGGCGTAGGCAAGATCGGAAAGCCCCGTTTGCGCCTGGTTGCCGGCTGTCATCAGATAAGCGACGGGCAAACCGCGCCGGTTCATGGTGAGGTTTAGCGCGATGTTGGACGACTGGGTGAGGATCGCCACACCCTTGTCGATCCTGATGACGCCATGTTGATCGGGCCAGAGCAGCGCGCCGTCCAGCCCATTGATGAAGCCGTAGCAGTTCGGCCCGATGATCGGCATGTCGCCGGCGGCCTCGACCAGGGCTTGTTGCAGTTCGTCGCCGTCTGCAAGCTCCGACACTGCCTCGCGAAAGCCCGAAGCATAGCAGATGGCGCCGCCGGCGCCGCGTTCGGCAAGCTGGCGCACGACCTCGACCGTCAGCATTCGGTTTACGCCGACGAAAGCGGCGTCCGGCGCACCCGGAAGCTCAGCGACCGAGCGGTAGCAACGCCGGCCAGCGACCTCGTCCAGTTTCGGATGCACCGGCCAGATGTCGCCGGTGAAACCCATCAGGTCACATTGCTCGATCACCCGGCGGGCTTCCTTGCCGCCGAAGACGGCAATGGAGCGCGGCCGGATGAGACGGTCGAGTGATCGCGTCATCGAATCACGCTCCGAACTGCCGCAGCAGGTCGCGGCTGATGATGTGACGGTGGATTTCCGAGGTGCCGTCCCAGATGCGCTCGACGCGGGCGTCGCGCCAGAAGCGGGCAAGCGGCAGGTCGTCCATCAGGCCCATGCCGCCGAAGATCTGGATCGCCTCGTCGGTGACGCGCGCCAGCATCTCCGTGGAGAACAGTTTCGCCGATGAAATCTCGCGGTTGGACGGAAGTCCCTGGTCGAGACGCCAGGCGGCCGACAGTGTCAGCAACTCGGCGGCGTCGATCTCGGTCACCATGTCGGCGAGCTTGAAGGAAACGCCCTGGTTCGAGCCGATCGCTTTGCCGAACTGCTTACGCTGTGCCGCGTACTCAAGCGCCAGATCGAAGGCGCGCCGCGCGCGGCCGACGCAGGTTGCGGCAACGGTGAGGCGCGTGCCGGTCAGCCACTGATTGGCGATCTCGAAGCCCTGATGCAGCTCGCCCAGGACCTGGCTCTTCGGCAGGCGGCAGTCGGTGAAGTTGAGGATGCAGTTGTGGTAACCGCGATGGGATATGGAGTTGTAGCCGGGGCGGATTTCAAAGCCCGGCGTGTCGCGATCGACGAGGAACGCCGTGATCTTCTTCTTGACGCCCTTCGAGGTCTCCTCCTCACCGGTTGCGGCAAAGACGATGACGAAATCGGCGATATCGGCGTGCGAGATGAAGTGCTTGGTGCCATTGAGGATCCAGTCCGAGCCATCCGCACGGGCGGTACACTTCATGCCGCGCATGTCGGAACCGGCGTCCGGCTCGGTGATGGCGAGCGAATCCATCTTCTCGCCGCGCACGGCCGGCAGCAGGTATTTTTCCCGCTGCTCGCCCTCGCACGCCATCAGAATGCCCGAGGGGCGACCGAAAAACGTGGTGAGTGCCAGCGAACCGCGGCCAAGCTCACGTTCGACCAGCGTGAAAGTCAGGTTGTCGAGACCGGCACCGCCCACCTCTTCGGGGAAGGCGGCGGCGTAGAAGCCGAGCTCGATGCACTTGCGCTTGATCTCCTGGCCGAGTTCGCGCGGGACGATCCCGGTGCGTTCGACTTCATTTTCATGCGGATAGATCTCGGTTTCCACGAACTCGCGAACCGTCTTTACGATCATTTCCTGTTCTTCGGTCAGGCCGAAATGCATTGTGGTCTCCTCCGTCATTTCTTGAAAATATGAACCTTGGCCGCGCCGACTGCGATCGGCCCCCGCCGCAAGCGGGGGGGCCGATGACTGCCGCGGCGATAGGGGCTTGCAGTTACTTCGTCTGGCCGACAGACCGGCCGGCGCCTTCCGGCGCCGGAAATTTGGCGTGTTCGGCCGCAATGGGGCGCAGTTTCGCCAGCACTGTCTCCGGCGCGGGAACCGACCTGCCGGCTTTCGAGTCGACATGCAGCAGCATATGCTCGGCCGTCGCGATCACCGCATCCGAGGCGGTGTCATGGATCCTATGGAACACATGCAACCGCTTATCGTCGACGGACAGGACCTGACAGGTCGAGTGGATCGCCTGGCCGAGCTTGGCTTCGCCGAGGTGACGGATATGGGTCTCCACCGTGTAGTAGCTATGGCCCGCCGCGACATAGTCGAGGTCGACGCCGATCAGCCGCAGCAGCGCGTCCGAGGTATCTCCGAAAACCTGCAGATAGCGGTGCTCAGTCATGTGGCCGTTATAGTCCACCCAGGCAGCACCAACCTTGGTATCGACAAGGCGGAGCGGAGCCGAGGCGTCATGGAACTTCGACTGGCTGCCGGCCTGCGCCCAGAGCCGCTGTTCGAAATCGGCAAGCAGCTTGCCGGCACCCCAGCCTTCGCCGCCATTGCCGGCTTTCAGCGCATGCATGATGCCGACAAGATTTTCATCGCGGATGCGCTCGAGCTCGCGGATCGAGCGGCCGGCGGCCTGCTTGTCCGACTGGGCGCCGATCTTTTCCACCAGCGCATCGTCAAGATCGACGACATCGGTCAGCTTGGTCCACGGCCATTTCAGGCAGGGACCGAACTGCGCGAGAAAGTGGCGCATGCCGGCTTCGCCGCCGGCGATGCGATAGGTCTCGAACAGACCCATCTGCGCCCAACGCATGCCGAAGGAGTAGCGGATCACGTCGTCCAGCGTCTCGGTATCGCAGATGTCGTCATTGATCAGCCACAGCGCTTCGCGCCAAAGAGCCTCGAGCAGTCGGTCGCCGACGAAGGCTTCGATTTCCTTGGCGATATGGGCGCCCTTCATGCCGATCTGGGCAACACCTTCCTTGGCGCGCTCGATCGTCTCCGTCGAGGTCCTCGCGCCGCCAACCAGCTCCACCAGCGGCAGCAGGTAGACCGGGTTGTAGGGATGCGCCACGAACAGGCGTTCGGGATGCTTCATGTCGCGCTGCAGGTCGGTCGGTAGCAAGCCTGATGTGGACGAACCGATTAGCGCGTCGGGGCGGGCGGCTGCATCGATCTGGGTGATCACCCCACGCTTCAGTTCCAGCCGCTCGGGCACGCTTTCCTGCACCCAGTCGGCCTCGGCAACCGCTTCGTCAAGCGTCTTGCAAAACGTGACCTTTCCCTTCGGCGGCAGTGGCGCGGTGGTGAGCATGCCGTAGGCTCGCTCGGCGTTGGCCATGACCTCGCCGATGATGCGCTCGGCTTCCGGGTGCGGGTCGAAAATCTTCACGTCGATGCCGGCGAGTGCGAAACGGGCAATCCAGGCGCCGCCGATGACGCCGCCGCCGACACAGGCGGCCTTCTTGATGAAAGTCATGTCCGTTCCCTAGCGCTTGGTCAGTTTCAATTTCTTGCGGACGTCGTCCGGCCCAATGATACGGGCGCCCATGCCCTCGATCACCGTAACCGCCTTTTCGACGAGCTGCGCGTTGGTCGCGAGCTGCCCCTTGCCGGCATAGAGATTGTCCTCGAGCCCGACGCGGACGTTGCCGCCGGCAAGGACCGCGGCGGCCGGATAGGCAAGCGCGTTGCGGCCGATCGAGAATGCGGAGAAGGTCCAGCTGGACGGCACGTTGTTGACCATCGCCATGAAGGTATTGAGGTCGTCCGGCGCGCCCCACGGAATGCCCATGCACAGCTGGATCAGCACCGGATCCTCGATCAGACCTTCCTCGACCAGCTGCTTGGCGAACCAGAGGTGGCCGGTGTCGAAGGCTTCGATTTCCGGGCGGACGCCGAGCGCAGTCATCTGCCGCGCCATCTCGCGCAGCATCGACGGCGTATTGGTCATGACGTAGTCGCCGAGCGAGAAGTTCATCGTGCCGCAATCGAGCGTGCAGATTTCCGGTAGGCATTCGGCCACGTGCGATACGCGCTCGGTGGCGCCGGCCATGTCCGTGGCCTTTTCGTTGAGCGGGAACGGCTTTTCGACGCCCCCGAACACCAGGTCTCCGCCCATGCCAGCCGTGAGATTGAGAACGACGTCTACATCTGCCGAGCGGATGCGGTCGGTCACTTCGCGGTAGAGATCGTTGCGGCGACTGCCTGCACCCGTTTCGGGGTCGCGGACATGGCAGTGGACGACCGCGGCACCTGCCTTGGCGGCATCGATCGCCGATTCGGCGATCTGCTTCGGCGTGATCGGCACATTGGCGGACTTGGACGTCGTATCTCCCGAGCCGGTGACGGCGCAAGTGATGAACACATCGCGGTTCATGGCAAGTGGCATGGCTGTTCTCCTCGTTGTGCGCGTATTAGCCGGTAAGCGGCGTGCCAGTGCTTTGCATTTTTGGATCTTCATTATACAATTTCGGAAAACGGGATCATTCTCTCATGCTGACCGCATCCGACGAAACGTTGGACATCGACGTGCTTGCGCTGCCGGAGACGACGCTGATCCTGCTCGCGGCGGTGATCGAGCCGCTGCGTGCGGCCAACCGCATCGCCGGCCGGACCATTTATCGCTGGCGCATCCTGACGCCCGAGGGCGAGGCGGTGGAAACCGCGAGCCAGCTCGCGGTGCCGGCGGACGGGGCCTTCCGGCCCGAGGGCGACACCGCGCCGCTTTTCGTGCTCGCGAGCTACAACTGGCGGCGCAGCGCGACATCGACATTGAAGATGCAGCTTTCCCGCACTGCTCGGCATCGCACGATGATCGCCGGCATCGAGGCCGGCACGTGGCTGCTTGCGGAAGCAAGCCTGCTCGACAACGTGTCAGCGACGACACACTGGGAGGATTTCGAGGAATTCGCGGCGGCCTATCCGCAGGTGCGGATGGTCCAGGAACGCTTTGTCATCGACGGCAAACGCATCACCACGGGCGGATCGCTGCCGACTATCGACTTGATGCTGGACATCATCCGCAGGCGCCAGGGTTATTCGCTCGCCCACGAGGTGACCCGGCTTTTCATCTATCAGCAGGCGGCTTTTCCCGCGGCGGATCGAGGCTTGCCTTCGACGACCGGCCTCAGGATACGCGACGCGCGCGTCGCCCACGCCGTCCGGCTGATGGAAGAGCACGTCGAGCAGCCGCTTTTGCTGGCAAGGCTCGCTCGTCGTGTCGGCGTCAGCGCCCGCACTCTGCAAGCCCTGTTCCAGGAAAACCTGGGCGTGGCGCCGCATGTTCACTACCTGGCGCTCAGGCTCAACGCCGCGCGGCGCAACGTGATCGAAACGAAAGTCCCCTTCGCCGATATCGCCGCCGCAACCGGGTTCAATTCGTCCTCCGCCTTCGCGCGCAGCTACCGCGCTCATTTTGGCGAAAGTGCCTCCGACACGCGCAAGCGACTGCGGGGAACGGTTTGAGCTGAAGTCGCCTCCCACGATGGAACGAATGGCGCCTATCCCCGTTTCCCGATCAGGAGGTAGGTGCATGGGGATGAATGACTTCGATCGCACTTGGCACGTCGGCGTTGAAGTGATCCTCGAGGATGATGTCGAGGAATATCACCTCGTTTCCAGCACGCGCGAAGCAGCCCTCTTTTTGATCGAATCCTGGCCCGCGCGGCGCGGCAGGGCCTATGCGCGCGCCTTGAAAGCGTGCCTGGATGTGATTGCCGATGAAGAAGGCGAAGAGGAAGCGCGTACCGCCTTCGTCGCTGCAGTCGAGGAAGCCAGGATCGACGTACGTCGCCATTGAAGCAGGTGTCAGGTCCGCTCGGTCGCCGCATACCAGTTTCGGCGGTAGTCCTCCAATCCCACGATCAGATCCCGAACCGGGGCACCGCTCGATGCGGTTGGCTCGATGCCGGTTAGCAGCGATGCGCCCTGGCTCGTTCCGGTGGAACCCGGAAGCGCCGTCACATCCCTTGCCGTCAGGCTCGCCAGCGCCGAGAGGTAACCTCGATTGTGTGAGAACGGTCCTTCGACGAAAATCGGACCTCTTGCACCGATGAGATCGAGACAGGCCTCGGTCATCAGCGCGAGGTAGAGGCAGGCGGCGGCAAGCCGCTCCAAAGCGCGCGCACCGGCATCCGCCATCCAGCGGTGCTCCCGGCCGGGGAACGGACCCGAGCCCTGGACGACATTCGGCAAGAGCATCATCCCCTTGGCGACAACGCCAGCGAAGGCTGCCTCCACCGCTGCGGGGTTCACGGCACCGATCTCGCGCGACAGAATTTCGAACTCCCTGCCGCCCATGAAGCGCGACGAAGGGACGGCACGCCCGTACGCATCGACGTTGACCAAGGTATCCCGCGCCGCATCGAAGCGATCGCGATCGCCGCCCACGGCGAAGTTGATCACCCACGTGCCGGTCGAAACGACTGAAAACGGCGGCTCGTTGCGGATCAGGTGCGGCAGCAACGAAGCATTGGAATCGTGAATGCCGCAATAGACCGGCACGGAGGCGGCAAGGCCAAGCAGTCCAGCCGTTTCGGGAAGGACCGGCCCCAGCACATCGAAGGCCGAGCGGATAGGCGCCATGCGGTCGCGAATGTCGAGCGCATTGACCAGCGACGAGTATGTTCCTTGCCGTGGCCTCCACAGATCAGTGTGGCAGCCGAGCGACGTGACCTCGTTGGCCGCAACGCCGGTCAGGCGCCAGGCCCAGTATTGCGGATAGGTGAGGATCGTACGGACGCGGGAGAAATCGTCGGGAAAGACAGTCTTCTGATAGTGGATCTGCGCGCCGACGTTGAGGCCGCCGGAAAGGCGCGGCGAGAAGGTCTCTTCGAAGGGTGGGCGCAGCCGGTCGTACGCATCGCGGACGTGTTTAGGATATTCGTGCTCGTAATCGATGACAGGAAGAGCAAGGCTGCCGTCGGCGGCGAGCAGCGCGGCGGACGCGCCATGGGTCGTGATCGAGATCGCGTCATAGCCGGGCGCCTCCGCGAAGGCGGCGAGTGCCTCGAGCGTGAAAGCCCATAGGCCCTCTATGTCGTAATGCGGGTAGGGCCCGCCCTTCTCAGCCCTATTCGCCCGCCGCCGCGCGGCGATCTCGGCGCCCGTCGTCGCATCGAGCACCACGACCTTGGCGTTGGTTTTGCCGATGTCGAGAACGGCGATATGACGATAAGCGTTCATGGCAGGTGGAAAACGGTCACGAGGTCGGATTGGATCGGCGAATTGTCCGGGTTGGTCGCCATGATGTCGGCCATGTGCGCCCACCATCTCTTCATCACCGGATGATCGGGCAGGGCCGCCATCGTGTGGCCGACGGGGCGGGTCAGCACGCCGAAAAGCGTGTTCGTCTCGCGGTCGAGGTGAATGGAGTAGTCGCTCGCGCCGGCCTGATGCAAGAGCTCGACCAGTTCCGGCCAGATCTCGTCGTGACGCCTTTTGTATTCAGCCTCCATACCGGGGTTGAGGTGCATTTTGAAGGCGTGCTTTTCGAGAGTAACGGTCATTTCGAGCTCATGGCTTTTACCCTGCGCGCGACGATTGGCAGCGCGATGGTGATGATGAGGAGCAGGCCGATGAAGATCGACATGACGATGCCCGGCACGTTCAACAGACCGAGACCGAAGGTGACGAGGCCCATGACGAAGGCGGCGATGACGACGCCCCCGATCGTACCGGACCCGCCGAGGATCGAGACGCCGCCGAGCACCACCATGGTCACCACTTCCAGTTCCCACCCTTGCGCGATCGACGGGCGCGTGGAGCCAAGGCGCGAAGTCAGGCAGACGGCGGCGATGCCGCTCATCAATCCGGTCAGCATGAAGAGAATGAATTTCACGCGTTCCACCCGGATCCCCGAGAAGCGGGCAGCGAAGTCGTTGTTGCCGATCGTGAAGATCTGCCGGCCGAAATTCGTCGCGTGCAACAGGACCGCGAATATGACCGCGAGGACGGCGAAGAGCACGAATTCGAAAGAGAAGACCCAAATCACGTAGCCCTGGCCGAAATAGGCGAAATCCTCAGGATAGTCGCCGTAGGCCTGGTCGCCGAGGACGATATAGGAAATACCGCGAAACAGGCTCATCGTGCCGATGGTGACCACGATCGACGGCAGTTTCATGCCCGATACGAGGAAACCGTTGAAGAGACCGCAAACGAGCCCGACGCCAAGCCCGATGGCGACGAGCGCCGGCGTCCCGAAGCCAACCTGAGCCGCGGCACCCATGGCCGTCGAGGCAAGCGCGATGATCGCCGCCACGGAAAGATCGATCTCGCCGGCGATTACGAGCAGCGCCATGGCAAAAGCGATGATCGCCTTTTCGGTGAAGTTGTAGGTGGCGTCCGATAGGTTCCAGACGTCGAGAAAATAGGGCGACGCGATCGAGTTGAAGATGAATATGGCGATCGCGACCCCGAGCAGCAGCACTTCCCAACTCGCCATCACCCGCCGAAACGGCGTCGAGAGCCTGTCGGGGATCGTGCGCTTCTCGGCGCTGCCTTGAGAAACGGAACCCGTCGAAACGTTGCTCATGCGGGCAGCTCCTCGCTATTTACTTCCTTTGCCGCCTGGTCACGCAGGATGATCCGGCCACGGCTGCGTTCGCGCCGGGCGTTGAAGACGACGGCCAGAATGATGACCGTGCCGGAGATCGCCATCTGTGTGAAAGGCGAAATGCCGATGACCGGAAGCGCGTTCTTGATGACGCCGAGGAACAGCGAACCCAGAACCGTGCCGGCGACAGTGCCGACGCCGCCGGCGATCGAAATGCCGCCGATGACGCAGGCAGCGACGCTGTCGAGTTCGAAACCATTGGCGATATCGACATAGGCGACCGCATAGCGCGCGACCCAGAGGTAGCCGGAAAGTCCCGCAAGCGCACCCGACAGCACGAAGGCGAGGAACCGCGTCCAGCCGACGTCGATGCCGGCATAGACAGCCGCCACCGGATTGCCGCCCGCCGCATAGGTGGAGCGGCCGAAAGGTGTGTGGCGCAGCACGATATAGACAATCGCAACGATGACGATCGCGATCCAGGACAAGACCGGGAGGCCGAGCACGACCGTACGCGTTGCGTTCAAGAAGATAGGCGTCATCTGATGCGCGTTGACCCAGGCGCCACCCGAGAGCACGAAGGCCATGCCGCGATAGACGGTGAGCGTGCCGAGCGTGACGACGATGGGCGGGATCTCGAGCGCCCAGACGAGATAGCCGTTGATCACGCCGAGCAAGGCTCCGATCACGATCGCCGTCAGCACCAGCACGACGAGCGGCAGATCGGGATATGTGGCGTTCAGCATGGCGACTGCCATGCCGGTGAAGGCAAGGTTCGCCGCGACCGAAAGGTCGATCGACTTCGTCAGGATAACCGTCATCTGCGCCAGCGCCAGAATGATCAGGATCGCGGTGTCGTTGAAGATGTTGGCGAGGTTGGAGGGCGTCGCGAAACCAGTGGCGCGGCTGGAGAAGGCCGCGACCATGATCACTATGATGACGAAGAGCAACGTTTCGCGTCGTTTCAGAAGGCGTGACATTTATTATTCCTCAAGCGTTGCCGGTGGCGGCGCGCACCAGCGCTTCCGGCGTTAGCCCAGCCCGGTCGAAGAGACCGGCCGTCAGGCCTTCCTTCATGACGAGTACGCGGTCCGACATCCCCAGGATCTCCGGCAGTTCCGAGGAGATCATGATGATGGAGAGCCCTTCGGCCGCCAGTTCGCTGATGAAGCCGTGGACGGCGGCCTTCGAGCCGATGTCGATGCCTTTGGTCGGCTCGTCGAGAATGATGACCTTCGGCTGCGTCGCCAGCCATTTGCCGATCACGACCTTCTGCTGGTTTCCGCCGGAGAGGGTGCCCACCGGCACGGAAAGGGCCGCAGCGCGCAGATCCAGCCGCTCGGCATATTTGCGCGCAAGCGCAAACTCGTTCGCCGCCCTCAGGAAGCCCTTGCGCGAGGTGCGCAGCAGCGAGGGTAGCGACATGTTCTGATAGATCGGCATCGGCAGCGCCAACCCATGGCGACCGCGCTCCTCCGGCACATAGACGATGCCGGCGCGGATGGCGTCGAGCGGCGAGCGGATTGCGATTTCCTTGCCCTCCAGCGTCAGCCGGCCGGAGGCGGGTTTCGTGATGCCGAAAAGCGACTGGCAAAGCTCGGAGCGCCCAGCCCCGATCAGGCCGTAGACGCCAAGAATCTCGCCCCGGCGAAGCTTGAAGGAGATGTCGCGGAATTCAGTGCGATGGCAGTATCTGTCAACTTCGAGCACGGTGTTTCCGATGGTGACCGCCACCTTCGGAAACGCGTCCTTGACGTCGCGGCCGACCATCATGCGCACGACTTCGTCCTGCGGCGTCTCCTTGAGGCGGCCGTGACCGACGGCGCGGCCATCGCGGAAGACCACGAAGTTGTCGGCGATCTCATAGACTTCATCGAACTTGTGGCTGATGAAGAGAATGGCCTTGCCCTTGGCTTTCAGGCTTTCGACGATGCGGAAGAGGTCGCCGATCTCCTTGCGCGAGAGCGCGGCTGTCGGTTCGTCCATGATGACGATGCGCGCCTCGATGGACAAAGCACGGGCGATCGCGACCAGATGGCGCTGTGCAATAGACAGATCCTTCAGCCGTATTGTCGGGTCGATGTTGCTTTCGAGCGAGTGCAGCAGCTCCTTAGAGCGGCTGTTCATGGTCTTCCAGTCGATCGTGCGAAGGGCGGTGCGCGGCGCGTGGCCGAGGAAGATGTTTTCCGCAACCGTCAATTCATCGAAGAGCACCGTTTCCTGGTGAATGGCGGTCACGCCGGCGTCAATGGCTGCCTGGGCGTTCGCGAAGGTGACGGGCTTGCCGTCGACCAGGATCTCGCCTTCGTTCGGGCGGTAGATGCCGGTGAGGACCTTGACGAGTGTCGATTTGCCGGCGCCGTTCTCGCCGATCAGGGCGGTGACCTTGCCCGGATAGAGGGAGATGCTGACGTTGTCGAGGGCTTTGACGCCCGGGAAGATCTGCGAAATGCCGCGCATTTCGAGAATGGCCGCCTCGCTGGCGGTCGGCATTTCCACGGCCGGGCGTTGAAGGGCGGTGGTCATCAGCGTTCTACCGTTTAAGCGATTTCCTGTCCCGGCGGCCGAAGCCGCCAGGTGGTGATATCAAGTCTTCGGATCAGAAAACCTTGGAGAACTGGTCGATGTTCGACGCGTTGTAGACGAAGGGATCGGCCATTGCCGCTTCGCTATCCTTGCCGACCTTGATCTTGCCCATGCGGCCGGCATTGATCTCGCTGCCCGGCTTGCCGTCGGTTTCACCCTTGACGAGGCGGTAGGCGATCTGCGTTGCCGAATAGCCGAGGTCGATCGGGTTCCAGATTGCGAATTCCTTCGTCGCGCCCGACTTGATCGCGCCGGCCATTTCCGACGGCAGGCCAAGGCCCGTCGCATAGACCTTGCCGATCTTGCCGGCGTCCTTGATCGCCTGCGAGGCAGCGAGGATGCCGACCGTCGTCGGTGCGACGATGACCGTAACCTCAGGATGCGAGGTCATGATGCCTTGGGCTTCACGATAGCTCTTGTCGGAAAGGTCGTCGCCGTAAACCGTTGTTACCAGGTTGAGGCCCGGGAAGTCCTTGAGCTGCTTCTTCATTTCGCCGATCCAGATGTTCTGGTTCGTCGCCGTCGAGGTTGCCGACAGGATGGCGAAGTTGCCCTTGCCGCCGTCCATGTGGTCCTTGGCGAGCGTCAGGCACATCTTGCCGATCAGCTGGTTCGACGAGGGGTTCAGCTGCAGGATGCGGCCTTCCTTCGCGACACCGGAATCCCAGGAAATGACCTTGATGCCGCGCTGCTTGGCCTTCTTGAGGGCCGGCACAACCGCATCCTTGTCATTGGCCGAGATGGCGATCGCGTCGACGCCCTGCGCGATCAGCGAGTTGATGACTTCGATCTGGGCTTCAGCGGTCGGCGCCGTCGGGCCGGTGTAGATCACTTCCACGCCGCCGAGTTCCTTGGCGGCTTCCTGCGCGCCCTTGTTGGCGGCGTCGAAGAAACCGTTGCCGAGCGATTTGACGACCAGACCGATCTTGACATCCTTGGCGCTCGCGGTACCTGCCATCATTGCAACGACGAGCGCCGCGCCGATCGCGAGTTTTTTCACCATATGCATGTTTAGTCCTCCCACGTTGATAAACTCAATTACGCCCCGGCGCTGCCTCTCAGGCGACCGACGAGGAATCCTCCTTGCCCGACTGCGATGCGACGCTGGCTATGACTAGCGACACGCCCGCGTCTTCGATCATCCTTGCGGCCCCCTCTGAGATGCCGTCGTCGGTGATGATGGTTGCCACTCGCTCGAGCGGGCATAAAATCAGGCTCGAGCGCAGGCGAAACTTGCTGGAATCGACCATCACCACCAGTTCGTCGGCCTGGTGCATCAGCTTCTGCTCGCTCTGAATGATCAGCGCGTCAGCCTCCATGATGCCGAGCGGGCCGACGCCCTGCGCCCCGATGAACATGCGCCGTGCGTAGAAATTGCGGATGGCGTCGTTGTCGAACGGCGAAAGGATGAGGCTCTGCTCGCGATAGATGGCGCCGCCGGGAAGCGTCACCGAATTCTTCGAATGCTTGATCAGATGCTCGGCGATCGCGAAAGAATTGGTCATCACCTGCAGCCGGTGGCCGGAGAGATAATGCACCATCTGAAAGGTGGTCGTACCGCCATTGATGATGATCGCGTCTCCCGCATCGCACATCTCGACGGCCTGACGCGCAATTGCGCGCTTTTTATCGATGTTGACGGCTTCTGAAACGCGGAAAGGGCGTCCTGCGAGATTGCCGAGCTGCGGCGGATGGACGGCTTCGGCCCCGCCACGCACACGACGGATCTTTCCCTGCACGTGCAAAGCCGCGATATCGCGCCTGATCGTCGCCTCGGAAGCCTCGGTCAATTCGGAAATATCCTGAATCGTGACGACCGATTTTTCCTGAACGGCGCTCAATATGATGCGATGACGTTCGCGTTCGTGCATGGCTCCTCCTGTCCAAAGCTTATTTCGTATCTGTGACAAAGTGTCAATCAAAAACGATCATGAATTTTCATATTGCGCTGCACAATAATCGATTTTGATCGTTTTCGATTGACAAGCTCCAAGTCCATGAGCGATACCGTGAACCAGTTGGCGTGTTCCTTTTGAAGGCGCGCTCCAGAAAATACCACCTGGGAGGATGACATGGCGGCTGAGATCCGGCTTCTCGAAAACCGTTGGGATGACGCTTATGCGGCGAGCCTCGATGAACCGGGCAAGCTGCTTTACCGCTCCAACCTGCTCGGCGCCGACAAGCGCATCACCAACTATGGCGGCGGCAATACCTCGGCAAAAGTCATGGAAACCGACCCGCTCTCCGGCGGCAAGGTCAAGGTGCTCTGGGTCAAGGGCTCCGGCGGTGACGTCGGCACGATAAAGCTCGATGGCTTCGCCACGCTCTACCAGGACAAGCTGGAATCGCTGAAGAGCATTTATAAGGGCGTCGAGGACGAGGACCGCATGGTCGGCTTCCTGCCCCACTGCACCTTCAATCTCAATTCGCGCGCAGCCTCGATCGACACGCCGCTGCACGGCTTCGTGCCGTTCACCCATGTCGACCACATGCACCCCGACGCGATCATCGCGATCGCTGCCTCCAAGAATTCGAAGGAACTGACGAAAGAGGTCTTCGGCGACGACATCGGCTGGCTTCCCTGGCGCCGCCCCGGTTTCCAGCTCGGGCTCGACCTCGAGGCCTTCGTCAAGGACCACCCGAACGCCAAGGGCGTGGTGCTCGAGAGCCATGGCCTGTTTACCTGGGCGAACGACGCCAAGGCCTGCTACGAGCTGACGCTCGACATCATCAACAAGGCGATCACCTGGTTTTCTCGGAAGACCGAAGGCAAGACGATCTTCGGCGGTTCGGCGGTGCAAAGCCTGCCCGTTGCCGAGCGCCGTGCGATCGCCGCGCGCCTGATGCCCGAGATCCGCGGCCGCATCGGCAAGTCAGAGCGCAAGCTCGGCCATTTCGACGATCAGGACGCCGTGCTCGAATTCGTCAACTCGAACAATCTCGGTCCGCTCGGCGCGCTCGGCACCAGTTGCCCCGACCATTTCCTGCGCACCAAGATCCGCCCGCTGATCGTCGAATTCGACCCGGCAAAGCCGGATGCCGACGCGGTCGTTGCAGGTCTCGACAAGGCGCTCGAAGACTACCGCGCCGACTACGCGCGCTACTATAATGACTGCAAGCATGACAATTCGCCCGCCATGCGCGACGCCAACCCGGTCATATTCCTGATCCCCGGCGTCGGCATGCTGTCGTTCGCCCGCGACAAGGCAACGGCTCGCATCGCCAGCGAATTCTACGTCAACGCCATCAACGTCATGCGCGGTGCCTCCACCGTGTCCGAATATCAGGGCCTGCCGGAGCAGGAAGCCTTCGATATCGAGTACTGGCTGCTGGAAGAGGCAAAGCTGCAGCGCATGCCGAAGCCGAAGAGCCTGGCCGGCAGGGTTGCCTTTGTCACCGGCGGCGCCGGCGGTATCGGCCGTGCGACCGCCGCGCGGCTGGTGGGCGAGGGCGCCTGCGTGGTGCTGGCCGACATCGATCAGGCCGCGCTTGGCAGCACCGAGGCGGAGTTCATCAGGCAGTTCGGTGCGGACGCGGTTCGCAGCGTTAAGCTCGACGTCACCAAGGAAGATGCGGTCATATCGACCTTCGCGGAGGCCTGCGTCGAATTCGGCGGTATCGACATCCTCGTGTCGAACGCCGGCATCGCATCCTCGGCGCCGATCGAGGCGACCGAACTTTCGATGTGGAACAAGAACATCGACATTCTCGCCACCGGCTATTTCCTCGTCTCGCGCGAAGCTTTCCGCCTGTTCCGCCGTCAGGCGCTCGGCGGAAACATCGTCTTCGTCGCATCCAAGAACGGCCTTGCCTCGTCGCCTAACGCTGCGGCCTATTGCACCGCCAAGGCCGCCGAAATCCATCTCGCCCGATGCCTGGCGCTGGAAGGCGCTGAGGCCGGCATCCGCGTCAACACCGTCAACCCCGATGCCGTCTTGCGTGGCTCGAAAATCTGGAGCGGTGAGTGGCGCGAGCAGCGCGCGGCGTCGTCGAAGATCGAGGTGGACGATCTCGAGGAGCATTACCGCAAGCGCTCGATGCTGAAACTCAACGTCTTCCCGGAAGACATCGCCGAGGCGATCTACTTCCTGGCGTCCGACCTTTCGGCGAAATCGACCGGCAACATCATCAACGTCGACGCCGGCAACGCGCAGAGTTTTACGCGCTAAGACATGCGCTCTGAGGCGCTCTTTCGTCACGCTCGGGCTTGCCCCGGGCATGACGCCGAGTCGGGGCGAGGCCGTCGAAAAACTATCCCCCGGTTGGAGAGGGGAACCAGGCAACACGGGAGGAACCCATGGCCGAATTCAAAATCGCGCAGGATCTGGTCGCATCCGAGAATGACAAGCGCCAAGCCGCGTTGAAATCCGACTACGAGGCGCTCGGCGCAAATCTTTCGCGCCGCGGCATCGAGATCGAGACGATCACCACAAAGGTTTCCGAGTTCTTCGTCGCCGTCCCATCCTGGGGCGTGGGCACCGGCGGCACGCGCTTTGCCCGCTTTCCGGGCCTTGGCGAGCCGCGCGGCATCTTCGACAAGCTCGACGACTGCGCCGTCATCCACCAACTGACACAGGCAACCCCGACCGTCTCGCTGCATATTCCCTGGGACAAGGCCGAGACCAAGGAGTTGAAAGCAAAGGGCGATGCGGTCGGCCTTTCCTTCGACGCGATGAACTCCAACACCTTTTCCGACGCCCCGGCGCAGGCGCATTCCTATAAATACGGTTCGCTCAGCCACACTGATGCCGCGACCCGCGCGCAGGCCGTCGAACACAATCTTGAATGCATCGAGATCGGCCAGGCGCTCGGCTCCAAGGCGCTGACGGTCTGGATCGGCGACGGCTCCAATTTCCCCGGCCAGAGCAATTTCACCAAGGCGTTCGAGCGCTATCTCGCCGCGATGGCGGAAATCTACAAGGCGCTGCCCGACGACTGGCGGCTCTTTTCCGAGCACAAGATGTACGAGCCGGCCTTTTATTCGACCGTCGTGCAGGATTGGGGCACCAACTACATGATCGCCAGCACGCTCGGCCCGAAGGCCTATTGCCTTGTCGATCTCGGCCACCATGCGCCGAACACCAATATCGAGATGATCGTTGCCCGCCTCATTCAGTTCGGCAAGCTCGGCGGCTTCCATTTCAATGATTCAAAGTACGGCGACGACGACCTCGACGCCGGCGCGATCGAGCCTTACCGCCTGTTCCTGGTGTTCAACGAGCTGGTCGAGGCCGAGCGTCGCGGCGCCAAGGGCTTCCATCCCGCCCACATGATCGACCAGTCGCACAATGTCACCGATCCGATCGAGAGCCTGATCTCCAGCGCCAACGAGATCCGCCGCGCCTATGCCCAGGCGTTGATCGTCGATCGCACTGCACTTTCGGACTATCAGGATGGCAACGATGCGCTGATGGCTTCGGAAACGCTGAAGCGGGCCTACCGCAGCGATGTCGAGCCAATCCTTGCCGAGGCCCGGCGCCGCGCCGGCGGCGCGATCGATCCGGTGGCCGCCTACCGTGCCAGCGGCTATCGCAAGAAGGTTGCGTCGGAACGGCCTGCGTCCGCGGCCGGCAGTGGCGGGATCGTCTGATCCCGCCAGCGATCACTTTTCGACATCGGCAGTTGGCTCCAGCTCGATCGTGCGCGTCTGCACCAGCTCGGCGCGGCCCGCTCCCCAACCGTTGAAGGCAGCGCCGAGACCGAGAAGCACGAAGAGCACGGCGCTTGCCTCGAACCCGCCCGTCCAGGAATGCAGCAGGCCGACGATCAACGGTCCGATTGCGGCGAGCAGATAGCCGACGCACTGCGCCATGCCGGAAAGGTGCGCGGCCACATGCGCGTCGGGCGAACGAAGGACGATGACCGTCATCGCAACGGCGATCAGCCCACCCTGGCCGATGCCCTGCAGCACCGACCAGACCCAGACGGTCGAAAGCGGCGCGAATAGCAATCCGAGCAAGGCGACGACGGCCAGGGCGATCAGCGAGACGTTGATCAGTCGCTGATCGCGGCCGCGTACCGCGATATGCGGTATGACCAGGCAGGATGCCGCCTGCACCATCACCGAGGTAAAGACGATCGCGCCGGCAGTGACGCCATCGAGCCCGCGATCGCGCAGGATGGGAACCAGCCATCCGAAGACGCTGTAGGCTAGTGCTGACTGCAGCCCCATGAAAAGCGTGACGTTCCAGGCCAGCCGGTCGCGCCAGAGGCCGACGACGCGAAAGCCCGGATGCTTCACCCGGCGGCGCTTCCAGATGGTCTGGGGCAGCCAGATGAGGCAGACGATAAAGGCCGGTATCGCCCAGGCGGCAAGCGCACCTGCGACCTTGTCGCCAAGCGCATGCTCGATCGGCAGCGTGAACCCCGCTGCCGTGGCCGCCCCCGCACAGAGCGCCATGGTGTAGCATCCGGTCATCAGCGCGGCGCGATCGGCGAAGTCGCGCTTGACCAGGCCCGGCAAAAGCACGTTGCCGACGGCGATGCTCGCCCCGGCGAACGCGGTGCCCAGGAAAAGTAGCGGAATGGAGTTGAGGCCACGCAATGCGGTGCCGAACGCAAGCAGCGCGAGCACGCCCAGCAGCGTCCGCTCCGAGCCGATGCGCTGTGCCAGGCGTGGCGCCAGCGGCGAGAAGGCACCGAGGCAGACGACGGGCAGCGTCGTCAAAAGGCTCGCGCCGAGCGTGGAAAGGCCGTAGCTCCGGATGATTTCCGGCAGGAGTGCCGAGGCGCTGGAAAATACCGGCCGCAGATTGAAGGCGATGAGCACGAGACTGGCGCCGAGAATGAAGCGGCCAAGCGCGCTTTGCGGCACAAGCACGCGCGGCGCCGGCACGCTGTCCACTTCCGCATCGATCAGCTGTTCGTCGGCGAGGTCGTGGGTCTTTTGGGAACGCGAAGCGGAGAGGGTCATGAAAGCAGCATTCTATCCAGGGAAGCAAGAACAGGGTCCATAAAGCCTCGCACGGCGGCGTCGGCCTTGGCGGGATCACCGGAAGCTATGGCGTCGATGATGGCGGCATGGGCCTCGAGGTCAGGCTCTGGAACGTCATCGCAAAGCGTCGCCTCGATCGTTTCCCGGATGGAGGCGGAGAAGAATTCGTAGATCTCGATCATGGCGCGATTGCCGGAGGCCGCGATAACGGCCTTATGGAAAGCGAGATCACGCGCGACAAAGGTCGCCCGGTCGGTATCGCCACTGTTGCCGCGGCGCGCTAGCAATGCACGCAGGTCCGCGACGCCGGCGGGTGTGTGGCGGATCGCGGCGAGACGCGCTGCCTCGACATCCAGCGCGCAGCGTGCCTCGAAGAGATCGCGCAGCCCTGCGCGCCTCGTTCTCAGCAGCGTTTCGGCCGGGTCGACCGCTGAGCGCACGTAGGTGCCGGATCCCTGTCGCGTCTCGAGATAGCCCTTCGCGACAAGCATGCGCACGGCCTCGCGGATCGTGCCGCGGCTCACCGAAAGCATCGCCGACAGCGTCGCTTCATTGGGAAGGCGGTTGCCAACCGCCCAGCGGCTAGCGACGATCTCCGCGCGGATCGCGTCGACGGCGTTTCCCGCCAGGGTAGGACGATCAAGTGGTTCCAAAGAACATCCAACCATTCATTAAGTCATCGGATGACTTAATGAATACTGAAGCGCTGCATTTGCGTCAAGGGCGAGGATGATTTCAATGTCCGCCCGGGAGTTCCTCGACGACATCTTCCTCCCGCAGAGCGTCGGCCTCGTGGGCGGCGACGCTGTCGCGATAGAATGCGCGGGCGCTAACGAGGGAGACGAAGTCCCTGGTGCGAATGCCGAGCACACGGCTTTCGTCGATAAGGTCGTCGATGTGGCGGCGCAGGTCGCCCGCGTCCGACCGCGTGGCGAGACGGGTGCGAGAGCTTTGGGTGACGAAGGTTCCGGCGCCGGGACGGGCATCGATCAGCCCCGCCACCTTAAGATCCCCGTAGACCTGGCTGACAGTCATGGGTGCAACGCCGATTTTTTCCGCAAGTTCGCGTACGGAAGGCAATGTTTCACCTGGCGCCAATTCGCCGCAGGCAATGCCGTATTCGATAAGACCGTGCAACTGCGTGCGCAGTGGCACCGGCAACGAGCGATCGACGAAGAACTCCATGGCGGCGCCATTCGAATTTGCTTGATTATCGCTCGTCGATCATCCTGCCGTTACGGCAAGCTGTCAATCGCACCACTCGATTGGGCCTAACCGCTCGAAGGCCGCACCAGGCCCGCCGGACCGCAAGGATCAACCGATCAGGCTGGCAAGGAAATAGGTAAGCGCGGAAATGAGTGCGGCGGCCGGCATGGTGATCACCCAGGCGATGACGATGTTGCCAGCAAGACCCCAACGCACGGCCGAAAGGCGGCGCGCTGCGCCGACGCCGATAATGGCACCGGTGATCGTGTGCGTCGTCGAAACGGGAATGCCAAGGGCGGTGGCCGCGAACAGCGTCAGCGCTCCGCCGGTTTCCGCGCAGAAGCCCTGCATCGGGTTGAGCCGCGTAATCTTCGACCCCATCGTATGCACGATGCGCCAGCCGCCGAACAGCGTACCGAGCGCCATCGCGGACTGGCAGGAAAGCACGACCCAGAGCGGCACATGGAACTCCGGTCCGAGTTGTCCTTGCGAGAATAACAGCACGGCAATGATGCCCATCGTCTTCTGTGCGTCGTTGCCGCCATGCCCGAGCGAATAGAGCGAGGCGGAGAAGAACTGCATGATGCGGAAGCTGTTGTCGACGGCGAAGGGCGTCTGGCGAACGAAGATCCATGTGACCAGCAGGACGAGAAACAGCGCCAGCACGAAACCGATCAGCGGCGACATCACGATGGCGCCGGCGGTTTTAAGCAGTCCCGACCAGACGATGGAGCTAAAGCCGCTCCGCGCAAGGCCCGCGCCGACGAGACCGCCGACCAGCGCATGCGACGAGCTGGAAGGGATGCCGAACGCCCACGTCACGATGTTCCAGACGATCGCGCCCATCAGCGCCGCGAAGATAACCTGCGGCGTGACGATGTGCGGATCTATGATGCCGGTGCCGACCGTCTGCGCCACATGCAGCCCAAAAAACAGAAAAGCGATGAAATTGAAGAAGGCCGCCCAAAGCACCGCGTATTGCGGCCGCAGCACCCGCGTGGAAACGATCGTCGCGATGGAATTGGCGGCGTCGTGAAGCCCGTTCAGGAAATCGAAAAACAGCGCGACCGCGATCAGCGCGACCAGCAGCGGGAAGGCGAGGGTCAACTCCATCAGACGTTCTCGATCACGATGCCGCTGATCTCGTTGGCGACGTCCTCGAAGCGGTCGACGACCTTCTCCAGTTCGCCGTATATCTCGCTGCCGATGATATAGGCCATGGGGTTGCCGGTGCCGTGGCGGCGGAACAGATCCTTGAGGCCTTGCTCGTGCAGCTCGTCGGATCGTCCTTCGACGCGAACCACTTCCTCGGTGATTGTGCTGAGACGACTTGCATTGGTGCCGATGCGGCTGAGAAGCGGGATCGCCTCGGCCACCAGCTTGGCGGCCTGCACGACGGTTACGCCCATTTCCTGCATGCGGGGCTCGAAGCTGGTCTGCTCGAACAGCCGGATCGTCTTGACGGCCTTGTGCATCATGTCGATGGCATCGTCCATCGACATGATCAGGTCCTTGATATCGCCGCGATCGAAAGGGGTAATGAAACTCCTGCGCACCGCGAGCAGCACTTCGCGCGTAATGTTGTCGGCCTCGTTCTCAAGTTCGACGATCCGTCGGCAGTGCTTCTCCGTATCGCTTCCTCCGGCAAGAAGAGCCTGTAGGGATTCCGCAGCGCTGACCACCGTGCGCGAATGCTGCGCAAAAAGATCGAAAAACCGGTCTTCGCGGGGCAGGAGCGCCCGGAACCATCCCATCATCATCAATTCCAATCGTCGATTGTCGTATGGCTGTCATAATCCACGCCGGCGTTGATGAAAAGCGTCAAGGAGCGTGGTCCACACGCGTTGCGCGCCAAGTCTATCGATCCATTATCGAGCGCATGGATGAGATTGGTAGCGACGCGCCGTGCCGCTCTTTTCGATGTGATCGCTTCAAAAACGGCATCGACAGACAAAACCAAGAGCGTAAATAGCGATAGACGTCCTTGTCCGGATTCGGAGCAGCCCTTCCATGAATGACACGTTCACACGCCGCGAGGCGCCTCCCGCCTCCGGTTCGCCGCTTGTGATCGCCCTTCTTGTTGCCGGCGCCTTCTTCATGGAGAACCTCGACGGCACGGTCATCGCGACGGCCCTGCCGCAGATGGCGGTGTCCTTCGGTGCGCGACCTGTCGATCTCAATATTGGTATGAGCGCCTATCTGCTGACGCTCGGTATCTTCATCCCGATCAGCGGTTGGATCAGCGATCGCCTAGGCGCGCGCCTGGTCTTTTCATCTGCCATCGTCATCTTCACCCTTGCCTCCGTCTTTTGCGGCTTTGCCAACAGTCTCGCGGTCTTCGTCGCCATGCGGGTCCTGCAGGGCATCGGCGGCGCAATGATGGTGCCCGTCGGACGGCTTGTGGTGCTCAACAATACGCCCAAGGAGCGGTTGATTTCGGCGATCGCCACCATCACCTGGCCCGCGTTGGTCGCGCCAGTCCTCGGTCCACCGCTCGGCGGCTTCATTACGGACCACGCCACCTGGCGCTGGATCTTTTTCCTCAACCTGCCGCTCGGCGCGCTGGCGCTGATCTTTGCGCTACGGCTGATCCCTCAGACGAAGGTCGCGCAAAAGCGCCCGTTCGACTGGATCGGTTTCATCCTCAGCGGCGTTGGGCTGGCGAGCCTGACATATGGGCTGGAGCTGGTCGGGGGCGATGCGCCGAACTGGGCTTTGACCGCCGGTTACGCCGCAATCGGCGTCGTACTGCTCGCGATTGCGACGGTGCATTTTCTACGCGCTGATCATCCGTTGATCGAATTGGCCGCGCTGAAAGAGCCGACCTTCGCGATCACGCTTGCCGGAGGGTCGCTATTTCGCATGGCAATCGGCGCTGTGCCCTTTCTTCTACCGGTAATGTTGCAGGCGGGGTTTGGGCTCGGCGCCTTTCACGCCGGGCTTCTGACGCTTGCGGTCTTTGCCGGCAATCTTGCGATGAAACCCGCGACCACGCCTATCCTCAGGCGCTTCGGTTTCAAGCCGGTGCTGATCGTCAACGGTTTGCTCAACGCCCTCTTTATCGCCGCCTGCGCGCTGTTTTCACCGGAGACGCCGCTCTGGTTCATGCTGCCGGTTCTCTTCATCGGCGGCCTCTGCCGTTCGATGCATTTCACGGCACTCAACACCATCGCCTTCGCCGACGTCCCGCAGCGGCAGATGACCGGCGCAAACACGCTGTTCAGCACCGCGTTTCAGCTGACCATGGGCATGGGGATCGCGCTCGGAGCGATCGGCATACGCATAGGCCAGGTCGTCGCCGTACCCTTGGGTCTCGGCGGGGCGCCAGGCATCGAATTCCGGCTCGCTTTCCTCTTGCTGGGTTTGATCGCGCTTCTCGGCACGCTCGACTGCCTGCAACTCGATCCGAAGGCAGGCGAAAACGTTTCCCGCAAGCCGAAATCAGCGGGCAAAAAGGACCAGTGATGTCGTTAAGTTCGGCGTGAGGCGATGGCGCCCCACGCCTTCTTGGCGGTCATTTCAATGAAGCAGCATCGCGGGGATGCTCGCCAGTAGGACGAGAAGCATGGCGATCGTCGCCATGCGCATTGCCTTCAATCTGCGAGTACGCTGACCTGTCCAGTCATATACCATCTTTCGCATAGCACCGTTCCTGAGCGATGGCGCAAGCGGCGTTCGACCCAATTCTCTCCTGAACGCAAGCACTTGCGCAGATTCAAAAACCCTTATGCGTCAGTTGTGCGGGCCGGTATGTTACTGCGCGACGCTTAAGGCCGACTCTTGGAATGAGCGGTATCGTTGTTCGAAATCCTTGCTCGGAGCTTACCTCAACATCTGCTTTTGGCGCTTTTTAAGGCAGCGGCCGCCAACCGCCGCCGAACTATGCATCCGGGCCTGCCGCGCCAACGATTTCAAAGGTCTCGATCACATGGTGCTCGCCGACTAGCGTCAGAAGCTCGTGAGGTCGCTCATAGGAGATGCTGCGCCAGCGGATGTCGAAGGTTGTGCGCTCTCCGTCTGGCTGTCTCCTCACGCTGACAAAGCGCGGTCTGTAACCTGTTCCCTCAAGCAGTCGCGTCAGGTTGGGCACCCCGGAATCACCTGACGAGGCAACGGCCATCAGTGCGCGACGCTCGCGGGGGATGCGATTTTCCAGCCATTTGAGCAGCCAGACCGTGATGATGGTAAGCGCGGTGGCGGCACCGCCAAGAGCTAGCTGGCCGCTGCCGAAGCACAGCCCGATGGCGGTAATGGCCCACAGCGTTGCCGCGGTCGTTACGCCGGTGACGAGGTTCTCACGCCTGAAGATCGCGCCGCCACCAATGAAGCCCACGCCCGTCAGGATGCCGAGCGGCAGGCGCAGCACGTCGATGTTGACAAATGAATTGGTCGCCTTGCCGACGGTCGACAGCAGCAAATTGGCGTGGGCCATTGTTACGCAAGCGGCAAGGCCGACGAGGATGGTCGTCCGGAGCCCGGCGGAATGACCGTGAACCTCCCGGTTGAAACCGATGAGGGCGCCAGCCCCCACCGTCAGCAATAATCGAAGAAGGATGTCCTGCCAGGTCGGGTCGAGTATCATGCGGCGGAAAGTCCCATCAGGAAAGGTGAGTCAGGGCCAGTCAATGCGACGTGTACGCGCCGTCCACCGCCTGGTAGCTACCGGTTATAAAACTCGCCTGTTCAGACAGCAGGAAGCACGCGAGCGCGGCAACCTCTTCCGGCTTGCCGCGCCGGCCCATCGGCTGCAGCGCTTCCATGCGCTTGGAGCTTGCGAGTTCTTGATGCTCGCTCAATAGCGGGGTTTCGATCCAGCCCGGGCCGATAACGTTGATGCGGATGCCGAAGCGCGCATACTCGATCGCTGAAGCTTTCGTCAGGCCGACGACGCCGTGTTTGGCGGCCGTGTAGGCCGAGGCCAGCGGCAATCCGACGGTCCCCAGAATGGACGAAACGTTGACGATCGCGCCGCCGCCGCGCGCCATCATGGCGGTGATCTCGTGCCGCATACAGTAAAAAACGCCGTCGAGATTGACCTTCATCACCCGGTGCCACTCGTCAAGCGGATAGTCCCCTGTCGGCTTGCGGGCGCCGTGTACGCCAGCGTTGTTGACGGCAAGATTGAGGCCCCCGCATTCCTTAACGGCGAAGTCCATCAGCCGCCCGACAGAGTCCGGGTCGGTGACATCAACGACGAAGGGGAGGGCGCTTCCTCCCAGCGAACAAATCTCGCCGGCTATCCGCTCTGCCGCATCGGCATCGATATCGGCGACTACGACTTGCGCCCCCTCGCTGCCGAGCTGCCGGGAAATAGCAGCACCTATTCCCGAACCTGCTCCCGTCACCACCGCTATCTTGCCATCGAGGCCAAGTTTCATCATTCCAGTCCTTATTCCCATGCCTGTTATCGGGCAGAGGCGACGGATGGCGCAAGTCGTTTCATTCCTCGTTCAAACGACTTGGCGCCCACCACCATCGCGGCCTGCCGCGCCGCGATAACAGCACATCTCTATTGATTAGCATACACTTATCAAATTTGCGTTATCTCACGCCGGTGCCCCTTGGCGGGAACCACTGTCGTCGACGCGAGCGAACGTTTTCTCCACTATGTCGAGCCAGGAGAGCGAGCGACACGCCATGGTGCAGCTGTCGGGCAGCAAGGCTTGAGTTTCAAGGCGAGGCGAAGATTGGTGACAAGATGGAGTGGCGCCTTCCTTGGAAATCCGACCGACGAAAGATGCAGCGTAAGCCTCGGCTGAGGCGATAGCCAATGGCTTGCCCGGTGGACTTCTCAATCCGCTTGGTGGAGTTGCGCTCTCCCTTTACCAAAGCGGATAGGACACTATGTTCCTTATACACGGAACTAACGAGCCCTGGTCGATCGGCCTGCGGTGTCGAATGGTTGCGTGCGCATGGACCAACGCCAACGCCGTCGATCTCTAAAGTCGTGCGGCGGTTGGCACCCGAGTACTGCTATCTGATGGCGTTTACCATTCGAAGTCGAAGGGTTGGCCATGTGCATTTCGTACTGCTAATGTAGTGAAGCTGCAAACTGTGTTCTTTCTGCACTAGCCAAGGCGCGGTTTGTCGCTAGACTCTGATGTGTTGCCTTCGATAAGCTATCCACATGAGGAGAGGACTTCTTGATGAGCAGAATTGTAGTCGTGATTATCGCATTGTTTGCCGTTGCCAATCTTAGTGCCTGCGGGTGGGACATTGGCAAAGGAAAAGGCAAGGCCCCGCCGCCAGCAGCGGCAGCGGTCTACAAGTAAGTTGGCCTTCGATTAGGGGAAGGGCCAACCTGGCCCTTCCCCCCTTTAACCCGCCAGGCTTCATCCCGTTTAAAAACCACGGCGTGCAAGAGTGGCTGATCGGCTGATTTCACGCCCGTGCTCGTCAGGGCAGGTAGATGGAGCGTTTGATGACCCTTAGAAAAGGCCGTCTGTCGCTTGTGATTGCGATGGCATGCGCGCTGGCGTCCTGCCAGACGGAAGACAAGCCCCCCCAGCCACGTTTCACATCAGATAGCAACAATTTGTCAGCGGCCGCGCCGAAACAGGTCGCCGCAAACCGGCATTTTATCGAATTTCGCTCGCGTTATGCGTTGAGCTATGGCCACACCTATGTGGTCTTCGGCACACTCGACAAGAACGGAAACCCGATCAATCCGGAGGTGGCAGGCCTTGCGCCCGCTTCTCACGAGCC
>NZ_JBFRDU010000016.1:0-145655 GCF_052113965.1 Rhizobium sp. RAF56
GCTCCACACAGCAGCGACAACGCGATCACGAAGGTCGTTCGACAAAGGTCGGGTCATAGATACTGGCCTCCATCCAGCCAGCATCTTGAATCACAATCATCCTGATTCGGGAATCACCTCAGATTCAGACCAAAGCGGAAACGGTCTAGAGCGTTAGCTCGCTAACCCTCTATTTGGTTGTTTTACGCAATTCCGCGAGGCGCGCACAGGGGAGACGAGCACTCCGCTTTCCCGGTTTCCGGGTCAGCGAAATGCTCGAACTCGATTTTTAGATGTTGGGCGCTGAAATTAAAGACGCTGTACGATCCAGCGCGCGCAGAGCTATGCGTGGCTGCTCGGCCGGCGGCGTGCCGCGCGGCGGATACCGGCAAAGTCTACCGAACGGGCGGCAACGCTGCTCGCCCCGACGCTGCACAGCCTGCGCAGCAATTCCATGTCACTGGCCATGGCATCGCGCTTTGCGAACCAGTCGTCCAGTGCTTCTGAGAAAATTTCAGCGGCATCGGAATAGGTGCCGGCTGCGACTAACCGGCGAAGCGCTTCTGCCTGCTGGCCAGTCAATTCCACGTTAAGCCTCTCGTTCATGGGACTATGAACCTCCTCGTTCATGAGACTATGAACCTCCGTGAAGCGGCGGAGGCGGATACTACCACCGTCACCACCTAGGGACAAGTACGGCACCACTTAGGAAGAAGTGCCGGCAAGGCAAGGGCATTCCGCTCAAAACAGCGATCTTACCTTCAATTTCCAGGTTTTTTCGACAGCCGATCCTGTGAATGAGGAGACGGCGGAAGGCCCGGCGCGCGCCACGGCGCTTGCGCCCCTCGCCTGCCCACCCTACCTTAAGGCCATGACCTCGACACCGTTTGAAACCACAGCGCTCGACGCATCGGCGATCCCGTTCGACAACAGCTACGCGCGCCTGCCGCCGCAATTTTTCGCGCGCCAGGCGCCGTCGGCGGCGACCGCTCCCAGATTGATCAAGCTCAATGAAGCGCTCGCCGAAGAACTCGGGCTCAACGTCGAGGCGCTGAAGCGCGAGGGGGCAGCGATCTTTTCCGGCAATCTCGTGCCGGCGGGCGCCGATCCGCTGGCGATGGCCTATGCCGGCCACCAGTTCGGCCAGTTCGTGCCGCAGCTCGGCGACGGCCGCGCCATCCTTCTCGGCGAGGTCGTCGACCGCAACGGCAAGCGCCGAGACATTCAGCTGAAGGGTGCGGGCCAGACCCCCTTCTCGCGGCGCGGCGACGGGCGCGCGGCGCTCGGCCCGGTGTTGCGCGAATATATCGTCAGCGAGGCGATGCATGCGCTTGGGGTTCCGACGACGCGGGCGCTCGCGGCCGTCACCACCGGCCAGCCGGTCTACCGCGAGGACATTCTTCCCGGCGCCGTCTTCACCCGGGTCGCTGCCAGCCACATCCGCGTCGGCACGTTCCAGTTCTTCGCCGCACGCGGCGATGACGAGGGCATCAGGACGCTCGCCGACTATGTCATCGACCGCCACTATCCGGAGCTGAAGGGCAGCGATGCCCCCTATCTCGCGCTCTATCGGGCCGTGTCGGAGCGGCAGGCGGCGCTGATCGCCCGCTGGCTGCAGATCGGCTTCATCCACGGCGTCATGAACACCGACAACATGACGATTTCAGGCGAAACCATCGACTTCGGCCCCTGCGCCTTCGTCGACACCTACCATGCCGGCACTGTGTTTTCCTCGATCGACCAGAACGGCCGCTACGCCTATGCCAACCAGCCAGCCATCGGCCAATGGAACCTTGCAAGGCTCGGCGAGACGCTGCTGCCGCTGATCGACGCGGATGTGGACAGGGCGGTGGAAGCCGCCAACGCCGTCATCAAGGATTATGGCGAGCGCTTCCAGCATCATTGGCTTGCCGGCATGCGCCGCAAGATCGGCCTTGCCAACACTGAGGAAGACGATCTCGATCTCGTCCAGGCGCTTTTGGCGCTGATGCAGGATGGGGAGGCCGATTTCACCCTCGCCTTCCGCCGCCTTTCAGGCACGATGGAAGCGGGCATGGATGAGGAAGGCTTCGCGGCCAGCTTCAAGGACCCGGCGGCACTCTCCCCCTGGCTTGACCGCTGGCGGGAACGCCTGTCGCGGGATCCGCAAGCCACGCTCCAGCGGAAGGCGGCGATGCGGCGCGTCAACCCGGCCTTCATTCCCCGCAACCACCGCATCGAACAGGCGATCCAGGCGGCGGTCGAGGACGACGATTTCTCGCTGTTCGAAGCGCTGCTGAGGGTGCTCGCCAAGCCCTATGAGGACCAGCCGGAGTTCGAGCCCTACACGCGGCCGCCGCAGCCCGCCGAGCGCGTGCTGCAGACCTTCTGCGGGACGTGAGCCCAGCTTCGCTGAGGACATTGCTCCTCACTGGGGGCGGCCCTTGTCGGCCAATGACCTCCAATGTTCTTCCGCGCTTTGGATGTTGGAGGCGCTGCTGCTCTGAAAATCGGCCAGACCTTCCTTGTCGGCATTAAGGTAGAGCTTGCCATCGATAATCGCCCAGACCTCCGGATCGGCCTTAACGGTGGTGCCAAGAACCATGGCCCCCGCACAAAAGCCGCCGAAACGCGGCGCGTAGGTCTCCGGCTGCTTGGCGAACATGTCGCGATGCGCCTCGTTCGCAAACCACCAACGCGCACCCAGCCACTCGGTCTCAAAGTCTGACTTGCCCTGGATCGGTCGTCCGTCGGTGAAATAGGCGACGCTATCGTAGCCCCCTATCGCCACCTTTTTGAGATTGACGCTTACGGGGACCTTGGTGTCTTCGCCGAACGCCTGCAGCCCGGCCGATAGGCCGGCGTAGATCCCGATCGTGCAGGTCAACAACAGGAAATCTCGTCTGGAGACAAACATTCGCCACCTCCTGGCCGAGCCAAACCTTGCGAAGTGCGATTTCGTGCAGGAATTTTACTCTATTTGCACTGGAGGAGCTATGTTCTTCATCTGACGCAACGCGGGCTTGATTGCGGGGATACACCGACACGATAGGCGATGCGGCATGGAAGATCATTCGTCGCTCAGAAAACTCGCCGCTATCCTGATCGCCGATGCTGTCGGTTTTTCGCGGCAGATGGGCAAGGACGAGGAACGCACCTTGCGCGCCTTGCATGCGAGGCGCGATCTCATCGAACGTGAGATCGGCGCTTATCACGGCCGTGTCTTCGGAGGAGCCGGCGACAGTGTCGTCGCGGAATTTCCAAGCGCGGTCGATGCGCTGAAGGCGGCACTGGAGATCCAACGATCGATCGCCGCGCTCGATCATGCGGCTCCCGAAGAGGAGCGCATGCCTTTTCGGATCGGCATCAATCTCGGAGACGTGATCGTCGAAGCGCAAAACCTCTACGGCGAGGGCATCAATATCGCCGAGCGGCTTCAAACGCTGGCAGAGCCGGGCGGCATCTGCATCTCCGGCAGCGTGCGAGAGCAGGTCAGGGACAAGTTCGATTTCGACTTCATCGACCTTGGCACGAAGCAGCTGAAGAATATCGCGCGGCCGATCCAGGTTTTCTTCGTTCCTGCCGTGGGTGGGAAGGCCAGGCCGGCGAGGATCTTCGGGCGCACGGGTCGGCATTCCTGGTACCGGCTGGGAATTGCCGGCGCGATGGTGGCGGTAGCGCTGGCTGTCGTCGGTACCGCAGTTTTTCTGCGGCCCCCCGAACACGCAGCTTACAACGGATCGGGCCAACCGATCATCGCCGTTCTGCCCTTCGCCAATCTGAGCGGCGATAAGGAGCAGGACTATTTCAGCGATGGGATCACCGAGGATATGGTCGCAGCCCTGGGCCGCTTTTCCGATCTCTCGGTTCTGGCGAGCGCCGCGACCGCGAGGTTCAAAAACAATACCGGCGACCTTGCGGATTTACCGCAGAAGCTCGGCGTACGCTACGTCGTCAGGGGCAGCGTGCGCCGGAGCGGCGATCGAATAAGAGTGTCCGTGGACCTGACCGACACCGATACGGACATCCATCTGTGGACGCGGCAATTCGACAGGGAGCTCACCGACATCTTCGCCTTGCAGGACGAGATCACCCGCAACATCACCGGCGCTCTCGCAATCAAGCTGTCGCGCATCGAGCAGGATCGGGCGCTTCAAAAAGGGACGCAGAGCCTCGATGCCTATGACTACTTCCTTCGCGGACGTGCCCATCTGGCAACTGGCGGTCGCGCAGAGGTGCTTGCCGCGCGCGCAATATTCGAAAAAGCCATCGAGCTGGACCCGCGCTATGCCGGCGCAATCTCCGCCCTTGGGGAGACTTACCTGCTGGAGGCAAACCAGGGCTGGAGTGAATTTGTCGGCGATGCCCTGAAACAAGCCGAGGCGCTCGGCCGTCAGGCGCTGTCTCTCTCTCCCGAACTGACCGACGCGCATCAATTGCTCGCCTACGTTTACCTTGCGCGGGGAGAATACGACCGCGCGATCCTGGAGACGAACCGCGCCATCGAGATCAATCCGAGCGACGCCTATGGTTATGCCTCGCTCGGCTCCATGCTCATGTGGGCGGGTGATGCCAACGGAGCCATCGAGGCCGTCGAAAAGGCGAGGCTGTTTGATCCCACGCTCCCGTCGGACCATGTCTCTGTTTTGGGCTTCGCCTATTTCCTTGCCGGCCGCTACGAGGAGGCCGTCGCCACTCTGGAGCCACTTGCCGGAGGGGAAGCAACCTATTTCGTCTTCGCGGGACTGGCCGCGACCTATGCGCAAATCGGCCGCGCGCCGGATGCCAAACGCGCCGCCGACGAGGTTACGCGGCGTTGGCCATTCTTCAAGACCGCGCTTTTCGTCGAACAATGGCGCGACGACAAGTCTCGCAAACTCGTCGCTGACGGTCTCATCAAGGCAGGACTGGACTGACAGGTCACGAGGCCGCCGCGATGCTTCCGGCGAAGGTTTGCCCGACACATGGCTGGTCGAGCCGAGGTCGAAGGTCATCGGCGTCGCCGACGGTCAACCCGGCTGCGGCCATCGCTGTAGCGCTTCGCGGCCGGCATCCGTCAAACCGTAGATGCCTCTGTCGAGCCGTTCAAACCAGCCATATACATTGGAAAGCAGTATCTTGCCCGCCTCGGGTACGCCCGCCCTGATCTCGCGAACACGCGACGGTCCTGCGGCGAGAGCCGCCGCACAGCCGAGCGCCTGCTGGCGATATGCCGTCATGACCGGTGCGCGCGTGCTGCCGCCAAGCGCTGGATCGCCGCGTCGACGCCGGTGTTCGCTGACGAGGCGCGAACGCCGTTTCGAATTGGTCCGAGGCATTGGTGATACGGAGCCTACGATTATGCTGACATCGCCGGTATCGGAGATGCCCAGCATGCCGATGCCCAGTCGGCGGCAGAGATCGCGGTAGCGCTTGTCGGCCTCTCGTCCTCTGCCTTTGGCCGATATTCTGGCGGCGATCCAAACCTCGTCCGAAACCGCGGCCCGGTCGACGGCCTGCAGAATGAGCTCGAGATTGAAGGTCAGCTTCAGCTCGCAGATCACCACAACCGGCGGATCGCCATCATTGAGGCCGACAAGATCGCAGCCGCCAACTTCGCCTTTGACGACGTAGCCCGCCTTTTCGAGAAAGCCCTTCACGGGCAGGTAAAGAGAAGTTTCCATATTTCGGGGGATTTTGAAATTTGAGAATCGTTCCCCCAGGCTACATCGATAGCCGTTGCGCGTCACCGTGGGTTGGCGACGTGGAGGTCGCGTTCACTTCCAAGGCGTCACGAACGCCTAATGATATCGCCTGACGCACCACTTCCAACACCGTTCGGGTCTGGCCCGCAATGTCGGCTTCAACGGCCAAAAGCCGACCTCAAGAGAGTTTGCTATCGGCAGGTCGAATGCGTGCAAGAACGCGACCGAGGGCCTTTTCCAGCGCCGCGGTCCCACGGAACTTGCGGAAGTCCTCGAGCACCTGTTCGTTCAACCCGCCCTTGGTCGAATGCTCGCCGACGAGCTCGTCAAAGCTCGTGAGAGGTCTTGAACGGGCGGCATGGGCAAGGCCGGAAAACAACTGACGGAGGTAGGCGTCGCCAGAGGCCTTGGGAAGTCCCTGGCTCTCCAGCCAGCTCGACGTCGCGTCCAGGATGCCGAAATAGGTGCCCATCAGGGAACTCGCCGTGGCGAGAAGATCGAACTCGCGTTTGCTTTCAACTTGGACCGCCGCTCCGAGCACCGAGAAGACGGCATTTGAAACCTCGTCGGGCGGGTGGATCGCGGTCGCGCCCTGGAGATCGGCGACGAAAGGAAGCGGAATTGCCTGGCTCAGGCGAACAGGCTGATCGATCCACGCCTGCAGTCCATCGAGTGGCGTGGCCGCGACAAAGCTGATGACATGGTGGTTCGGCCGAAATTGCAGAGCGCGGACGACCTCCTCGGCGATCTGCGGCCTTACCGCCAGGAATACGAGATCGGATCGGTCGAGGACATCCTGGTTGCCCGATGCGATCGACACGTTCCGGTTCGCCGCGGCGAGGCGGGCGGCGACGCTTTCGCTGCGAGGCGACACCACGATCGAGGTGTCGCGAAACTCCGTCTTGCTAAGGCCGGTGACGACCGCATCCGTAATCGCTCCCGTCCCCACGAACCCGATCGTCATCCGCTTCGGATCGATCTCCATTGGCACCCCCCTTGCGACGGCTTGCGCCCCGCAACGAGCGCTGCAGCCTATACCGGCTTCCAATACGCCCGAAGCGCCCCAACTTGTCCAGACCGTCGTCGACGTTGGCGCAAGCGCCGTCGGCGGCCGCATGGAGACAAGGCCGCGCGCTGGATTGAAGAAGGGCCCTCAGCGCGCTAGATGCGGCCACGCATGCCAAGCCTGCCGTGGTGAGGGCGATGCCAATGCCTGCTGAACGTAAGGTAACGAAATCTGAGGAGGGTTCCATGCCAAGCATGCGCGCTGTTGAAGTCAAGAACGCGAACGGCTCATTGCAACTGGTCGAACGGGAGATTCCGACCCCCGGCGCTGGCCAGGTCTTAATCAAGGTCCAGGCCTGCGGCGTATGCCACAGCGACGCCTTCACTGTAATGGGAGCATTTCCGGGCATCGCCTATCCGCGCGTGCCTGGCCACGAAGTGGTCGGCGTCATCGAGAAGGTCGGTGAGCGCGTGCCGAATTGGAAACCTGGCAAACGCGTCGGCGTTGGCTGGCACGGCGGCCATTGTGGGCATTGCACCTCCTGCCGTCGCGGCGATTTCATAACCTGCGAGAACGCGCAAATTCCAGGCATCAGTTATGACGGCGGCTATGCGGAGTATATGGTCGCGCCGTTTGAGGCTCTGGCTGCCATCCCCGATGAACTCGGGGCGGCCGAGGCCGCGCCGCTTCTGTGCGCGGGCATCACGACCTACAACGCATTGCGCAACAGCGGCGTTCGTGCGGGTGATACCGTTGCCGTGCTTGGTATCGGCGGGCTCGGTCATCTCGGGGTGCAATTTTCCGCGAAGATGGGCTGCCGGACGGTGGCCATCGCGCGCGGCGCCGACAAGGAGCCGCTGGCGCGTGAGCTCGGCGCTCATGTCTACCTTGACAGCACGACCCAGGATGTCGCCGCCGAACTGAGCAAGCTGGGCGGCGCCCGCGTGATCCTGTCCACGGTCACCAATTCGCAGGCGATGAGCGCGGTGCTTGGCGGACTGGCCGTTAATGGCAAGTTGATCGTAGTGGGTGTTTCGGCCGAGCCGATCGAGGTCTCGCCACTCCTGTTGATTGGCGGGCGTCGCGGGATCCAGGGATGGCCTTCCGGAACATCGAGCGACTCGGAAGACACGCTTGCGTTCAGTGCCCTCGCCGACATTCGGCCGATGATCGAAACGATGCCGCTCGAGCGGGCTGCCGAGGCCTATGAGCGGATGATGAGCGGCGCGGCGCGGTTCCGGATGGTGATCACGACCGGCAAATAGTCTCTCTCTGCCGACATCGGAAATGCCTGGCGACTTCACCGAACAGTCGCCAGGCGAACACGCGGCGGCCCTGGCGCATGTGCGTTCGCGCCGACAGCAAGATGGATCTCGGCCTCGATCAACGAGGCGCAAGCCGAATTGCTCCCTTCTCGACACGACTCCATATCTCCAATATGTATGCATTTGCAGATAAAATTCGGAGGAGATTTTCTTGGTTGAGGGCAGCAGCAAACCGGTCGTTTTGGTTACCGGCGGTGGAAGCGGCATCGGCGCGGCTACGGCGGTGCGGCTTTCGGGCGAATATGAGGTGGCCATTTGCGGTCGGCGCGGCGATGCGCTGAAGGCGGTCGCCGAACGCGCCGACGGCATCCACCCGTTCGTCGCCGACATCGGCGATCCGGCGGCCGCGAGCAAGCTGATCGGCGATATCGTCGCGCGGTTCGGCAGGCTGGACGGGCTGGTGCTCAATGCCGGCATCGTCATTACCAAGCCGTTTGCCGAGACCTCGCTCGAAAACTGGAACCAGCAGTTGGCGATCAATCTGACCGGGCCGTTCGTGCTGGCGCAGACGGCCTTGCCGCATCTGCTTGCCCGCCACGGTGCCATCGTCTCGGTCAGTTCAGTCGGCGCGGTGCAGACAGGTCCGGGGCTTGCAGCCTACTCCGCGTCGAAAGCCGGCCTCACGCTGATGACGCAGGCGATCGCCTATGAGCATGCGCGCAACGGCCTGCGCGCCAATATCGTTGCACCTGGATGGATACGCACGGAGATGGGCGATGAGGAAATGGCGACGATGAACATCGCCGAAGACCTGGAGGGCGCCTACGCCAAGGTCAGCGAGGACGTTCCCCAGCGGCGGGCCGGCACGGCCAATGAAGCTGCCGAGGCGATCGCCTGGTTGCTGTCGCCGGCCGCATCCTTCGTCAACGGCGCCGTGCTCGCCGTCGACGGCGGATCACTCATCGCCAATGTCGGCATGACCTATTTCGACAAGATCGCCTAGCTCTACTCTACCGTCGCGCTTTTCTTGGAATTGCTCCGGGCACGATCGCACCCACTCACGCGGTGCGATCGTCATCCGGCTTGCCTATCATCGAGCGGATCGCGCCGCGAATGCGGCGGGCGTTGATCAGCACCGCGCAGAAAATCGCCAGCATGACCAGCGCGATGCCGGTCTGGACCAGGGTGAAATGCAGGGTATCGCGCGAGACGAAATATCCGGCGATGACGCCTGCTATCCCCAAAGGAAGCTGAACGAGAATCGGCATATGGCACCCCGCCTTTGGCGTGCATCCTATGCACGTCACTCGAAGCCACGCAACGGCTTTGCGCCGCCGCTCTATCTGTTTGTTTTTACGCAATTCCGGACGGAAAACCGCATCACGCTTTTCCTGGAATTGCCCTACCCCACCATTCCCGCGATGATCTTCGATATGTCGGCGAAGGCGGCGTCGAGTTCCGCGCCGGCAAGCTTCGCGTCGGCGACATAGGCGGTCACCAGGACCGGCCCGCGCTCCGGCGGCCAGATGACGGCGATATCGGCGGCAGCGCCGTCCTTGCCGGTGGTCGCGATGCCCCCGACCTTCCAGTCCTTGGCGAGACCGGCGCGAAGGCGGGCGTCGGCCAGTCTTTCCGATACCATCCAGTCGACGAGCTGCGCACGCAACGTGTCGCTCAGCGTATTGCCGAGGGTCAAGAGACCGATCGTGTCGAGCATGGAATCCGGCGTCGTCGTGTCGCGCGGATCGTCGGCCTTGCGATCGTCGAACTCCGGCGCCGGGCGGTCGACGCGGGTTTCCGTGTCGCCGGTGCTGCGCAGCCAGGCGGTCAGTGCCTTTGCCCCGCCGGACGCATCCAGAAGCAGATTGGCGGCGGTGTTGTCGGCGGCGGTAACGGCGGCCTTGCAAAGCTCGGCAACGGTCATGCCCTCGCCGCCCTCATGCGCCTCGGTTGCCGGCGAGCCGGCGACCACCGCGTCCTTGGAAAAGGTGATGCGACGGTCGAGCTTCTCGGCGCCCTGGTCGACCCTTGCGAGCGTGAAGCCGACGATGAGCGCGTTGACGGTACTGCCGAGCGCGAAGCGTTCGGTTTCGCGTGCGCCGAGCGAAATATTCGTTTCGGTATCGAGCACGGACACGCCAAGACGGCCACCCATCCGCTGCTCGATCGCGGCAAGCTGCTTGTCGGCATCGTCCTGGACTGCCTGGTCGGCAGCCGAAGGCGCGCTGCTCGGCAGCCCGTATTCATCAAGCGCGCCTTGCGCATTCGGCGCCGACGCCGGCGCTGGATCATCGGCAAGAGCCAATCGCGGCGGCAACGCCAACGCTGGCAGAACGAGGGCCGAGCCGATGAGCAGACGGCGACGGGTGGTAGAAACGGACATGCGAAGCCTCCGGCAGAATCAGGCTGATTCTCAGCTACGCGGCGAATATGGCAAGCGTCTGTTGCAAAAGACCGAAATGAAGGGAAGCCGTTATCGTTTCAGGCAGAGCGCGGTCCACGCCGCTATGCAGCGCCTGCGAGCGTGACCTCCACCGTGACATGGGAGAGTTCATGGATGCCGGAGAGCTTTTTCTTGTAGAAGGACGGCTCCTGGCGCTGCGGCGTCACGACTGAAACGATTGCGGCGTGATGGCCGGGGCCGACCTGCCAGACGTGAAGGTCGGTAATGCGGTCGGCGCCGGTCTCGATCGCCGCGCGGATTTCCGCCGGCAGATCCTCGCCCTGCGGCAGCGCATCGAGCAACACCGAGCCTGAGGCCTTCGCCAGCCCAAAGGCCCATTGCGCGATGACCAGCCCGCCGACGATGCCCATCAGGGGGTCGAGCCACACCCAGCCGAAGCGGCTACCGGCGAGAAGTGCTGCAATCGCCAGCACCGAGGTGAAGGCATCGGCGATGACGTGAACGTAGGCGGACCGCAGATTATTGTCCTTGCCGCCGCCGTGATCGCCGTGATGATGATGGCCGTGTTCATGATGGTTGTGCTCATGATGGTGGTGAGCGCCGTGGTGATGATCGTGGTCGTCGCGCAAGAGCCCGGCGCTGACGAGATTGACGGCAAGGCCGACGGTGGCAATGGCAATCGCCTCGGAAAAATCGATCGCTACCGGTTGCATCAGCCGCCTGAGGCTCTCCCAGCCCATCAGCAATGCGACGAGCGCCAGCACGATGGCGCTGGCGAAGCCGGCGAGATCGCCGAACTTGCCGGTGCCGAAGGTGAAGCGCCGGCTGCGGGCCTGGCGGCGGGCATAGAGATAGGCAAGCGCCGAGATCAAGAGCGCGCTCGCATGCGTCGACATGTGCCAGCCGTCGGCCACCAGCGCCATGGAACCAAAGGCCGTTCCCGCGCCGATCTCCACCACCATCATCACCGTCGTCAGCGCGATCACCAGCCAGACCCGGCGTTCGTTGCGGCGGTGGTCGGCGCCGAGGAAGACGTGGTCGTGCGTCAATGCATCATCACCATGGGAAGCGCTCATCGCTTCGCTCTCCTGTCGTCGTTCCGCGCGGCAGACGTCAGCGCAGATAGGTCTTCAAAACATCGGTGATCTCGCCGACCGCCTGGCGTCTCGCCGCCTCGCTTTCGGCCTCAAGGACGTGCTCACGCAGGTGGTCCTCGAGGATCTCGCCGGTAAGTCCCGTCAAGGCGCCCCGGATGGAAGCCAGAAGCTGCAGCACCTCGCCGCACGGACGCTCCGCCTCCAGCGCGCGCTCCACCGCCTCCATCTGCCCTTTCAGGCGGCGGACACGGGACAGAAGTTTTGCCTGTTCGCGGACGGTGTGGGACATGACGGCTCCAAATACTATAGGGGGGTATACTATATGGCATGCATAAATGAAAGCCGCTTTTCCCGCCGCATGTCGCCTGCCCCCAGCGCGAAGTCGGCTCTCTTGACAAGCCGCGCATTTCGGATCATCAAGTCCCCCATGATCTCGAACGCGCACATCAACAGCTCGTATTTTTGGTCGTTCCGGTAACGGGCGGCTGACGACAGATCATATGTCAACAGGCCGCCGTCAGGCGGCCTTGTTGTTTGAACAGCGTCCTGACGGCACATCAAGAAGGACGCGAAGACATGCTAGACGACAGCGATATCTCTCTCTCACGCCCGCCAGTCGTCACGATCCGGGCTGCCAAGCCGCGTGACCTGCCGGAACTCAACGACATGATCCGCCTGCTTGCCGCCCATCACGGCGATGGCGCCGCCATCACCCCTGAACGGCTCGAGCGCGATCTCTTCGGTCCGCTGCCCTGGATCACGGCGCTGGTTGCCGAAGGTGCCGACGGCCTTCTCGGCTACGCCATTCTCGTGCCGCTCTACAGAGCAGAGGAAGGCCAGCGCGGCATGGATCTTCACCACCTCTTTGTCCGCGACGGCCATCGCGGCCACGGCGTCGGCCAGCATCTCGTCGATCGCGCCCGCGATACCGCGCGAAAGGCCGGCTGCGGCTACCTCTCGGTCAGCGCCGCGACCGGCAATTTTCAGGCGTATCGCTTCTACGAGCACATGGACTTCATTCCGCGCCCGGTCACCGGCATGCGCTATCTGCAGGCGCTGGCGTGAGGCACGCAGCGACGGAGGTTCGGCGCGACGGTTTCGGCGGGGGCTCGACCGCGATATACTTCGCGTAGGCGCCAGCGCAGTTGAGAGGATGTCATGACCAGGCTCGCAATCATTTACGCCGAAGGTTTCGCTGACTGGGAAGTCGCGCAGCTCACGGCGTCCGCACGCGGCGAATTCGGCTTCGAGATCGTTTCATCGACGCCGGGCGGCCTGCCCGTGACCTCGATGGGCGGCCTTCGCGTCGCGCCGGACACGGCCGTTGAAAACCTGGACCCGATGGCCTTCGACGGGCTGGCGATCTGCGGCGGAACGAGCTGGGAAAGAGGCATAGCGCCCGACCTCACGCCGGTGATCACGGCGTTTACCGCCGCCGACCGCGTGGTTGGCGCGATCTGTGCCGCAACCCTTTCGCTCGGACGCGCCGGCACGCTGAACACCATCCCTCATACCAGCAATGGCCTCGATTTCATCGGCGGCACGCCCGGCTACCGTGGCCATGCGCACTACCGGGATACGCCGCAAGCGGTCCGCGCCGGACGCATCGTCACGGCCCCCGGCACCGCACCGGTGACTTTCACCACCGAAATCTATCGAGCGCTCGGCAAAAGCAGCGAGGAACTGGAAGGCTACATGGCGCTCTTCGGCGCCGAGCACGCGCGGGCGGCATAGACCGTCTCCATTCGGACGGAAACCGCGTCACGCTTTTCCTGGAATTGCTTCAGCGCCCCGGCACCGCCTTCAGGTAGGCGGCGATCGCCTCGCGGTCGGATGCGGGCAGGCGCGCGATGTTTTTCTGGACGTCGGTCATCGAGCCGCCGACGGTGTCGAAGTCCGGCGTGAAGCCGGTTTCCAGGTAGTTGACGATATCGCTCTCGCTCCAGCTGCCCATCGATTTCGAGGCGGGCGTGATGTTCGGGATGCGGCCCTTGCCTTCCGGGTTCGGCGCGCCGGCCAGCCACTGGTCCTTGACGAAACCGCCGAGCGCATCGCGCGGAGTATGGCACTCGCCGCAATGGCCGGGACCTTCGACCAGGTATTGACCGCGCTTTACCCGTTCGTCGGGATTGTCGAGCGCGACGCGCGGCTGATCGTCGAGATAGAGAAATTTCCATAGGCCGATGCCGAGCCTGATGTCGAAGGGAAAGGGCAGATCATGCGGCGGGGCCACATTGCCGCTCTTCGGCAGCGTCTTTAAAAATCCCCAGAGGTCATTGATATCCTTGTCGGTGACGCGGGTATAGGAGCCGTAGGGGAAGGCCGGATAGAGGTGTTCGCCGTGGCTGCCGACGCCGCGCTTCATGGCGTCGCCGAAATCGGCGAGCGTCCAGCCGCCAAGGCCCACCTTCTCGTCGGGCGAGATGTTCGGAACGTGAAAGGTGCCGAAAGGACTTTTCAGCGCAAGACCGCCGCCGAGCGTCAGTCGCGCATCGCCTTCAGCACCCGGCGCTGCATGGCAGCTGACGCAGCCGCCCGCCCAGAATACCATTTCGCCGTTCTTGACGTCGGGTTCGCCGAGCCCCGCCCAATGCTCGGCCGGCAGCGGCGTCGGGGCGAACACGACGTAGCCGACGCCGAGCGCAATGGCGAGGACGCCGAGCACGCAGAGCAGCCACCTGACGAATCTTGCGATCATCCCCACGTCTCCGCATCGCCTAGCGCATAGCCTCGCCGGAAGCCCCATCCGGCCGCTGCCACCGCGCTGTCCCCGCTCAGTTGCGTCCTTGACGCGTATTTAGATAGTACACGCCAGCTTCTTGGCATCCCCTCGGCCCCGCCAGACATCCCCCCACCAGGGGAGATGTCACGAAGTGGCGGGGAGGATGTTAAAAAAACGGTCGTGTCCTGTCTGCCGCGCCGAAGCATGTGGTGAAACCGACAGGCGCTAGTCCTTCTTGATGCGGTAGGCCTGGTGGCAGGCGCCGCAATCGGCACCGAGCGACTTCAGCAAAGCGCCCACTGCCGCCGGATCGGCTGGAGGCGCTGCCATCGCCGTTTCCGCATCGGTCTGGAGTTTGGCCGCCTTCGCCTTGAAGTCGTCCATGTTGGTCCAGAGCTTCGGATTGACTTCCGGATCCTTCATGTCGCTGCCGGCGCCGAACTGTGCCGGGAAAGCCTTCGCCATTTCAGCAATCGTCGAGAGTGACGCCTTCACCACCTCGGCATCGTAGGGCTTTTCGCCCTTAGCGATCCCTGCGAGCGCACCGGCCGCGCCGCCCACCTTCTTCATGATGGCGATGCGGCTGTCATGCGTGCCTTCCGCGGCGAAGGCGGAACAGAGCGCCACGCCGGCAAACAAAGCCGCAGCCGAAATCATCTTCCACTTCATTGTCCCACTCCCCTTTGTCCGCGTCCGCACAGGACCGGCGCCTCTCTACACCGGTCATGTTGGCCGCTTTCCGATTGTCTATGAAGTCACAAAATGGTGAGAGCGTGCAGGTGGTTGGAGATAGAACCCCCCTCTGTCACTTCGTGACATCTCCCCCTCAAGGGGGGAGATTAGGAGTAGGACGCCCACCCCAGCCAATCTCCCCCCTTGAGGGGGAGATGTCCGGCAGGACAGAGGGGGGTGTCACCGCACTCCGGTTGCCGTTCACGCATTGAATCATCAAGCTCTAGCATCGATTCAACTGGATGGATCCATCCCTTTGTTTTTCCTCATCAAGCAGCCTTCCAGCCATGCCATAGGCCGAAGGCGGAGACCGCGACCAGCAGCGCGCCCGCGACGCGGCCGACGGCGGCCGTCGTGGCCGGATTGGAGACGAGGAATGCCCGGCTGCTGCCCGCCGTCGCCGCCAGCGTGCCGTATACGGCAAACTGCGTGAAAACCGTCATCGCCCCCATGATCAATCCCTGGATCCAGATCGGCCCATAGGCCGGCTTCAGGAATTGCGGATAGACGGCCAGCATGAAGAGATAGGCTTTCGGATTGATCAGGCAGGTGATCGCCCCCTGGCGGAACGCGCGCCATGCCGAGCGGCTGCAGGCAGGTCCCTTGTCGTCGACGATAATCGAACTTCTGACCAGGGTGATGCCGATCCAGGCCATATAAAGCGCACCGGCAATCAGCAGCGGATTGAAGAGAAACGGCATGAAGCGCGCAAGCAGCCCGATGCCGAGCGCGCCGTAGAGCGAATGCACGGCACCGCCGAGCATGATGCCGCCGGTCGCCGCAAGGCCGCGTGCCCGACCGCCAGTCAGCGCATTGGCAAGCACGAAGAGCATGTCCATGCCGGGCACGATGATGATGCCGAAGAGGAGGACGAAATAGAGCCAGAGATTGTCGCTGTAGTTCATGTCAGTTGCCTGTCGAGGTCGCGCGGCGGGATGCGTTGCTTTTCAATTCGATAGGCAAGCTTATACTGCCATCCAACTGACAGCGTATTGTCAGGAGCGTTGAGTGACGGGGGCGCGACACGGGAAAAGACGTCCCCGCTTTTGGAGAAGAGATGCGCAAGGCCTCGCGACTGTTCGAAATCATCCAGATCCTCAGGCTTTCCGACAAGCCGGTGACGGCGGCTGTCACCGCCGAGCGGCTGGAAGTCACGGTGCGCTCCATCTACCGCGATATCGTCGCGCTGCAGGCCATGCGCGTGCCGATCGAGGGCGGGCGCGGCATCGGCTATATCCTGCGGCCCGGCTTCGACATGCCGCCGCTGATGTTTTCGATCGAGGAAGTGGAGGCGATCGTCCTGTCCTTGGCGCTCCTGGAGCGCACCGGCGACAGGGAGCTGAAGGAGGCGGCCGTGCGCGTCGGGGAAAAGATCTCCGGCGCCGTGCCGCCGCCGCTGCGCCAGGCGCTGAACAAGAGGGCGCTCTACGCCTGGGGCACGCCCGCACAACCGCCCGCCGCCGCCGACCTCGCGCTCGTCCGCCGCGCGATCCGCGACGAGGAAAAGCTCGATATCGCCTATCGCGACGACGCAGGCCGCCAGACGAGGCGCACCATCCGGCCGATCGCCCTGATCTACTATTCCGAAAACGCCAACCTCGTCGCCTGGTGCGATCTGCGCCAGGCAATCCGCAATTTCCGCAGCGATCGCATCGAGGCTTGCGCCGCGACGGAAACGTTCTTCAAGGGCGAAGGCGAAGGATTGCGCGGCCTGTGGGTCAGCAGCTGGGCAGCCAATGCGCCCGGTGGCTATGCGCTCGGGTAGGCTTTCAATGGCAATGCGTTCCCGTGTAGAAACAACACTTGGGAAAACGCATTCACGGCCCGATTAAACCTTTATTCATCTTAAAGTGGCTTAATATTGAGATACACGCACGCTTGTGCGCCTAACACCACTGTTTCGAACCAAAGCAGATGAGCCTGAAATTTCCTCAGCAGAGGCGGCATTTTGAAGCGGCGGCGCTGCTGCTTTTGATCGCGGCGATCCTTGCCACCGCATTTGGGTTGACGACGGCGCTCAAATCGCCGGATCCGCTGCCGCGTTATTGGACGAATTCAGACTTTGCCAACTACTGGCTTGCCGCCCGGCTCGTTCTCGAAGAAAAAGCTCTCGACCTTTTCCAAGGCCACTTCACGTATTTCGCTCACATGCAGGAGACCTTCGGTTCCGACTACGGCTGGCGCAGTTGGAGCTATCCGCCGCATTACCTGCTGTTGATCACGCCGCTTGGTTTCCTTAGCTATCTGCCGGCGGCGGTGGTTTTTCCGTCGGTCACCTTCCTGCTCTTCTTGCACGCTCTGTGGACGGCGGGGCGCCAGAGCATAACCTGGCTGACCGCCCTTCTGGTGCTACCGGGGATTCTCTGCAATCTCATTTTGATGCAGAACGGCTTTCTGACCGCCGCGCTGCTGCTCTACGGCCTCGGCCTGCGGGAACGGCGGCCGGTACTTGCCGGCATCGCGATCGGACTTCTCACCATCAAGCCCCAGCTTGGATTTCTCCTGCCTGTCCTTCTCTGCTTTGAACGGCGCTGGCTGGGTGATCGCTTCGGCAGCCGCCACGACGGCGATAGCGGTCGGGCTCTCCGCCTTTCTGTTCGGCCTCGACAGCTGGCTCGGCTATATCGCGAACACCCTGCCTTACCAAGGCTCGGTCATGTTCTACGCGACAGGCGGTTTCCTCTACATGATGCCTTCGCCGTTCGGCTCTCTGCGCAGCCTCGGCATCGAGGCTCACGCCGCCCTTACGGTGCACATGGCGCTGGCCGTGCCGGCGCTCGGACTCTATCTCTGGACTATGGCAAGGCTCCGAACGAATGAATCACGCGCCGCCAGCACACTGTTTGCGATGTTCCTGATCGGACCCTATTCGTTGAGCTACGACTTGCTGACGCTGACCAGCGTCATGGCCTTGCAGGTTCAGTCGATACGGAAGGGGCGCGAAGCCTCGCAGAGCCGGCTTGCCTTGGCGGACTTGACGCTGATAACCGCCGTTGCGGCACTGCCGGCTGTCATTTTCGTTCTCGGGGTTTACGGCCTGCCGATCTCGCCGCTCGTTATCGTGGCTGCGTGGCTGCGCCTTTCAGTTTCGCATCGCGGCGGAAGCACGGTTACCGCCTAGCTACCTGGTCAGGCTCTCCAACATCAACGTCCGGCTCTCCTCGCGACCGAAGCCCGTGACTTGCAGGCGGTCGGGAAAGACGGCGACGAGGGCGTAGGCGTTGGTATCGGCCGTATCGACCATGCCCTTGAAATTCAGGTAATGGGTGCCGCCGGTGAAGCCGTATTTGCCGGCGTGGTCGTGGCCGTTCATGTAGGCTGCAACGTGGTCGTGGCGGGAAAGCAGTTCGACGATCCGCTCGCTATCCCAGCCGCTGTGATTGCCGGGCGGATAGACGGGATAGTGGTTCATGACGATCACCCGCTCGCCTTCGAGCTTCGCCGCATCGAGCCGGCGGGAAAGCCAGGCCAGCTGCTCCTCGCCGATCGCCGCATTCCACGTTTCTCCGTTCGCCGCCCCTTCGGCACGCATGCGGGCGAGCCAATCCTCAGCCTCCCGACGACGCGGATCGCCTGCGGGATAAGCGTGCACGCTGACGGCATTGCCGTTCAGCAGGATGAAGCGGTGACCGGCGTGGACGACGTCGTAGTTAGCGGCGGGCATCCCGAGCCTTGAAACGACCGAGCCGAGGCGTTCGGGCACAACGGCAAAATCGTGATTGCCGAGCAGGATGTGGTGCTGGTGCCTCAGCGTTTCATAGACCGGCAGGATCGCGTCGAAACTCTCCCAGATCCCGTCGATGACGTCCCCGAGCGTCACCACGAAGGCAAGATCGTGGCGGTTGAATTCGGCGATCGCTTCGCCAAGCTTGTCGAGGCTCAAGGCGGGATAGCGGTCGAGCGCCGGGATGGGCTCGATTGCCGCATATTGCGGGTCGGCGACGACGCCGAAGCGAAAAAGGGGAAGAGAGGAAGGTGACGTCATGCCGGCATCCGTAATCGGCGCCTGTGACGGCGGCATGACGGGCGCCACGAAAACACCCGGCGCCTGTTGGCACCGGGTGCAAAAAAGTCTGGAGCATTTCTGCTATTCGCAGAGCCGCGAGATTACTTCGTTGCGGCCTCGTAGCGTTCCAGCACGTAATCCCAGTTGATCAGGCTGTCGACGAAGGCTTCGAGGTACTTCGGGCGGGCGTTGCGATAGTCGATGTAATAGGAGTGTTCCCAGACGTCGACGCCGAGGATCGGGGTTGCGCCGTGCACGAGCGGGTTTTCGCCGTTCGGAGTCTTGGAAATTTCGAGCTTGCCGTTCTTCACCGAAACCCAGGCCCAGCCGGAGCCGAACTGGGTCGCGCCGGCATTGGCAAAGTCTGCCTTGAACTTGTCGTAGCCGCCTAGGTCGGAATTGAAGGCAGTTTCGAGCTTGCCGGGCAGCTTGTTGCCGCCGCCGCCCTTCTTCATCCACTTCCAGAAGTGAACGTGGTTGTAGTGCTGGGCGGCATTGTTGAAGAGGCCGGCATTGGTGCCGAAAGACTTCTTCACGACGTCTTCCAGCGACAGATCGGAAAGGCCCGCTTCGGCAGCCAGCTTGTTGCCGTTGTCGACGTAAGCCTTGTGGTGCTTGTCGTGATGGAATTCGAGCGTTTCGCGCGACATGAAGGGAGCAAGGGCATCGTAATCGTAGGGAAGTGCGGGCAATTCGAAAGCCATGATCGTATCTCCTCGTTGGCAATGGTCGCGCTTAGCGGTTGAGCGGGAACATAGGAGGGGAACCAGTCTTAGGCAACCGCCGAAATACCAAAAATCGGCTGTCCAAAGCAAAATTAGTCTTCAATTTCCGTTATCTATGGGCTCACATAAAAGTGCTTCGAAACCAGCAAGGCAGGTTGTCTCGAACTAGCGACGAACGCGCTATGGTTTTGTCGATCGCGCGCATGCCGCTCTCAACCGCTCCGAAGGACGAAGACGACGCCCAAGCGTGACCGCGCGGCTCAAAGGCCGCGGCCGAAATAGACGTCGACCGCGGCGATCCTGTCGGCCGCGAAGCGCATGAGTTCGACGTTGCGAAAGCTGCCGCCGTCGAGCTTTTCGGCGCGGTAGCCGACAATCACGGTGTCGCCGTCGGCGATCAGATGCTCGATGTGGATCTCCCGGAACACCTTTTCCTTCGGCCAGCAGCGTTCGAAATAGGTGGCGCGGTCGATATGGTCGTCGCGCGGACTGGAAAATGTGAACCCGTCAGTCAGCATCGGGGCGACGAGATCGGGCCGCTGAGCAAGATAGGCGGCAAAGAGACGGCGGACGGTGTCGAGGCGGTGATCGGTCATGTGGGCTCCTTTGTCTTGGGATCAAGGCCACCGATTGCACTTTGCAATCGGTTATGACACATCTGCGTCATCCGAGCAAATCCTCGCCCCATCCCGGCTTGGCATGGGGAACGCCTTGGTCCAGAGTGCGGCCGTCCCAACCCCTTGGAAGAAATAGGCATGCCCGAGGCACAACAGATACTGGAGCGCCTGCGCCGTCTGGCGGCGAAAGACAATCGCCCCGCCGCACCGATCGAAGAGCGCCGCGGCGCATCCGGGCTTTTCACCTTCGTTACCCGCGAGCGCGAGCGCATCGCCGGCTGCGCCTTTTCGCGCCTCTCTATCGTCGCCATCGTCGAGGGCGCCAAGGAGCTGGTTACCATGGGTCGGCATCTGCGCTTTACGGCCGGCACCGTGCTGGCCTTGCCGGCGGGCTGGCGTGGCGACGTCGTCAACGATCCTGATCCGAAGAGCGGCGTCTATCGCGCGATCTTCATGGACTTCCCGGACGAACTGGTAAGCCGCACTGCCAACGCCTTCCCGCCGCGCCTTGACGAAACGCGGCTTGACCTTGGGCTCGATCCGGTGCTGGCGGGAGCGATCCATCACGCCGGCGAAGGCATCGCCACCGGCAATCTGCCGGCAACCCTCATCGAACATCGCGTCATGGAAGTGCTGATGGTGCTGGGGCTGAAGGGAGCCCTGCCCGTCCAGCCGCGGACCACGGCGGATGGCGTGCGCGCGCTCGTCCGCTGGGAGCCGGGCCGCGCCTGGACCGCCGATCTCATCGCCGATGCGCTCGGGACCAGCAACGCGACGCTCAGACGCAGGCTTGCGCGGGAAGGCACGTCGCTTCGGGCAACGCTGGGTGCGGAGCGCGCCAGGCTGGCGGAGACCATGCTTGCCGCCGACGGCCTGACGCTGCGGGAAGCGTCGCTGGCCTCGGGCTATCGCTCCACCCGGCGTTTCGCCGAACGTCTCCGCGAGCATCGCGAGCAAGCCGAGGCCGCATCCGGCACCTGAGCGTTTCAGGCTTCATTTTGAGCGTTTGCGCGCAAACCCGTCTCCGTCGCGCTGATAGTGTGCCCGCCATCGCAAGACGGAGGCGAAATTGATGACCAAAAACAGACGGATTTTCAAAAGCATGGCGGCCTTGGCAGCAACGCTCGCGCTTTGCGCGGAACCGGCCTTGGCGGCCGATATCAAGGTCGCGTTCGCAAAGGGCGAACCGGGCGGGCGGCTGCCGGCGGCGAATGCTTCCTGCATGGTGACGGCGGCGGCCCGCGACGCCCCTGCCCCGAACCTCAGCCCGGCAATCACCTGGTCGAAGGGCCCGAAGGGCACCCGTTCCTATGCGCTGACCATGGTCGATCCTGATGTGCCGACCGATCTGTCGCTCATCGACAGGGAAGGCACCACCATCGGCGACGACCAGCCGCGCATGGAATTCGTCCATTGGATTCTGGCGGACGTTCCGGCCGGCCTCACCGCGCTTGCCGAGGGCGCGGATGGCGATGGTCTGCCGAAGGGCGGCCTTGCGCTTGACATCACCGACCATGGCCGACGCGGGCAGAACGGCTTTGCCGCCTTCTTGAAGGACGGCCCCCATGGCGGCTATAGAGGGGCCTGCCCGCCCTGGAACGACCTGCGCCCGCATCGCTACCGCGTGACCGTCTCTGCCCTCGACGTCGAAAGACTGGATCTGCCGGAGACCTTCACGCGCGCCGATTTCACCGCCGCCGCCAAGGGGCATGTTCTGGCCGAGGGAACCACGGAATTGACCTACACGACCAACGAGAAGACCGGACAATGACCGACACGAAATGGGACGCAGCAGCGACCGAGCCCGAAACCGCCTACTGGATGCGCAATCTGCTCGTCTGCCTCGGCGGCTCGTTTACCACCATCGTGGCGATGACGCTGCTGCTTCCCTTCCTGCCGCTCTACATCGAGGAACTCGGCTTGAGCGACAGGGCCGCAATCGTCCAATGGTCGGGCATCGCCTATGGCGCCACCTTCTTCGCCGCCGCACTGGTCGCCCCGCTCTGGGGGCGCATCGGCGATATCTATGGCCGCAAGCTGATGCTGGTTCGCGCCAGCCTCGGCATGGCGATCGTGATTTCGCTGATGGGCATGGCCGGCAGCGTCTGGCAACTCGTGGCGCTGCGCCTGCTGACCGGGCTTGCCGGCGGCTATTCCTCCGGCTCCATGGTGCTCGTCGCCACCCAGACGCCGAAGGCCCGCTCGGCCTGGGCGCTCGGCACGCTGTCGGCCGGCATCATGGCGGGCAATCTGGTCGGGCCGCTGATCGGCGGCGCACTGCCGCCGATCGTCGGCATCCGCAATACCTTCCTGCTTGCCGGCGGCTTCATTTTCATCGCATTTCTCGCGACCACGTTCCTGATCAAGGAAGAAAAGTCGCCGGCGCGCAGCAAAGCGGCAAAGGCCGGCGGCGGCTGGAAGTCGATCCCCGACACGCGTCCGGTGGTGGCGATGCTGATCACCGGCATGCTGTTGATGCTCGCCAACATGTCGATCGAGCCGATCATCACCGTCTATGTAGCGCAGCTCACCGACAACCAGGCGCAGGTGACGATGATTTCCGGCATCGTGATGTCGGTGACCGCGCTCGGCGCGGTGCTGTCGGCCTCGCGGCTCGGCAAGCTCGCCGACCGCATCGGCCACTGGCGGGTGATCATGACGGCCATGGCGGTCGCCGCCGTGCTCCTCATTCCGCAGGCCTTCGTCACCGCACCTTGGCAGCTGATCGCACTGCGCTTTCTGATGGGTTTGGCGCTCGGCGGCCTCCTGCCCTGCATCACGGCCGTCATCCGCCACAACGTCCCGGATGCCGCAGCCGGCGGCATCCTCGGCCTTTCGATCTCGTCGCAATATGTCGGGCAGGTCGCAGGCCCCGTCATCGGCGGCTTCGTCGGGGGCCATATCGGCATGCGAGCCGTCTTCCTCGGCACCGCCGTGCTGCTGGCTGCAGGCGCCGCGTTCTGCTGGGCGTCGCGACCGAAGCAGGAGGCGCCCTGAACCCAGGTTTGCGACGAGACATGCAACCGTGTATGCTAAGCCATACAAGTGGAGCCATACGCATGACCTTGAGCATTCGAAACGACGAAGCCGATGCCCTGGCTCGGAAGCTGGCCGAGATGAGCGGCAACACCAAGACGGATGCCGTTATCATCGCCCTTCGCGAGGCGATCCAAAGGCGCATCCGCCAGGAAGCGCCAAGGGAGACCGCGCGGCGCATTCTGGAAAAGCGCGGCCTCGTCTTCCAGCGCAACCGAAAGGCCGTTCCGCCGGACGCCTATCATGATCTGGACCATGATCTGACCGGTGGCGAATAATGTTCGTCGACGCATGCGCGATCGTGTCGATGATGGCGGGAGAAGAGACCGCCGATGCTTACGAAGCGGCCCTCATTCAAGCCGAGGCTCCCTTCACCTCGTCACTGGCCGCCTGGGAAGCCATCATCGTCCTGTCCCGACCGGATCAACTCAACTGCAAATACAGCGATGCGGAGGGCGCCGTCGTCGAATGGCTCGAAGCGCGGCAGATTGCATTGCAGGAACCGCAGTCGCCCCGCGAGGTGCTGGCCAACGCAGTGGCGGTTGCCGAAAGACACGGTATCGGCCGCCGATACCTCAGCAATTTTGACTGCTTTCACTATGCGCACGCCAAGGTTCTGGGCCAACCATTGTTAACGTTGGATCAGCAGCTACGCGGCACGGACTTGAAGACGCTGCCATAGCGCGTCGTAAAAACGCACCCCCGCTTCATCACCCTACATCAACAGATAGTCGCGCGGTGCCGGAAGCTCGGGAAGATCGGTCTCTCCGAGCGCCTCGCGCAGATTGATCTCGACGCTGTCGGCCAGCGCCTTGATAGGCACGGCGTTCGATTGGTTGCCGAACGGCACTTCCAGCTCGTCACCCAGAGCGTCGAGGCCGAAGAAGGCGTAGGCGACGAGGGCGGCGGCCAGCGGCGTCAGCCAGCCCATGGCGTTGGCCAAGGCAAAGGGCAGCAACAGGCAGAAAAGGTAGGCCGTGCGATGCAGGAGCAGCGTGTAGCCGAAGGGCACGGGCGTGGAGCGGATGCGCTCACAGGCCGCCTGCGCCGCCGCGAGATCGCCAATGCTGCGGTCGAGCAGGCTGAAGGGAATATCGGCAAGCACGCCTCTTTCGCGAAGACCCACGATTTCGCGTTCGATCGCGGTCAGTAGACGGTCCGGCCCGTTGCGGCTGGTGCGATAGTGCTCGACCAGCTCGGCCGGCATGAAGGCCTCCGCCGCGTCGCGGCTTTCGCCGGGGCGCAGATGCGGCACCAGCGCGTGAGTGAAGGCGATGACCAGCCGCACCAGCCGCCGCCGCTCCGCCTCACCGTTCTCGCTGTTGCCGTGCTCGACGACCAGGAGCTGGCGCGCAACCTGGCGGGTCGTAAATATGACCTGCCCCCATTGCTTGCGCGCCTCCCACCAGCGGTCGTAGCAGGCGTTGTTGCGGAAGCCGAGGAAGATGGAAAGCGCGATGCCGATCAGGGCGAACGGCGCGTTGCTGAAATCCGGCAGCAGCCCCGGCCGAAACGCGTGGAGGGCGACCACCAGCGCCGACAGCGCGCCGATTGCCAGGATCTGCGGAAATACCCGCTGGATGATGGAGCCGCGCAGGATGAAGAAAAGCTCGAAGATACCGGGCCGCGGACGGATGATCATGGAATGGCTCTAGCAGAGCGATCGTCCCGACAAAAGCGCGTTTTCCGCGCCGATCGCGTTCAGCCGCGACCGGCCGACCCTTGAGCGCGGCGGGGTCGCTTGGGCGGCATGCATGCCGCGCACCACCTCGGTGGTGCGCGGATTTTGGTCATCGCTTTCCTCTCAGGCCAGCATCCGCACATTCGGCTCGCGAGCCCAGAAGCGCTTGGCGGCGGCTTTCAGGAAGGCATCGTCGAGCCCCGTGGTGCCGTCGTCCGGCGCGATCCCTGCCCTGTCGATCAGCGGTTTGGCCGCCGGGTTGGAGCCTATCGCTTTCAGATGGCCGTAGGCGTCCATCACCCACTGGATCGCCGCGCCCTCCTTGGCGAGCGTGGCGGCACCCTCGTCGGAAAGCAGGACGGCGACGGCGTCGAAGAGTTGCGAGGGCGAGCCCAGCAACTGTCCGTCCGCCTGCGTCGTCTTGCCGTCGGAGAGTTTTACGCCGCCGACTTTCGGCGCGACGACGAAGCTTGCGGCCCCCGCGCCCTCGATCGCCTTGCGCAGCGCTGCGAGCGCTGAAGCGTCGCTACCGTCGGCGATCAGGATGCCGATCTTGCGTCCGTCCAGCGTCTCTTTCATGTTCTTGTGAATCGAAAGCGCCGGCGAAGGCTCCATGTCGATCGGCGCACGCGCCGCCGGCGATTTTTGCGGCAGCTGGATACCGAGCCCGTTTGCGACGCGGCTCGCAAGATCGCCATCGACGTTGATCAGGTTGGCGACCATGCGCGGCGGCACCTGTTTCAGCCCCACCTTGGAAAGCTCGAAGACGAAGGACGAGGCGATGTGCGCCTGCTCTTCCGGTGTCTGCGATTTCCAGAACAGACGCGCGTGGCTGTAGTGATCGGCAAAGAGTTCGGCGCGCACCCGCAGCTTTTCCCCTTGCTCCTCGTTCTCCAGCCGACCTTCGGCGGTCGTGAAACCTGTGACCGGGCATTCGCGCGGCCCGCCCTCCTCGCCGTGCGCGGCAAGACTGTTGGGCTCGTAGTTCGCCCGGCCGGTCGGCACATTCATCTGCATCTGTCCGTCGCGCTGGAAATTCATGACCGGACATTTCGCGGCGTTGATGGGAATCTGATGAAAATTCGCCGTTCCCAGCCGCGATTTCTGCGTGTCGAGATAGCTGAAGAGGCGCCCCTGCAGCAGCGGATCGTTGGTGAAGTCGACGCCGGGCACGATGTTTGCCGGACAGTAGGCCACCTGCTCGGTCTCGGCGAAGAAATTGTCCGGGTTACGGTCGAGTACCAAGCGGCCGACCTTTCGGACGGGAATAACCTCCTCCGGGATAAGCTTGGTGGGATCGAGCACGTCATAGGGCAGCCCATCGGCAAAGGCTTGGTCGAAGATTTGCAGGCCGAGTTCCCATTCCGGGAAGTTGCCGCTCTCGATCGCCTCCCAGAGGTCGCGCCGATGATAATCGTTGTCGGCTGCCTGCAGCTTCAGCGCCTCGTCCCAGACGGTGGATTGCAGTCCGAGCTTCGGCTTCCAGTGGAATTTGACGAAGCTGGATTTTCCCTCGGCGTTGACGAGCCTGAACGTATGGATGCCGAAACCCTCTATCATGCGCAGCGAACGCGGGATGGTACGGTCAGACATCGCCCACATCAGCATGTGGGTCGTCTCCGGCATCAGCGATGCCCAGTCCCAGAATGTGTCGTGGGCGCTGCCGGCCTGGGGGAAGGCGCGGTCGGCCTCCATTTTCACCGCATGCACGAGATCGGGAAACTTGATGGCGTCCTGGATGAAGAACACCGGGATGTTGTTGCCGACGAGATCCCAGTTGCCTTCCTTGGTATAGAACTTCACGGCAAAGCCGCGCACGTCGCGCGGGGTGTCGACCGAGCCGGCGCCGCCGGCGACGGTGGAGAAGCGCACGAAGACCGGCGTCTTCTCTTTGGCACGCTGGAAAAGGTCGGCGCGCGTGATGTCGGAGAGAGACTCGTAGAGCTCGAAATAGCCATGCGCGGCCGATCCTCGGGCATGGACGATGCGCTCGGGAATGCGCTCGTGGTCGAAATGAAAGATCTTCTCGCGCAGTACGAAATCTTCGAGAAGCGTCGGCCCGCGCGTGCCTGACTTCAAGCTGTTCTGGTTGTCTGAAACACGGATGCCCTGATTGGTCGTCAGATGCGCGGTATCGCCGTGGGTGTGCGAACCGTCTTCCGGCACGCGCTGGTGCGTTTCACCGCCGCTGCCCCGATCGGTGTCAAATGGGGTGTCGTTAGACATGCGTCCCTCCCTTTTTGCTTTTCGCTTACGGGATGAAACGACAGCTTCGGCCTATGGTTCCGTAGTCCTCGGAAAGGATATCGAGGCACCGATGCCGGTGCCTCGCCACGGTGCGGCTATGGGCGGGAGCCGGAGCGCGCCCAATCCATGTAGAGTTCCAGCGCCCCGCGGGCGACCGGGCCTTCCTGGAAGTCGCGGCCATCGAGATGGGCGATGCTCACCACCTTCGAATAATTGCCGGTGGTGAAGATTTCGTCGGCGCCCATGAAGTCCGCGACCGTCAACGTCGCCTCGCGCACGTCGTGGCCGCCATCGCGGAGTAGGCCGATGATGCGCGAGCGCGTCAGACCGGCAAGGAAGGTGCGGTTGGCAACCGGCGTGAAGACGACGCCGTCCTTGACCATGAAGACGTTCGAGGTGGCGGTTTCGGCAACATTGCCGTTCATGTCGAGGGCAAGCGCGTTGTCGAAGCCGCGTGAGCGCGCCTCGACGATCATGCGGCCGTTGTTCGGGTAGAGGCAGCCGGCCTTGGCCTCGGTCATGGCGCTTTCCGGCGTCGGGCGGCGGAAGGGCGAGACCGTCAGCCGCGAGCCGCCGTGGCTGCCCATCGGCGCTTCGAAGAGGCAGAGCGCGAAGCGCGTGCTTTCCGGATCGACGGAGACGACGCTTGCCGGCCCGCCATGCTCGCCCCAGTACATCGGCTTGATGTAGATCGGCGTCTTGCCGTCGAACTTTTTCACGCCCTCGAGCGCCAGGCCTGCAATTTCCTCGGCCGTCTTTGTCGGCTTCAGGCCCATGGCGAGCGCCGAGCGGTTGACGCGCTGGCTGTGAAGGTCGAGATCGGGCGAAAGGCCGTCGAACCAGCGAGCGCCATCGAAGACGGTGGAGCCGAGCCACATGGCATGCGAGGTCGGACCGATCAGCGGCGGGTTGCCGGAAAGCCATTCTCCATCGACAAAGGTCCAGGTGGTCGAGCGCGGGTTTGTATCGACAGCCATCGCCGTCTCCTTTCAATATTCATGCGTCGCTTTCCCATAGCCGGGAAAAGCAGAATTGGGATGAATGCTTACATCAAAAAATGTCATGCGGCTCCATCCTGGATAGACGTGCAATGTCGCGCTAGCGTCAACATTCAACCCTGCGACAGGACGAGTATCGATGGGCGATGCCAATGACCGGGATCAAAAGCCGGTGCGGCTGCTTGAGCCGGACGACGTCGAAGCATTCAAGGCGATCCGTCTGGAAGCGCTCAATGCCGAACCCGCCGCCTTCGCCAGCACCGCGGCGGATTGGGAAAGCATGACCGACAACGACTGGCGCCGGTTCCTGATCGACAATGCCGTATTCGTGGCGTTCCGAGCCGGCAAGCCGGTCGGCATCATGGGACTGATGCGTCAACGCGCCAGCAAGGCGGCGCATCGAGGCACACTGATCATGGTCTATCTGCGGGCAAGCGAACGCGCTGCCGGCCTCGCGGACGCGCTGCTGGCCGCCGTCGTGGCCCACGCCCGCGCGGCTGGCATCCGCCAACTGGAGCTTGATGCAAGCGCTGACAATCCGGCGGCCATCCGATTTTACGCGCGCCACGGCTTTGTCGAGATCGGGCGTATTCCCGCTGGTCTTCTCTATGAGGGCCGCGAGATCGACGAAATCATGATGGCGCGCCGGATCGCCCACCCTGAGGCAGAGACGTAGCGGCGAGCGCATGCGATAGTCGGAACAATTAAGGACAGAGGCCCAGACTATGAAAGCCATGATTTACGACGCCTTCGAGAAGGCTCCTGACATCCGCACCCTGCCCGATCCGACGCCCGGCGAAGACGCCGTCGTCATCGCCGTCGGCGCGACCGGCCTTTGCCGAAGCGACTGGCACGGCTGGATGGGCCATGACAGCGACATCCACCTGCCGCATGTGCCGGGTCACGAGCTCGCGGGCAAGGTCGTGGCCAAGGGCCGCGGCGTCATGCGCTTCAAGGTCGGCGACCGCGTCACCGTGCCGTTCGTCTCGGGCTGCGGGCACTGCGGCGAATGCCATTCCGGCAACCAACAGGTTTGCCCCAACCAGTTTCAGCCCGGCTTTACCCATTGGGGATCCTTCGCCGAGTATGTCGCGATCGACTATGCCGATACCAATCTCGTGCACCTGCCTGACAGCATCGACGATGCGACGGCGGCAAGCCTCGGCTGCCGCTTCGCCACCTCCTTTCGCGCCGTCGTCGACCAGGCGCGCACCCGCCCGGGCGAATGGATCGCGGTCCATGGCTCAGGCGGCGTCGGCCTCTCCGCGATCATGATCGCCGCCGCCCTCGGCGCCAATCCGATCGCCATCGACATCTCCGAGGAGAAGCTCGCCTTCGCGCGCGAGTGCGGCGCGGTCGCAACCGTCAACGCCTCTGCCGTCGCCGACGTCACGGAGGCGGTGCGCGAGATCAGCAAGGGCGGCGCGCACGTCTCGATCGACGCGCTCGGCCACCCCACGACCTGCTTCAACTCCATCAAGAACCTGCGCCGGCGCGGCCGCCACGTGCAGGTCGGCCTGATGGTCGACGACTACGCCACGCCGCAGATCCCGATGGCGCAGGTGATCGGCCACGAACTCGAAATCTACGGCAGCCACGGCATGCAGGCCTGGCGCTACGATGCCATGCTCGCCATGCTGTCGGCCGGCAAGATCGCCCCGCAAAAACTCATCGGCCGCCGCATCAGCCTTGAAGAGGCTGTCCCCGCACTGATGACGCTCGATAGGGCCGAAGGCACCGGGATAAGCGTCATCACCCGCTTTTGACCAGCCCGGAGCAGCACTCATGGGGTGGAGGAAAGCGTTTGGCGACCTATCTCGGAACAGCAGACAGGAGAGAACGCCGAAACCTGGCGTTCAAACAAAAGGAGCACTCCAATGGAAAAGAATAGGATTTGCCTCTGGTACGAGAAGGATGCCGAGGCTGCTGCCCGTTTCTACGCCGATACTTTTCCTGACAGCGCCGTGGGTGCCGTGGTGCGTGCGCCGGGCGACTATCCCGCCGGCAAGCAAGGCGACGTGCTGGTCGTCGAATTTACCGTCGTGGGTGTTCCCTGCATGGGCCTCAACGGCGGCTCCATGTTCAAGCACAGCGAAGCCTTCTCGTTCCAGATCGCCACCGACGATCAGTCCGAGACCGACCGCTACTGGAACGCGATCGTCAACAACGGCGGCCAGGAGAGCGAGTGCGGATGGTGCAAGGACAAGTGGGGCATATCCTGGCAAATCACGCCGCGCACGCTGACCGAGGCGATGGCTGCCGGAGGCGCCGAGGCCAAGCGCGCGTTTGCTGCCATGATGGAAATGAGGAAGATCGACGTCGCCGCGATCGATGCGGCGCGGCGCGGGTGACGCTCCCCCAGTTTGATGGCGAAATTGCCGGATCAACTGTCGAATTGTGGTCCGGCCGTTCGTCTAGATGGTGAAGGCAGGGCAACCGGCCCAGCCGACCATCGTTACAGGAGACGTCATGACGCAGTACCTGGTTGCCATTCACCACCCTGATGACTACGACCCGTCCGTCGCGGAGGACGCGGCGATGGAGCGCGACATCGACATGCTCAACGAGGAGATGATTGCTGCCGGCGTCAGGGTTTTCGTCGGCGGCCTCTGCACTGTAGAGGGCGCGAAGTCGCTGCGGGCTGAGGGGAATGGTCAGGTGAGCATCACCGACGGGCCATACCTTGAGACCAAGGAGCATATCGGTGGTTTTTGGGTGCTGGAAGCCGCCGATATGGACGAGGCGCTTGCGTGGGGGCGCAAAGCCGCCGTCGCCTGCCGGGCGCCGGTCGAGGTGCGCCCGTTTCACTAGCAATTCAGGAGAAGTGCGACGCGGCTTTCCGTGCGGAATTGTGTGAAAACAAACTGATCAAGGACCCGCTATCCTTGCTCGCTTTACCGCCAGCCGGTGCTCGCGCCAGACGGTGAACAGGCCGGCTCCAACGACAGTCACCGCGCCGACCACCATGTTCACGGAGAGATGTTCGCCAAAGAACGTGACGGCGATGACGGCGCTGAGAACGAGTTGCAGGTAGGTGATCGGCTGCACCTCGACGGCTGTCAGCAGCCCGTAGGCGCGTATCAGGCAGTAGTGGCTGAGCGTCCCGCAGACGCACAGCGCCGCTAGCGCCGGCCAGTCGGCGGGCGGGATCGTGGTCCAGTAGAACGGGCCGATAACGGAGATGGCGATGGCGCCCACGACCCCCGCATAGAACGTGCTCGTTATCGCGCTGTCCTTATGGCTGACGGCGCGGGTGGCGACGCTGTAGAGCGCAAACAACAGTGCGGCGCCGAGCGGCAACAGCAGGAAGACGTCGAAGTGGACGCCGACCGGATTGATGATGACGAGCACTCCGACCAACCCCACGAGTACGGCGGTGGCACGTCGCCAGCCGACATGCTCTCCAAGGAGCGGGACCGACAGCACCGTCACCAAGAGAGGGGTCGCCTGGAAAACCGACTGGCTCATGGCAAGGCCGGCGTGCTTGAAGGCAAAAACCACAACGACGATTTCCGAGACAAGCAGGACGCCGCGCACCACCTGAAGCCACGGGTGCGCGGTTTTCGCTACCCGCCGGACACCGCCCGACGAGGCTGAGGCGAGCAGCGTCACGAAAACAGCAAATGCCCAGAAGCGGAACATCGTCACAAGAATGGGCGGATAACGGTCGCCAAGAAACTTGGTAAACCCGTCCTGGGCAGCAAAAATTGTCACCGCAAGGAGGGCAAAGATATAGCCGCGCGTTTTATCGTTCATTGCATAGCTTTGGATTTGCAGCCAATCGGATTGCCGTACTGACGGTTCATGGTTCGAAGGAGGCGCTCGCGAGATGTCTGACGACGCGCCGCGCAGCACTCAATCTATGACTTCAAAGCGCCTAGCAAGTCATTTCTCCGGCACTTATGTAGCGATTGCATTGAAAACAAAAACGCCCGCCATGAGCGGGCATCAGACTGCTGACAAACTCTGACGGCTTACCAGGACTGCGCCGCCATCCGCCGTCACCCCGGACTCGATCCGGGGTCCAGCGCGCGCAAGTCCTTGCGCGCAAAAGACTTTTTCTCGCCGCCGACGCGGCGCGGCTGGATCCCGGCTCAAGGCCGGGATGACGGAGAGAACGGACAGCTCTGGCAAAAAAGAGTGCTTTGTCAGCAAACTGACGCTCGCCATGAGCGGACATTTTCGATGAAGTCGACGTTATTATAGCAAGACGTCCAGTCCCTTGCGCTCGACGAGATCAAGAATCTTGATCGCCGTGCTGCTTGGTTTCTTACTCCCTTGTTCCCATGCGGCAACCGTAATTTTTTTAACGTTGAGAAAGCTGGCAAACACAGCCTGGCTAGCCTTTGTAGAGGCCCTGATCTTCTTGATCTCGTCGGGAGAATAGTTCCGCAAAGGAGGGAGGGAGAGTGCGTCGAACTCCCTCATCGTGACGTCGTCGACAAAGCCTGCATCATGCAGGCTTGCCGCAGACTTATGTACGTTCTTCAGAATCCGGCTCATGGCACGCGATCTCCAATATCTTCGTTTTCTCCGGCGTCGCTCCCAATCGGAGCGCTGCCGCATTCGTTTGCCGTCACGCCTTGGCCGAGATTGCGCTCAGCTCTTCGAGATCGAGGTCTCGTTCCAGTTCGTGCAGCGTCTCGTCATCGATATCGCCGGCGCGGTGGAGGCGTATGAGTTCGCGGCGGCCGGTGGCGACGGCTTCGAGAATGACGTCGAAATGCGCGTGCAGCATCGGCGAGTAGTGTTCGGTACGCGCGGCATAGTCGACGCTTGCCGTGGCCCTGCGCTGATATTGCGCCAGCAATTGAGGATGGATGAGCTTCCCCTCGCCGTCGTAGGCGAGGCCTTGGACGGTCGCAAACTGCGCCTGGGCCATGGCGGCTTCGGCTTGGCTCATGTTGAGGCGCGCCTTTTCCGACACCTGCTCGGTCAGCCTTGCCCAGGCGATTACGCCGCCGAGGGTGGTCCCCTGCAGGAGCACCGTTCCGACAATGACCGCAAACGACGTGACCAGGATGAAGTCACGGCCGGGGAAGCCTTCCGGCACGCTCAGCGCCAGCGCCAGTGTCACGACGCCGCGAACGGCCGCCCAGCTGACGACGGTTGCGCCGCGGGCGCCGAGCGGCTTGTATCGATCTATGCCGACGACATTGCAGAGCTTGATCAAAAAGTCGGATCCGAATACCCAGGCGAAGCGCGCAAGGGTGAGTGCGACCAGGATCACAAGTATCGGCAATCCCATGGTTGCGATCACGACGCCAAAGCCGCCGCCACGTTCGACGACGCCCCGCAGCGACAACCCGATCAGCACGAAGACCGCGGCTTCCATCAGAAAAACGATCACGGTCCAGAAGGATGTGCCGCGTATGCGCGTCGAGGCCGAAAAGGCCGTGTGCTGGTACCAGCTCGCGATCAGGCCCGTGGTCACGGTCGCGATGACGCCCGAGACATGAATGCGTTCGCCGAGGAGGTAAGAGGTCCAGCACAACAGGGTCGTGGCGGCGATCATCAAATAATCATCGCCGAGCCTGCGTATGAATAGGACCCAGACCGTTCCGACGGCGATCCCGACAAGGGCGCCGCCCGCGGCCAAAAGCAAAAAGCTCCCCACCGCATCGGTCGTGCTGATGGCGCCCGTGACGCCGGCCGCGACCGCGAACCGGAAGAGCACCAGGCCGCTGGCGTCGTTGAGCAGGCTTTCGCCTTCGAGCAGGATCTGCAGGCGCCGGGGCAACTTTACCCGTTGCAAGACAGCGCGGGCGGAGATCGCATCGGGCGGCGAGACGATCGCGCCGAGTGCCGCGCATGCGGCCCAGGGCAGCGATGGAAATAGAAGATGGGTCACCACTGCCACGACCGCGCAGGTGAAAAACACGGCGCCGATGGCAAGCGAGGAAATACCGATCATATGCCGGCGCAAAGGACGCAGAGCTATGGTCCAGGCACCATCCATCAAGAGCGGCGGCAGGAAGATGACGAGCACCAAACCGGGATCGACCGTAATCGTCGGCAGCCCCGGCAGGAAGGCGAGCAACGCGCCGCCGGCAAGCAGCGCCACGGATGGCGGCAGCCCCAGCCTGTCGGCGGCATAGTGCAGCGCGATGATCGCCACAAACATCCCGATAACCAGCTCGAATAAATGCGTGGGGTCCATATACTTGTTTCCTAATATGATTTTGCTTGGCGATGGCCCCCATTACAAAGCGCGTTTTGTCAAAACGCAATCGCCCGAGGATGCGGATCCGGCCAAACCGAAAAGAAAATCGAACTCCCCGCTGCTTATCCCAGATTGACGCAAGGGCCGCCCGACCGTGACTACGCCTGATCACAGGGTGCGGATGTCCCGAATGATTACAAAAAGTTCATGGAACAAATAACGAGGCGAGAAGTTTGTATGCCGGCGATGCATGCCGAGCGACAACTGCCGAAGTCTTGTTTGGGCAGGGTGTCCCCCCCTCTTGGCGCGATTCGCCGCTGACTTCCTAACTTGGCCCCGCATCTTGCGGGGCCTTCTTTTTATCCCCGGTGAAAGACCCTCGCAGGCTGCCGCGACCCGGTGTCGCATATTATTTCAAGCATATACTATTGTTCTTAACGATTGGATAACCCATATGCGGATCGGCTCGAGGGAAACTCCTCGGCGTTGTGGTGGTCTGAGCCGCCGCATGGCGGGCACTGGTGCCCGGGGCCCTATCGCCCATGTCATGCGCCGGCAGCGCTGACCCTATTTCATGGAGACGAAAGAGATCATGGCTTTAGTTACGGCAGCAAACATTCTTGTGCTTGGCCCCGCTATCGAACGCCGTGCCGTTATCCGAGGCACATGGCTGAACGTGTTCGACGTGGCCGTGCCGTCCGGCAGCCGCGTGCCGCCGCTTTGCCACCCAGGCACGAAGGTGATCAGGGTCGTGGAAGGCCGTCTCCATTTCTGGCAGTTGACCGACAACGGCCCGCGGGAATTCGAGGCGCTGGCCGGCGACATCGTGCACATCGAGCCCTATATGCCGCATGGCTATTGGAACAGGAGCGGCTCGACCGCGGTGTTTTCGGTCGTCCTCGACAGCAATCTCGCCGAACTCTACGAGGCGCTCGCATCCATCACGTCGCGAGGCGATGATGCCGTGGCTGATACCGTGACCATCGCGAACAACCTTGGCGTTAGCATCCTGCCGCTTGATTTTCCGCTGACTGCCCGGTCGCCGGACAGCGACGCAACAATTCCGTCACATGAGGCAGGTAGAGCTGAATTTCGTCTTCGCTCTTGCGAAAGCGCCCGTTCATCTTCACACTATGACCCATGCCCGACAGCGAGCCGTCCAGTCCCCATTCACTGAAGTCCGACCCATCCGGTCGGGACGACGCTGTCGGTGACGACTGTAGACGACAGCTTCCTCTTACCCGCATTTCCCATTTTTCGCCCCTGCCTGTCCGCGTTCGCATAGAAGCGATGCGCCGAAAGGCGGGGCGTTTTCGCATGTTCCCAACAACAGAGGAGAGAATTGGCAGCGCCTCCACCCGCCCTGCCAAGCTTGAATATCTATGATCTTCGACTGGATCGCCGACCCCTCCGCGTGGGTTGGCCTTTTGACGCTCGTCGTGCTCGAAATCGTGCTCGGCATCGACAACCTCGTCTTCATCGCCATCCTTGCCGAGCGACTGCCGCCACACCAGCGCGACGCGGCACGCCTGACCGGCCTTGGGCTTGCGCTCGGCATACGCCTTGTCCTGCTAGCCTCGATCGCCTGGGTCGTGACGCTCACGAACCCGCTCTTTCATGTGATGGACTTCGGCTTTTCCGGTCGCGATCTCATTCTCATCGTCGGCGGCCTCTTCCTTCTGTTCAAGGGCACGATGGAGCTACACGAGCGACTGGAAGGCGAGCAGCATGACGGCGAAAAGAAGCGGGCTCACGCGGTCTTCTGGCAGGTGATCGTCCAGATCGTCGTGCTCGACGCGATCTTCTCGCTCGACAGCGTCATTACCGCCGTCGGCATGGTCAAGGAACTGCAGGTCATGATGCTCGCCGTCGTGATCGCTGTCGGCTTCATGCTGTTCTTGTCGAAGCCGCTGACGATCTTCGTCTCGAAGCACCCGACCGTCGTCATGCTCTGCCTCGGCTTCCTGATGATGATCGGCTTCTCGCTGATCGTCGAAGGTTTTGGCGTGCACGTGCCCAAGGGCTATCTCTACGCGGCGATCGGCTTCTCGATCATCATCGAGGCGCTGAACCAGCTCGCCCGCCACAACAAGGAGCGCTCGATCACGCGCGGCAACATTCGCGACCGCACCGCGGATGCGGTGCTCAACCTGCTTGGCGGCGGCGGACGGACGCAGGGCGCGGCGCTGGGGCAGACTTCCGACCCGACCGCGGCGCAACTTGCCGACCAGCAGGTGTTTTCGACCGAGGAGAAGGACATGATCCAGGGCGTCCTGACGCTCGCCGACCGTTCCGCCCGCTCGATCATGACGCCGCGCATCGATATCGAGTGGCTGGACCTCGACGCGCCCGAAGCGGAGCTGCAGCGTCGCGTCGCCGATCTCGGCCACTCCCGTTTCCCTGTCGCCCGTGGCAGCCTCGACCAGTTCATCGGCGTTGCCAGCGCCCGCGACCTGATGCGCGACCTGATGAAGGACGGCGGCATCGATCCCGAGCGCTCGATCCGCCAGCCGCTTATCGTGCACGAAAGCATCACGGCACTGAAGCTGATGGAGCAACTGCGCCGCTCCAGCCAGTCCGTCGCCGTCATCCTCGACGAGTACGGCGCGCTTGAAGGCATGGTGACCACCGGCGATCTCCTGGAAGCGATCGCCGGCGAATTCCCCGACGAAGACGAGGAGCGGCTGACGATCGAGCACGGCGACGACGGATCGCTGACCGTCGACGGCTGGATGGACATCCGCCAGGCCTCGCGGCTGGTCGAGGCCGACCTCGTCGACGAGGCAGACCGCTATTCGACGCTGGCCGGCTACATCCTGTGGGGTCTCGGCCACCTGCCGCAGGAGGGCGAACGCTTCGTCGACGGCAATCTCTCCTTCGACGTCGTCAAGCTCGACGGTCGCAACATCGACAAGGTTCGCATCCAGCGCATAGAAGAGGTAACCTAGCGCATCGTCGGGCGAAGGTCGCCCCGTTGAGGAGGCACGATGGCTCATCACACCGCCGCCTATGTTTTCGACGCCTACGGCACGCTGTTTGACGTGCACGCGGCGGTGCGCCGACATGCCGACCGCGCCGGACCGGAGGGGCAACGGCTTTCCGAGATCTGGCGCGCGAAGCAACTCGAATACAGCTGGACGCGGTCGCTGATGGATGCCTATCGCGATTTCGAGACGCTGACCGCGGAAGCGCTCGACTTCGCCTTCGCCTGCGTGCCGAGCGTCGACCCGGCGCTCAGGAACGACCTCATCGCCGCTTACCGCACGCTCGATTGTTTCTCCGAGGTGCCGCATGTGCTGAAGACGCTGAAGGACCATGGCGCGCGGATCGCCATCCTGTCGAACGGAACGCCGGCGATGCTCGAAACGGCCATCCGGCACAACGCGCTGACGTCGGTCATCGACGACGTGTTTTCCGTCGATGCCGTGCGCATCTATAAAACCGCGCCCGCGGCCTACGAGCTCGTCACCACCGCCTACCGGCTCTATCCGAACGCCGTCTCCTTCCAGTCCTCCAACCGTTGGGACATCGCGGGGGCGACGAAATTCGGCTTCCGTGGGGTCTGGATCAACCGCCAGCATGCACAGGACGAATATCGCGACCTCGGCCCCTCCGTCATCCTGCCGTCGCTTGACGGGCTTATCGCCGCTTCCGCCGAAGAATAGGGGACGCCATGGCCTGGTCCGCGAGCCAATATGTGAAGTTCGAAGACGAGCGCACCCGCCCTGCCCGCGATCTTCTGGCGCAGGTGCCGCTTGAGCGCATCGGCCGCGCCATCGATCTCGGCTGCGGCCCGGGAAACTCCACCGAACTCATCGTCGAGCGCTTCGGCGCCCCCGGTGTGCTCGGGCTCGACAGCGATGTGAACATGCTGGAGGCGGCGCGCGAGCGCCTGCCCGGCGTCCCCTTCGTCGAGGCCGACCTTTCGACCTGGTATCCGTCGGAACCGGCCGACCTCTTGTTCGCCAACGCGGTCTTCCAATGGCTTCCCGGTCATCTCGACATTTTCGACCGGTTGATGGAAGGGTTGAGCGCCGGCGGCGTTCTGGCGGTCCAGATGCCGGACAATCTTGCCGAGCCGACACACCTGCTGATGGAGGAAACGGCGCAGGCCGGTCCGTGGAAGACGAAGTTCGAAACGAGCGTGCGCCGCAAACCCTTGCCCGCGCCTTCGGTCTATTACGACCGCCTTATGCCGAAGTCGGCGCGCGTCGATCTCTGGCACACGATCTACAATCACCCCATGGAGAATGCGGCGGCGATCGTCGAATGGGTCAAGGGCACCGGCCTGCGCCCCTATCTCGACGCCGCCGGCCCCGACCACCGCGATGCGTTTGCCGCCGACTACCTCGCCCGCATCGTAAAAGCCTACCCGCCGCTCAGCGACGGCCGGGTCCTGCTGCGCTTCCCGCGGCTGTTCATGGTGGCCGTGAAGGCTTAGATATCCGCGCTTGCAGCAACGTTCGGCCACACTATAGTTAGCGCTATCGATGTTTGCTTACGGAGATACTCGCATGCCCAAGCAGAATGCTCTGGAAATCGATCTGGATCCCGAGCTTCGGTCCGCGTTCGTAGCCGCAGCGGAATCGGCGCACCGCTCCACCGACGATCTCCTTCGCGAACTCGTCCAGGACTATGTCGACGCGCAGCACGAGGAACCGGGATACACAGACTTCGTCAGGGCAAAGGTTGAGCGTGCCAGAACGTCCATGGAACGTGGGCAGGGCCGCGCCAATACGGACGTCGAAGCCGCGTTCGCGGCACTGCGCAGCCGCCTAAAAACCTTAACATGAAAATTATCTGGACACCGCAAGCAGAGCTCGACCGTCTAGAAATCTTTCAATTCATAGCTAGCGAAAATCCCGCTGCCAGCATCCGGATGGATCAACTTTTCGCTCGCTTCGTGGAGCGGCTCGCGGACTTTCCGCAGCTTGGACGGCCAGGCATGGTTGAAGGAACACGAGAAATAATTCCACATCGGCACTATCGCCTGATTTACGAAATCTTGGGCGACGAAATCTGGGTGCTTGCGCTGTTGCACACCGCGCGTCAATGGCCTCCAATGGAGGCGTGAAGAATGTGTCGAAGGCAACAATGAGGTGACGCCATGAGCGGCTCAGCAATTCGTCCCACCCCGCCCGTCACCCTCGTCATATTCGGCGCAACAGGCGATCTCACCCGCCGGCTGCTGATCCCGGCAATCGTCAATCTGGCGAGGGGTGGGCTCGTCGGCGACGATCTGCATATTCTCGGCCTCGGCATCGAGCCGGGCGGCACGGACATGCTGCTCGAGCGCCTCGACACGTTTCTGGCGACCCTTGACGGGATCGTGGAGGATGACGCCTGGAAGCGGTTGCGGCAGCGCATCTCCTATATTTCGGGCGATTTCTCAGGCGATGCCATCTATGAGGACGTCGGCCGCTATCTCGACAAATCGCCGACCGGCAACGCTGCCTTCTATTTCGCCGTGCCGCCGCAATTCTTCGGCAGCATCGTCGAAAAGCTGGCGGAGCATAAATTGACGGTCGAGAAGCCCGGCGCTTTCCGGCGGATCGCGATCGAAAAGCCGTTCGGAACCGATCTCGCCTCGGCAAAGGCGCTCAATGCCCGCATTCTTGCGCGGGTATCGGAGACCCAAGTCTTCCGCCTCGATCACTTCCTTGGCAAGGAAACCGTTCAAAACATCATGACGGCGCGCTTCGCCAACATGATGATCGAGTCGCTCTGGAACAGCAATTATATCGACCATGTCCAGGTTTCGGCCGCCGAGATCGTCGACGTCGGCACGCGTGGCAAGTTCTTCGACGCGACCGGCGCGCTTCGCGACATGGTGCCGAACCACCTCTTCCAGCTCCTCGCCATGGTCGCCATGGAGCCGCCGAACAGCTTCAGCGCCGAGGCGATCCGCAACGAGAAGAGCAAGCTTCTGCAGGCGCTCAGGATCTATACGCCGGAGGAAGCGGCCGCCCATTCCGTGCGCGGCGTCTATACCGGCGGCACGCTGGAGGGGAAGGCGATCCCCGCCTACCTCGAGACGAAGGACGTATCGCCCGACAGCACGACGGAGACCTATGTCGCGCTGAAACTCTATGCCGATACCTGGCGCTGGGCAGGCGTGCCGTTCTATATCCGCACCGGCAAGGCGATGAAGGCGCGCGACACCGAAATCGTCGTCACCTTCCGGCCGGTTCCCTTCGCCCAATTTCGCGAGACGGACGTCAATCACAACATGCCGCCGAACCGGCTTATCATCCAGGTCCAGCCCGACGAGGGCCTCAGCATGGAAATCTCCATCAAGGCGCCGGGGCTCTCGGTCGATACCGTGCCGGTGTCGCTGGATTTCCGCTACGGCGACCGCTTCGACATCGGCAAGATGACCGGTTACGAATCCCTGCTCTACGACCTCTTCATCGGCGACCAGACGCTGTTCCAGCGCGCCGACGGCATCGAAGCAGGCTGGGCGGCGGTTCAGCCCTTTCTCGACCTCTGGGCAAGCGGCGGAAAACCGGACCCCTACGCCCCCGGAAGCCCCGGCCCCGCCTCCGCCGACGCCCTGATCGCAAAGGACGGCAGGCGCTGGCACGAGCTTGGAACATCCGGCGAGAAGAAAGGCTGACAGGATCTCTCGCGGTCGCGCGTCCCATGCGCGGTTGCGGATTTCATCCGCGAGCGCGTTCGCGTTCATTCAAAGCCCCGCGTCGTTTGCTTTAGTACTTCAGGGAATTGTGCAGCAGGACAAACATAGATTTAAATATATTGTAGTAACAAAAAATGGCGATTATATTCGACCCGGCGAAACGCGATCGAACACGCAGCGAACGACAGCTTGATTTTGAACGCTGCGGAGAGGTGTTCGACGGAAATCACATCACGATTGAGGATGATCGGAAAGATTACGGCGAACGACGCTATTTCACCATCGGGCTGCTAGACGAACGAATGGTGGTGGTCGTTTGGACGCCCCGCGATGGTCACGAGCGGATCATCAGCATGAGGAAGGCCAATGACAGAGAGCAAAGATATTATGCCGATCGACTGGACGGATCCGGATGATGCGCCGGATCTTTCCGCAGTCGAATGGGCAGAAAAGATTGCCGCCGCGCCCGTCAGGCGTGGCCGTCCGAAATCGGACAATCCCAAGGCGTTGACGACGATCAGGCTGGATGCCGACATTGTCGAGCGCTTTCGCCAGGACGGCCCGGGCTGGCAATCGCGCATCAACGCCGCCCTTCGGGAGTGGCTTGCCAAGCATTGACGGCAAGAGGTCGCGAAAAATTCTCGCCGCGCAGGCTGGGACGAACAGACCGCCGACAAAGGCTCATTCTCCCCGCGGACGGGGAGAATGAATGACGGTAGCGATATTTTTCAGACGAACTGGCTGAGGCCGGGGATCGAGCCGACCACTTCGTCGACGATGCTGTCTCCTGCGTGCTGGCGGGCGATGGAGATGGTTTCCTTGGCAAGCGACGAGATCTCGCCCATGCCGAGGCCTTCGCTCATCAATGCCTGGCCGAGCCCCATGATGCCGCCGCCGACGCCGATGGCGCTCATCAGTCCGCCGAGCAGACCGCCGCCACCGGTTTCAGCACCATTGTACTGCGCGACGAGGTCGGAGGCGCCGGGGATCGATTGGATCATGTGGGCGACCGGGCCGTCCGGCGCTTCGCGCTGCAGGAAACCGAGCATCATGCCGAGGGCCTTTTCCGCCACATCAGGCGCAATGCCAACCTTGGTAGCGATCTGGTCTACGATTTCGTTCATTCTGGCCTCCTTATATATTGACGTTGACGTCAACGTAATTGAACTTCTCGAGCGAAACAAGCCGCCTTTTGCGACCATCCGCAAGTTTCGCGCCCCCGGCCTCGGGTCGCTTACACGGACGGTTGTCGCTCCCGACGTGCCTGCTATAACGACAAGGCGAGAATGACACTGACAGTATGACGTGGGAATAACGCTGAGTCGATCCGCAGCCACGCCGGACGACCGACCGCAGGAGCCGGACAGCATGCCGCAGGACCAGCAGATTTTCATCGGCGCCAGCCGCAAGAACGACGACAGTCTCAACAAGGACGAATACCTGACGCTCAAATTCGGCAATCGCCACGGGCTCGTCACCGGCGCCACGGGCACCGGCAAGACAGTGACGTTGCAGGTGCTGGCGGAGGGCTTTTCCAAGGCCGGCGTGCCGGTCTTCTGCTCCGATATCAAGGGCGACCTTTCCGGCATTGCCGTCAAGGGCGAGCCTAAGGATTTTCTCCTGAAGCGCGCCGAGGAAATCGGGCTTTCCCCTTATGTATTCGAGCAGTTCCCGGTGATCTTCTGGGATCTTTACGGCGAGAAGGGCCACCGCGTGCGCACCACCATCGCCGAAATGGGGCCGCTCTTGCTCGCTCGACTGATGGACGCCTCGGAAGCGCAGGAGGGCGTTCTCAACATCGCCTTCAAGATCGCCGACAAGGGCGGCATGCCGCTGCTCGACCTCAAGGACCTGCAGGCCTTGCTCAACTACATGGGCGAGAATGCGACGGAACTGTCGAGCCAGTTCGGCCTGATCGCCAAGGCCTCCGTCGGCTCGATCCAGCGGTCGCTGCTGGTGCTTGAACAGCAGGGAGCCGAACACTTCTTCGGCGAACCGGCGCTGAAGATCACCGACATCATGCGCGTCAGCCAGCAGGGCTACGGGCAGATCTCGGTGCTCGCCGCCGACAAGCTGATGATGAACCCGCGCCTCTATGCGACCTTCCTGCTCTGGCTGCTTTCGGAACTCTTCGAGGAATTGCCTGAGGTTGGCGATCCTGAAAAACCGAAGCTGGTCTTCTTCTTCGACGAGGCGCATCTCCTCTTCAACGACGCGCCGAGGGTGCTGATCGAGCGCGTCGAGCAAGTGGTGCGCCTGATCCGCTCAAAGGGCGTCGGCGTCTATTTCGTCACGCAGAACCCGCTGGACGTGCCCGAAACGGTGCTGGCACAGCTCGGCAACCGGGTGCAGCACGCGCTGCGCGCCTATAGCCCACGCGAGCAGAAGGCGGTGAAGACCGCCGCCGACACCTTCCGCCCGAACCCCGCCTTCGACTGCGCAAGCGTCATCACGAACCTCGGCACCGGCGAGGCGCTGGTTTCGATGCTGGAGGGCAAGGGTGCGCCTTCGATGGTGGAGCGCACGCTCGTGCGGCCGCCATCCGGCCGTGTCGGCCCCGTGACCGACGGCGAGCGCCAGGCGATCATCAACGCGAGCCCGGTCGCTGGCCAATACGACCAGGATGTCGACCGACAATCGGCCTACGAAATCCTCACCGCGCGCGCCCAGAAAAACGCCGAACAGGACGCCGCCAAGCAGCCCGAACAGGAAAACGCCGGCAGCCGCTGGACCCTTCCGGGCTTCGGCGACGACGACAAGGCGGCCGCCCCCGCCGGCCAACCGCGAGGCCGCTCCGGCTACCAGCGCGAGACGATCGTCGAAGCGGCGATGAAAAGCGTGGCGCGAACCGTCGCCACCCAGGTCGGGCGGGCGCTGGTGCGCGGAATTCTCGGCAGCCTGAAACGGTAACCGGCAGCGCTGGCGACGGTATACGACGGTGGCCAGCGAGGGCGTGGGTAGGCGCCCTCCGACTGCTGACAAGGCGTGCCAACGGCTCTTTCGTCAGCATCTGCAACCGTTTGATTTTATTGAGGCGCAGCAGATCCTCGGCACAAGGCCGAGGATGACGCCGCGTGGGGAGCGAGGAAGCCATGAAAACACCGCTGTCGCTGCTCGCCTGTGCGCTGCTTCTGATGGCGTGCCAACAGACCACGTCGGAGTTGCAGCCGATCCCCGGCAGCATCACCTATGGCGGCCAGCCGACGCAGAAACTGATGAAGTCGCCGATCGGCAGCCTGTTGCCTCATACGTTTACCGACCAGTGGGGAGACCGGGTGAAGGAAATCTATATCCTCCAGCCCGACCGCACCCTGAAACTGGTCAGCCGATTCTATATCGACTCGCCCTTCGACTGATCGCCGAAGCATCCATCAACGAACGCTGGCCGCGGCGGCGAAGAACGCTTCCGGGCTCTCCACCTCGACCAGCCGCTTGCGCTCGATCTGCCAGAACCGGTTGCCGATCGCGCGCACGAAGCTGCGGTCGTGGGAAACGAGCAGGCAGCTCACCTGATGCGCCATCAGCTCGCTTTCGAGCGCTTCCTGTCCCTCGATGTCGAGATGGTTGGTCGGTTCGTCGAGCAGGTAGAAGTTCGGGTTTGAAAGCCTGAGCACCAGCATGCCGAGCCGCGCCTTCTGGCCGCCGGAAAGCCGGCTGATCGGGCGAGCCTGAATGTCGATGTTCATGCCCGCGCCGGCAAGCAGCGCCCGTGCCCGCTGGTCGCCGACCTCGAAACGGCGGATAATCGTCTCCATCGGCGTTTCCTTGTCATTGAGGTCGGCCAGCGCCTGGTCGCTGTAGCCAAGCACCAGCGAAGGCGTCGCCTTGATGCCGTCGACAGCCGTTTCCGGATTGCCGATCGCGTTGCGCAGCATGACGACCAGCCGGGTTTTGCCGGCGCCGTTCGGCCCGAGCAGCACGATGCGATCGCCCTGGCAGATGAACTGCTTGCCGGTGCGAAAGAGCACGGTGCCGTCGGGTGTCCTCACCTCCGCATCATCGAGGGTCACCAGCACCTTGGCATGGGTGCCGCGATTGGCGAGCCTGACGGCACCCGCCGAGCGCTCCAGATGCGCGGGCTTTGCCGCGTCCTCCAGCCTTTCGGCGCGCTCCCTCAGCTGCTTCGTCTTGACCACCAGGAGGTCGCTGCCGGAATTGATGCCGATATTGTTGAGCTTGGCAGCCTGCTTGCGCAATTGCTCGGCGGTCTTCATGTCGCGTTCGTAACGGCGCGCGTCAGCGGCATCGGCCTCCTCGAGTGCCGCTCGCGCCCGCGAGTAAGGCAGCGAAAAGATCTGGCTCTGCTCCGGCCGCAGGAAGAGCGTCCGGTTGGTGACCGCGTCGAGAAAGGCGCGGTCGTGGCTTGCAAGGATCACCGGCACGTCGCGGGGCAGCGCGTTCAGCCATTCCTCCAGTGCCGCGATCTTGCCGAGATCGAGATGGTTGGTGGGCTCGTCCAGCATCAGCACGTCGGGCTCGGTCACCCAGACGCGGGCAAGCATCGCCAACCGCTGCCAGCCGCCGCTGAGCGCCTTCAACGGCCGCTCGCGGAATTCTTCAGGCACATCCAGCGAGGCGAGCACTACATCGACGCGCCAGCTTTCGCTCTCAGCCTGCTCTCGCGGAAGCGCACCGAGCACCGCATCGTAGAGGGAAAGCTCGAAGAGCGCCGGAGGCACGTTCTGCTCGACATAGCCGACCGTCAGCCCGCGCGCTCTCGTGATCTCGCCATCGGTTGCGTCGAGTTCGCTGGCGATGCAGCGAAAGAGCGTCGACTTGCCGCGCCCGTTGGCGGCAACGAGGCCGATCCGGTCTCCGGCGTTGACGACAAGGTTGAGTTTCGAGAACAACGGGCTCGACAGGACGACGCCGAGGTTGCGGATATTGATGAGGGTCATCTTCGCTCTCTGGTCTTTTTCCCCGTGACGTTTGATCGAGGGCGCTCGGCCATCATCGATGAATGTGTCGGCGGAAAGGGATATGAGATCGCAGACGCCGAGCATTAAGCTTGGCACTGCGGGCCACGAAGGGCGGACCAGAAAAGAAACGGTTGCGAGAAACGGCCTCTGGTCAGCCCTGCAAACGCATTTGCAGGGCGTTGACGGGGCCACGTTGCCGGTTGAACCGGAAATAATAGTTGTGCACGTGACCCTCCTTTCTCATGGGCGTGAAGTGACGCAAGGATAGACATGCTCGACGCAAGTCGCAAGTCGTCTCCGGCAGCATCTAAGCGCAAAGCGGCAGGCTACGCCTCCAAGCAGCCGCCGCCCTGCGGGACGCGGCAGCCCTGCCCTACCGTCCCGGTGCGACCAGGGCGAACATGGCGCCTTGCGGGTCGAGGCACTGGATGATCCATTGGCCGCCGGGGACTTCCATCGGGCCGTTGAGGACCTGGCCGCCGGCGGCCTTGACCCTGAGGTCGGCGGCGTCGATGGCGGGAACGTTGAAATAGAAGGTCCAGGCGGCGGACGGCATGCCGGCCGGCTTGTTCATCATGCCGCCGATCTCGGCGTCGTTATGGGCAAAGATCCTGTAGACGCCCATCGGCCCCATATCCATGTCGCGGCTGAGCGTCCATCCGAAGTGCTTCGAATAGAAATCGAAGGCCTTTTCGCCGTCGCCGGCGTAGAGTTCGTGCCAGCCGGTTGTGCCCGGCGTTCCCGGGGCGACAGGCGGCGGCGGCTCGCCGGGATTGGGCTTGAAGAGAGCGATTGCGGCGCCCTGCGGGTCGCCGACGATCGCGAAGCGGCCGATGCCGGGAATATCGGCGGCAGGGCGATGAACGACGCCACCGTCGGTGACGATATCAGCGGCCGCCGTGTCGACGTCCTTGACCGAGATATAGCCGAGCCACATCGGCGGAATACCCATGCTGCGGGCGCTTTCGGGCAAGTCCATCGATCCGGCCACGGGTCGTTCGCCCGCCGTGAACATGGTGTAGTTCATGCCCTCCATGCCGGCATCCTGGGCTCCCCAACCGACGACGTCCTTATAGAAGGTCTCGGCGGCGGCCATATCCGTCGTCATCAGTTCGTACCAAACGAAGGTCCCATGCTCCTGCGCCATTACCATTCTCCCTGTTGTATCCTTAAGGCGCCTCGCCGCCCGCGCGAAAAGGATGCAGCAGGATTGCGAACGGCGGATGAAGTCGCCTTGAACCCGAAAGAAGAATGGTAGGGAAGTTTCCTCAGTAGGCAAGCGCACCCACCCGCCAAAAGGCGACATAATTAAATATTCCACATTTGCGTGTATCTTCTGGAGCGAGTTCAGCCCGCTCGTTCCAGGTTTAGCGGCAGCGGCGATACTGCGCGGTCATGATGCGGCGCCAGTCGCCTTCGGGCGTCATCATTTCGGAGGCGAAGGTGCGGTTGTCATCGTCGTCAAAGGCGATGAACTCGCGGTATTTCGCCGTTTCCCCTGAACGCGTCATATCGGGACCCGAGGTATGGAGCGTCAGCGTTTGGCCCGCTTTTTCAAGCAAATCCTCGTCGAGCGATCCCTCGTAGATCCAGAGATGGTTGATGACCGTGTCGATCCAGGCGCCGACATATTTCTTTCGGGCGGGATCGTAGCCAAGCGTCAGCATGGTCGTGGCGGTGCCCCCGCCCGGCATCTCGCCGTGGCCTTCGCAGACCACCCAAAGCCCGTTCAGCGAGCGCACGCTTTCGCGCCAGACGCCGCGTTCGGGATTGCTGCTCGTTGCGTCGGCCACCAGATCCCAGCGGCCGACCAGCCGGTCGAGGAAAGCGTGCTCTTTCGATCGTTCCGTCGCCATGGCGCGCCTCTCCTATTCAATGGCAGGCGGCCTCGGCTTTCCGGCCTTCGTATTCGTCGTGGCGGCGCACGAAATCCATCGTCGACCCTTCGTTGCGGCCCTTTGGCGCGCGGTCGAGGATCATCAGCGTGGCGATCATCTCTTCCGGCCCTCGGGCGTAGCTGGAATAGGTGTGGAAGACGTCGCCTTTTTCGTCCTTGTAGAAGGCGCTGATACCAGGCAGTTCGTCGTTGGCCTCATCAGGCGCAATGGCGGTGAAATTGTAGAACACCTTGTCGCGCGACAGCTCCTCCTCGGTGAAGGAGACGTGATAGTCGAAATTGAAATCGTTGCCGAAAGCGGAGACCCAGGGGAATTTCCATCCCATGCGCCGCTTGTAGGCGTCGATTTTTGGCATCGGCGCGCGGGAGACCGCGACGAGCGTGACATCGTGGTGGTTGAGGTGCGGCAGCGTGCCGTCGAAATGGTCCGCGAGGAAAGAGCAGCCCGGGCAGCCGGCCTCCCAATCGGGGCCGAGCATGAAATGATAGATCATCAGCTGGCTGCGACCATCGAAGAGATCGCTCAGGCTCTTCTTGCCATCAGGCGTATCAAAGACATAATTCTTTTCGACCTTGACCCACGGAAGCGCCAGGCGCTCCGCATTGACCTTGTCGCGCAGGTGGGTAGCTTCTTTTTCCCTGGCGAGCAGCGCGCGGCGCGCCTCCAGCCAGACTTCTCGTGAAACGACTTCGTTCATTGGTACGCCCTCCTCGGCGCGGCCTCTTTCCGATCTTTCACTTGACTGATTACATTGATATCAATATTACATAATCATGTCAAACGCGATCGACCTGCCCTATGCGACGACGCTTCTGGTGCGCGACACCTGCCTCTGCCTGCATGTGCAGCGCGCCGCGCGGGCCTTGGCGCGCCGTTTTGATGAGGCGCTGAGGCCGGTTGGGCTGACCAACGGCCAGTTTTCACTGCTGATGTCGCTGAACCGCCCGGAGCCGCCACCGATGGGGCCGGTGGCGAACCTGCTCGCCATGGATCAGACGACGCTGACGGCGGCATTGAAGCCGCTGGAGCGGCGCGGCTGGGTGGCGATCACCCGCAACCCCAAGGACGGGCGCGGCCGTTTGCTTGCACTCACGCTTGCCGGCAAGGCCGTGCTTGCCGCCGCCGTACCGATCTGGGAGGCAACCCACGCCGAAGTCGAGGCGAAACTTGGCGGCAACGCGAATGACCTCCGGGGCGAACTGCTGGCCTTGTCTTGAAGTCCCGCGTCGCGTTCTCGTCAGGCGTTCCCCGCCCTTCTATCTTGAAATTGACGCCCCAATGCGCGGATCGCCATCGAAGTCCAGGCGGGAAAAGCCGATGCGGTGCCGCGGAAAATCGCAAAGCGCCTGAACGCCTGCCGGCGAGAGCCGGATCCGCCAGGTCTGTCGCTCGACCGGCTCACGCGCGGCAAAGGCGCGCGCCGACAGCAACGCGATGTTTTTCCCGTGCTGCGGATCGCGAACGGAGCGGTAGAGTATAGCCTCGATGCCGCCGGCACGCCGCATCGGCCAGTGCCTGGCAGGCGGCATAGTCGACCGGATCGCCCCATGCCGCCTGATCGCGATCAAGCGGCGGCAGCTCGGTGTCGATCGCGGCTTTCGTATCAATCGCGGCGGAAAAGGCGGTGTATTCGGCGGCATTCGCCGGGAGCGGCGTTTGCGGCGAATCGGCAAAGAACAGCAGCCGGTAGAAGGCCATTTCGGCGAGTGCCGTCTCGACCCTTTCGGACGCATAGAAAACGCCGAGCGTCCGCCCTGCCCGCCTGAAACGGGAGCCGTGCGGATAGACGGCGCCATAGCGAAACGGGGTCGCCAGCAGATAGTCGAGACCCTCGCATTCCGGCGGCAAAGCGGGCTTGCTCTCCTCCAGCAGCCGTTCGAGGAGGGCCTGCTCCTCCAGCGTATCGACCAGCTTCAGCGTCGAAACCTGATGCTGCGCCTCGACCAGCCGCCAGTAGCGGCCACAGATCGCGACGGCCTCAGACGAGAGCGCGGCGGGCGTCCAGATAGGCAAGGACATCGGTCAATCCGGCTATGGTGACGATCTTGTCGATGGGGGCCGCGCCGAAAGCGCGGTTGGCATTGCGCAGCCATTGCCGCGCCACCGTCTCGTCGCCTCCGACGATGGCGTCGAGCGAGCGGAAGAGACGCACGAAAAGGATGGCAAGCTCGAAGGATTTGCTGCCACGCTCCAGCAGGTGGTCCTGCCGCTTCATCCGCGATACGCTTGCCTCGGACAGACCGAGGATGTCGGCAAGCGCACGAGCTTTGAGCCCGAGCCTCTCGGCTGCCGCCACCGCGGCCTTCGTAATCACCTCTGCCTCGGATGAGGTCAGAGACGGGGTTATCGACGGGATCGGCATCTCTCGCATCCTTTCCATGGAAAGAATATAGCGATTATATTTCACATGAAAAGGTACATTCGCAGATATCGCTCTCCTCCCGCGTCCAGCGGAAGGAGAAGCGGTCTCTTGGGGGTCGGCGGCCGATCAAACGACCGTGAAGGCCACTTCGGTCGAAGTGCGCATGGCGTGGCTGTAGGGGCAGACGATGTGCGCGGCCGCGGCCAGCTTTTCGGCCTGAGCTTTCTCCAAGCCGGGAATGTGAACAGCCAGCGAAACCTCGATCCCGAAGCCGCCGCCGTCTTCGCGCGGGCCGATACCGACCGTCGCGGTGACCTTCGCATCTTCGGGGATCTTGATCTTCTGCTGGCCGGCGACAAATTTCAAAGCACCGAGGAAGCAGGCCGAATAACCGGCGGCAAAGAGTTGCTCGGGATTGGTGCCGGTCGCGCCGTCGCCGCCGAGTTCCTTTGGAACCGTGAGAGTGACGTCGAGAACGCCGTTCTCGGAAACAGCGTGACCTGCGCGGCCGCCGGTGGCGGATGCCTTGGTGGTGTAAAGAATCGGCATGTCGGATCTCCTTTTTGATTTGACAGAAACTTCAATATCGCACAATTTAATTGCACACAAGATAATTTTGCAGCTTTCTTTTGTGCTCGAAACTGGGAGAATTATCTCCAGCGAAATGGCAGGATTAGAATGACGGACAAGACCATCGACCCGGTGATACCGGAGGAAGAGAAGCGGCTCGAGCGCCAGCTCTGCTTTGCCGTCTATGCGACGGCCCACGCCTTTACCCGCGCCTACAAGCCGATCCTCGAGCGGGTGGGCCTCACCTATCCCCAGTATCTCGTGATGCTGGTGCTTTGGGAAAGGGACGTGATGCCGGTAAAGGTCATCGGCGAGCAGCTCGACCTCGATTCAGGAACGCTGTCGCCGCTTCTGAAACGCCTTGAGCAGACGGGGCTTGTCACCCGTGCCCGCGATCCGCGCGACGAACGGCAGGTGATCGTATCGCTGACGGAAAAGGGCAGCGCAATGCGCCGCGAAGTCGATACCATCATGACCGCGATCGGCCGGGCGGTCGGCTGCGGCCTGGATGAAGTGACCGCGTTGCGAGAACGGCTGCAGGCGCTGCGTGCCAACCTGACCGCGGCGGAGTGAGGCGTCTTGCCGTCACACGGCTCCATTCACCTTGCTGTTGAGGCAATTAGCGGAAGCGGCCGGCCCCGCGTCTCGTCGTCGAAACGGCCCGCCAGCCGGTCGCGATCCAACTTCTAGAAGGTTGCTCATTTCAAAGAAACGGCAGGAATAGACGACGTTTAGCGCAACTACAGCACGACAACGCGCGCTTTGTTCGGAACCCGATTGTAGAGATCGATGACATCCTGGTTGAGCAGGCGGATGCAGCCGGAAGAGACGGCCTTGCCGATCGAGCGCCAGTCGGGATTGCCGTGCAGGCGATAGAGCGTGTCCTGCCCGTCCTTGAAGATGTAGAGCGCGCGGGCGCCGAGCGGGTTCTTCAGGCCGGGATCCATGCCGCCGTTGGCGATCGAATATTTGACCAGTTCCGGCTGGCGCCCGACCATTTCGTCCGGCGGGTTCCAGCGTGGCCATTTCTGCCGCCACTGAATGACCCCCTCGCCTTCCCATTCGAAGCCCTGGCGGCCGACGCCGATGCCGTAGCGCATGGCGGTCGCATTGTTTTCGACCACGTAGAGGAAGCGGTTATTTGGATCGACGACGACAGTCCCCCCCGGCTGGCCGGTCGGGTTGGGCACGTGCTGGCGATAATAGCGCGGGTCTATCTGCTGATAGGGGATGGCAGGGAGTTCGTGCCCCTCGTCGTTCATGGCCGCATACATGTAGGCCGGATCCGGCTGCGGCCCGCCATAGCCCTGCTCGTAGTAGCCGCCGATGGGCTGAGCGCCGCCGAAGGTATTGTAGGCGGGGTCACCGTACTGAACGGTCTGAACGACCGGTCCGCCGTAGCTCGGATAGGATGCGCAGCCCGAAAGTGCTGACGCGGCGCCGAAACCGGCAAATGCAAGGAAATTGCGACGGGAGAGGAAAGACTGAACCATATCGACGGCTTCGCTCCTGGAACGGACGACAGGAAGAACGAGTGGGCCGCCGGCTGAGAATCATCTTCTGCCAACGGTCAGCAGGCGCTTTCAGAACAAATCTAAAGAGCGGCGACCGCCTCGGCTATCGCGCATCTGCAACATCACGAAAAATTGTTATGCTTAGAGAACGACGACTTCCGCCTTTGCGGACACGCGACCGAAGAGGTCGATGACGTCCTGGTTCAGCATCCGCACGCAGCCCGACGACGTCGCCTTACCGACGGACTGCCAGTCTGGCGTGCCGTGGATGCGATAAAGCGTATCCTTGCCGTTTTTGTAGATGTACATCGCGCGGGCGCCAAGCGGATTGGTCGGGCCCGGGTTCATGCCGCCGCGTTCGGCGGAGAGTGGCCGCATGTCCGGTTCGCGCGACACCATTTCGGCCGGTGGCGTCCAGCGCGGCCACTTCGTCTTCCACTGGATGACGCCACGGCCAGACCAGGCATAGCCTTCGCGGCCGAGACCCACCCCGTAGCGCATGGCCTTGCCGCCCGGCTCGACGAAATAGAGAAAGTGCGACTTGGTGTCGACGACGACCGTGCCCGGCTTTTCCACCGTCTGATAGTCCACTTCCTGGCGCAGGAACTGCGGAGGAATGCGCTGGTACGGAATGGCCGGCAGCATGAAATCATCTTCGTTCACCTGCGCATACATCGCCTGATGAACGGGATTGGAAACCGGCAGGCCATACGAGCTGTGGAACCGCGTGCGGAAGAGGTCGTGCACCTGCGACGGCGGGCGAACGCCGGAATTCGGCGGCAACACGACGAGGCTGGGAGGCGCCTGACGCTGCACCGGCGTTCCGTCCGGCCGATAGAACACCGGCGACGTCTCCTGCACGAAGCGATCCGGATCCGTGGCGCCGGTATCGGGAAAGAAGGTGCAGCCGGCAAGGGGCCCCAGCGACAGGCTGGAAGCGAGAAGCAGGCAACGGGACAGGGACATACGGACAACCATCGTCGGAAACCAGTTGAGGGAGCATCGATCGGCGATCATCATGGCGGAGCCGGCTGGCGCGAGGCTGGCGTAATCGGCAGCGACGCCAAAGTTCGTTTTCCCCTAGCCTGCACTCGCCCTAAAACCGTTGCCGCGCGGCGGGAGGATCGCATGAACGCGGATATCCTTGAGAGCCGAGCCGCTCGCGCGCATTGGCTGAAACTTGCCGACAAGGCGCTGAAGGGTGCCTATTTCAACGAAACCCTGGTGTCGGCGGAAGGAACAGCCGCGCCCGCCGATCTCGGCTTCGACGTGGTCATCCAAATTCCGGGTTGGGAGATCCGCGTTCAAAGCTATTGGTCCGCGTCAATCGTGACCGAGAAACGCCTGATGATCGACGAAGGCCCTTCCCAGTGGCGCCAGTATCGTAGCGAGACAGTGCTGGAGCCGAGGCCGACGATCTGGAAGCGAAAGATCGCCTCGCCGCCTGAGCCAATTGCGGCACCTGGATTGCCTGCTTCCGTCCCGACAAGCTTCAGTCGTTTTTCGTCATAGTCTTCCGGCGCCCATCTGTAACCGGTGGTGGCATTCTCTGAAAGATGAAACTCGACAACATCGCCCACCCTTGCCGGGAAACTGCGACCGTTATCGTTGTCTGTTATCATCACGGTCGGCGCCCTCTGTGCCGGTACGGGGTGATCCGCCGCAACAGAGGCTGCGACGAAACCCATGAGCAACACAATTGCCGCCACAGCGGTCTTCACCTTTGGCACTACAGGATCGTAACTCCATAGCTCTCTGGATAAAAGGCTGAATTTATATAGGCTTCGCTGGCATAGGCGAAACCGTGGTCGCCCCACGCCTTGCCCCAGCTGTTGCGCACGATGAAGCGACCGTTGGCCAGGTAGCCGACGAGCGCGACAGCGTGACCGCCGCGCACGGTGCCGGGCTGGAATGTGTCGAGGTTCCCTCCCGTGGCGGTCGCTTCATCCCAGGTACGATCGACATTCAGACCGACCAGGATCGGTCCGGTCGAGGCAAGCCACGCTCGCCAGCTCGGCAAATTCCTGCTCAGGTTAAAATAGGACGTGATCTTGCGTCCGGCGGCGGTTGCAAAGAACGTATTCTCCTGTCCGAGATACATCGCCGAACTGATGTGGAACGGCAGCATCGCTTCGGGTACCGCGCCGAAATTTCTCAATATGTCGACGGCCGACTTGAGGGTGGTTCCCGCTCCCTCGATCATCGTCTCGGGTCGCGAGGTGAATTGGTCGGTTTCCTTGCTTGCCATCCATGTGAAGCGTGGTGACAGCTTTTCGGTTTTCGCCAAGCGTCCTGCCTTCACGAGCATATAGCGCGCGACGCTGTCCGTCGAACTCCACCCGACGCATGATCCGGTGTGTTCCTGATCGCCGATATCCCACCACGCGGCGCGCAGGTCGACGCTCGCCGGCAGGGCTGCCGGCGCTTCCAACGCACCTGCGGCAAGAGCATGCTCGAATTGCCAATCCGTCTCGGTGCCGTGCGAAGTAACAAGGTTGCAGATGCGCTCCTGCTCGGGGCGCGCTTTCGCGGGCTTAGCCATTCAGTCCCCCTTTTTCCCAATCGCTTTATGTACCCAATATTTATAAAACCCAAGGTTTACGCGACGAAAATTACACGTCGAAATCGGGCGTGTCAATTAAACCATTGCGATTAGCTCGCAACCATATGCTCGCAAACGGATATAATACTGTCGGTGGGGAAAGATCAGGCCGATCGGCCTGTAAAAGGCGGTGCCAGGCCCGCCGAAGGCGCGAGGAAGCTTTTGTCGTTTCAGGCGGCCACGCTCTTGAAAAACGCGATGCTCTGTTCGATCTCGCCTGGCAGAGCCGTGGTATGCCCGCCCGGCATGACTGTTACCTCCATCTTCACGCCGCCGGCCGTTGCCCGCTTTGCCAAGAGCCCGGCACGCGTCGTGAAGTGCACCTCCTCCGAGCCATGCATCAGCTTCATCGGGCACTTGAAACTGTGGGCATAGCAGACCGGCGAGCGCATCTGGAATTCACGCGGGTTCTTGTCGTCGAAGCGGATGTCCTGCGGGTAGCGGTTGAAGAACGCGAACGCGTCTGGGTTACCCGAAATCGGCGTCGCCGCCCGGAAACGTCTGGCCGACATCGCCGCCAGCATCGCGAGCGTTCCGCCGACGCTGTGGCCGGCGAGAAACATCCGGTGCGGGTCGACGCCCGGCAAATGCCTCAGCCTATCGGAGGCCGAAAGCACATCGTCGACCTCGTCGTAGAAGCCGGAAAAATTGCCCTTTTGGCCGTTCTCGCCGCGCATCGACGGGATCATCACCACATAGCCCGCGTCCACATAGGGATCGACGAGCGCCCAGTGCCCCTGCCCCAGCGCGTTGCCGCCATGCAGGAAGAGCACGGCCGGGCGCGGCTTGCGTGTTCGCTCGTAGCGCGAGACCCAGGCCACAAGCTCCAGTTCGCCACCATAGCCGCTGCGATAGAAGACCTGTTCGGCACCTGGCGGGGCGATCAGCGGCTCGAAATTGTCCGGCGCCGGGCCTTTGTTCAACAGATGGGTGCGAAACTTCTTCCGCTCCTTCTCATAGTCGCCCGTCATCAGCTGCGGTTCGGCAGGAACGTCGAGAGCGCTTGCGATTTTCGGAACGATCAGGCTGGCGGCAAGTGTGGTGAGGAAGGTGCGGCGTCGAAAGGAAAATGCAGGCTCTTCAGGCGATGTCATATGCGCAATCCATAATTCCCGGTCGAACGAATCTGCACGGGATGGAAGCCGCGGCCAACTCACATTGCGGTGAATGCTTGAAGTCCGGTCCTAAACCGCCTTCGCCTTGATCATCGCCACCGGCGTTTCCAGCCGGTCCGCCTCGTACGGCGGCTTGTCCGGGCGCAGCCGCGAGATGCGGGGGAAGCGCATCGCCAACCCCGGCCTTATGCCTGGTCGAGCGGTTGATGCCCTCGAAGGCGATTTCGAGCACGAAGCCGAATTCGACCCCACGCACCGCGCCGAAGACGCGATATGGGTCACTCTCCCACTGATCGGTTCCAAACCCATGCCGGATTGGGCAGAGTGGGGTTATGTGGGTCGGCCAGCTAAAACCCTGACTACAGCCTAGAACGTCAGCTTGGCGCCGGCGCGGGCGGCGTGGTGGGTGTCGGTGGCGGAGAAGACGCCCTCATAGTCTGCAAAGAGGCTCCAATTGCCCTTTGTCGCATAGGTGATGCCGAGGCCGAGGCGCAGCCGGTCGCGGGCGGCATCCGGCGCTTTCACCGAGAATTGGGCAGCGTCGGCGCCGGCAAAGTTCATCGTCTGGCTGACGTCATCGCCGATCGTGTGCTCCCAGACGGTGCGGATGCGCGTGCTGACAACGCCACCTTCGACGTCGCTTTCATGCGTGAGCTCGACGCCGAGACCCGGAGTCAGCTCGGCATGCGAGCTGCTGTCGACATCGAGGTTGAAGGCGTCGGCCCCGCTTTCGCTGGTGCTATTGCGATGGACGAACGCAGTCGCCAGCGTCGCCAGCGGCGACAGCATGAAGTCCGACCCCATCGGCACCGCATAGGAGACTTCCGTCGAGGCATTCAGCGTGTTGCTCCAGCCGGTGCTCTTTGCCGTCAGGTCGAGGTTGGCCACCTTGATCTGACGATCGGTGCGCGTCTGGATGACGCCGCCCGCGATCGCGCCCGACACCGTCACCGGACCGCCCTTCCAGCGGCCGTAAAAGCCGAGCTGGCCGCCGTCGAAACGCGCCGACGTCAGGTTCTCGTCCGACTTGGCGTAGGTGTGGAGATAGCCGGCAGCAATGCCGCCGAGAAAATCACCGCCGCCCATCGTTTCGCTGAACTCGTAGCCGGCGGTCATGCCGCCGGTCGTCCAGTCGGTCTCGCTCGCATTGCCGTCACCCTCGAAATGGCCGCGGGCGCCGATCGGCGCGAACCAGGCGACACGCTGCGGATCTCGCTTCGGCGTCACGATGCCGGAGATCGCGGCCGTTGCCGCCGTCATGACGGGCGTCTCGACGTAACCGGCCTCGGAACCATTGGCGCCAACGCCGGTGCTGATCGCACCCGCGCCGCCGGTGCGGCCGAGCAGGCTCCGCGTGAACAGGCCGGAGGTCTCATCGATCACCTGCGTATAGCTTACGTGGCTTTCGCCCGAGGAAAGCTGCAGCGTCCGCAAGGCGTCCTCGACGCTCATACCCATCAGCGCGTCGTAGACGCCGTTGCCGGCGTTCAGCTGGTCTATGGCGCCGGCAACCGCGACCTCGCCGGGGGCGCCGCCGCCCCCGTCCTTAGCGACGGATGTGACGGTCTTGTCGTTGCGTGCCAGAGACAGGATCAGGGCGCTATTGCCCGCGGCTTCGCTCCAGCTCAGTGTCGGCGTCAGGAAGGCAAGTTTGGTGCTCGTCGTGAATGCGCCGTTGCCGGCCCTGGCTTGGGCGCGCAGGATCGTGTAGGTCGTGTTCGGCTGGTAGCTGCCGTCGGCGGCCTCGACCTCGACGTTGCCGCCGTTGACCGTAACTGTGCCGCTAACGTTCGTCAGGTCGCCCTTGCCCGCCGGGTTGGCGTTCACCAGGTAGGTCGAGCCACCCCTGAAGATCAGATCGCCCGCAACGGTCATCGTATCGATAGCGCCGCCGCCCGGCGACAGCGTGCCGCCGCTTTCGATTACTGTCGACCCGACCGTACCTGCGCCCTGCAGCTTGGCATTGGCAAAGACATCCAACGTGCCGCCCAAAAGGCCATCCACCTGAAGGACGCCGCCAACGACGTGGGTGTTGCCGGTGAAGCCGGAACTGTCACCGGTCAGGATCGTCGTGCCCGCCAGTTGCTTGATCGTGCCGCGGCCTGAGATCGGAGCATCAAATGTGTAGTCGGCCGAGGTGTGATTGAACACCAGGCGGCCGGCGCCGGCGCCGAAGGTGAACGAGGCGGCCGAGAGGAGCCCCGGAACCGCAGCCGGCTCCCCTTCGGCAGCGCCGATGTTGACGACGCCGATTGACTGTTCTTGCGCCGCGACATTGACCGTGTCCTCGGCAACCAGTGAGCCGCCGTTCTTCAGCGTGAGGTTGCCGATGCCGTCATTGGCGACAATGAGACTGCCGCTGCTGTCATTGCCGACAGTGAGGTCGCCGTCATCGCCCACAGCGAGACCGCCGCTGCCAGTGCCTCTAACAATCTTCCAGGTCGATCCCGCGCCGTCGATCGTTACCGTGCCTTTGCTGTTGACGCCGTAGCCGAGGTAGCTAATGACGCTTGTGACATTGCCGCCGTTGCTGACGACCAGAGAGCCGGATGAGTTATCGCGGACGCCGATGCCGAACGCCTCGCCTTCTGTCATCTCCCATGCCGACCCCGCGCCGTCGACGGTCACAATGCCTTGGCCACCCTCGTCTGCGCCGATGCCGCCGATGCCGCTTGCGACGACCTTGCCGCCGTTGCTGACGACGAGTGTGCCGGTTCCCCTCGTTCCGACGACCAAGGAGGTACCGCCTGGCAGATCCCATAGGGAACCAACACCGTCCACCGTGACCGTGCCTTCACTTCCCGAATCGTAGCCCAAGACTACGCCCAACTCAGCGTCCAAGGACTGCAAGTGACCGCCATCCCGGATCGTCAGCTTACCGGCCCCGTTTTCACCGATATCAATCGCGCCGGTTTGTGCGACGCCATCAAGGACGGGGCTATTTGCGCCAATCGCGTCGATGAAAGTGAAACCGGTATTGCTATCAGGCACCCCAGCATCCCAGTTGGCGCTATCGAACCAATCGGTACTGGCGGCTGTGGGTAACCATGACGTGTCCGCAGCGTGCGCCGGGCCGCCGAGTGCAATGGTCGCGCATCCGAACATGGAGACGAGGCTAGTGCTGCTCTTGAACATAGATAAGCGCTTCATGCGCAGACGCTCCATTAGTATCAATAAAATTGCATCTGGTTGTAATTAACTCCATGGGTAGAATATTTTTAGAATAAATATTCGCTCTTTCCGTGCATAATGAGTGTCATTGCGTGAGAAAGAAGCGGCGTGTGGCATCACAGACACATACGCCCGCGCGCCAGATGGAGCGTCCTCCTTCCGGCTGCGGCAAAAGCCAGTTCATTTGCAGAAAACCCATGCCCTCGCGGCCGACAAAGCACGGCCACTGTCCACGCCTCGGTGCGCGCAGCGGCCGGCTCCTCGCACTGATTCGTGACGCGCGTTGATTGTGTGCCGCCGCAGCCACCACACGCGGCGAGTTTGTTCTCCCGCAATTCCGGACGGAAAACCGCTTCGCACTTTTCCTGGAATTTTGTTTCCCGCAATTCCGGACGGAAAACCGCTTCGCACTTTTCCTGGAATTGCTTTAGACCGCCTTCGCGTCGATCATCGCCACCAGCGTTTCCAGCCGGTCGGCCTCGTAGGGTGGCTTGTCGGGGCGCAGCCGTGCGATGCGGGGGAAGCGCATTGCCACGCCTGACTTATGCCGGGTCGAGCGGTTGATGCCTTCGAAGGCGACTTCGAGGACGAAGCCGAAATCGCGCTCGGCGCGGACCGCACGCACCGGGCCGAAGCGCTCCACCGTGTTGTTGCGGACGAACTTGTCGAGGATTTCGAGTTCCGCGTCGGTGAAGCCGAAATAGGCCTTGCCGACCGGCACCAGCTGCTCGCCATCCGGTGTCATCGCCCAGACCCCGAAGGTGAAATCGGAGTAGTAGCTCGATCGCTTGCCATGACCGCGCTGCGCATACATCAGCACCGCGTCGACGTTAAAGGGATCGCGCTTCCACTTGAACCACGGACCCTTGGGGCGGCCGGCCTGATAGGGGCTGTCACGGCGCTTGATCATGACGCCTTCGATGACGGGATCGGGTGGTGAAGCGCGCAAGCGGTCGAGCTCGTCCCAGGACGAGAAGGCAACCAGCGACGAGAGGTCGAAACGATCATGAGGGGCGGCCTCGATGATCTCGGAGAGCCGTTCGCGCCGCTCGATGAAGCTGCGGGAGCGGACATCCTCCTCGCCGTCGAAAAGCAGGTCGTAGGCGCGGATGAAGGCGGGATAATCTTCCAGCATGCGGGCGTTGACGGTTTTTCGGTTCAGTCGCTGCTGCAGGTCGGAGAAGCTGCGGGTCGGGGCATTGGAGCGCGCCGTGCCGCCGATCAAAAGCTCGCCGTCGACGACGCCCTCGAAGCTGATCGCCTCGACGATATCGGGAAAAGCCCCGGAAATGTCGTCGCCGGAACGCGAATAGAGCCGGCGCATGTCGCCGGCGCGCGACAGCTGAACGCGGATGCCGTCCCATTTCCATTCGGCGGCATAGTCGGCGGGGTCGAGATTGTCCACGGCACCCGCCTCGACCGGATGGGCGAGCATGACCGAATGGAAAATCGCCGGCGTCGCCAAAACCGGTTTGTCGCCCTCTCCTTCGAGCCAGGCGAAGAGGCTTTCGTAGGGCGGCTGCAACCCGTGCCACAGCGTCTCGATCTCGGCGACATCCCTGCCCGAAAGCTCCGCCAGCGCCTGCTTGGCAAGCCCCGCCGAAACGCCGATACGGAGCGCCCCCGTTGCGAGCTTCAGGAAGGCGAAGCGGCCGGACGCGTCCAGCTGGTCGAGCAGCTCGCGCACATAGCCGCGCACCTCGGTGCGGCCGAGCGCATTCATGCGCCGCACCACCTCGCCGAGCTTCGGCGCGATGCCCGGCGCCCTGTCGATCTCGCTTTCCCTGTCCCAGACCAGCGAAATCGTCTCGGCGAGATCGCCGACGTAGTCGTAGGAATAGCGAAACAGCACCTCGTCCATTTGCTCCAGAACGAGATCGCGCAGCATCGCCGGCTTGACGTTCTGCACCTTGAGCGTGCCGGCGATGGCGGCGAGCCCGTAGCCGCGGTCCGGGTCAGGCGTCTCGCGGAAATAGTCCGTCATCAGCTTCAGCTTGCCGTTGCGGCTCGGTGTCAGCACGAGGCGGTCCAGCAGCGTGGCGAAGGCCTTCATCAATCCCCCTCGTCTTCGTAGCCTATGAGATGCAGCGGCTTTGCCGAGATGCCGTTAAGCTCGCACCAGCGCACCAGCGCCTCCTCGCGCCCATGCGTGACCCACACCTCGCCGGGCTTCAGTTCGGCGATCGTCTTCGTCAGTTCGGGCCAGTCGCAATGATCGGAGATGACCAGCGGCAGCTCGACGCCGCGCTGTTTGGCGCGCTGGCGCACCATCATCCAGCCGGAGGCGAAGGCGGCAACGGGATCGGCGAAGCGGCGCGCCCAGCGATCCGCGAATGCCGAGGGCGGGCCGACGACCACGGCGCCCGCGAAGGATTGACGGTCCCGGCCCTCCTCGGTTGCGGGCCTGAGATCCCCGAGATCCACGCCTTGCTCGACATAATAGTCGCAGAGCCGCTCCAGCGCGCCGTGAATGAAGATCGGAAGATCGTATCCCGCGTCGCGCAGCAGCCGGATGACGCGCTGCGCCTTGCCGAGCGCATAGGCGCCGACGAGATGGGTGCGCTCGGGAAACTGTTTCAACGAGGCAAGCAGCCGGCCCGTCTCCGCCATCGGATCGGGGTGATGGAAGACCGGCAGGCCAAACGTCGCCTCGGTGATGAACACATCGCAGGCGACTGGCACATACGCCGCGCAGGTGGGATCGGGACGGCGCTTGTAGTCGCCGGAAACGACGATGCGCATGCCCTCCTTCTCGACCGCGATCTGCGCCGAGCCGAGCACGTGGCCGGCCGGATGAAAGGAGACGCGCACGCCGTTGATCGCAACTATTTCACCGAAAGCGACCGCTTGTTCGGATCCGGCAAAGTCGTCCCCATAGCGAAGGCGCATGATGTCGAGCGTCTGGCGGGTCGCCATCACATGGGTGTGGCCGGAACGGGCATGGTCGGAATGGCCATGGGTAACCAGCGCCCTCTCGACCGGCCGCACGGGATCGATATGGAAGCCGCCAAGCGGACAATAAAGCCCTTCAGGGGCAGGATAGAGCAGCTGATCGGGCCTCATCCGCAAAAAGATAGCCGCATTTCGGCAAAGGGCCAGAGAGGCGGGTTAAGTCATCCCATGTTTGGGCTTTACCGGAGATCCGACGCTGACCAGGTCATCGTCATTCGGGAAGGACATAGCGTGTCAACACGGCTTCACCCTGTTCAATTCCGATTTCGACGACTTCATTCACCAGCCCCTCGGAGCCGGCCAATTCCTGCAAGATCAGATCAAAGAGTTGCCGTTGTAGTGTCGGCAACACTTGCGGAACGATGATTACAAGGCCGGCGTGCAATTCCTGCTTGCCGTGGAGCTTCCTGAAGTCGCGCGCATTATTCGTCACGAAAGTGAAATCCTGCTCGACAATCCGAGGCATCAGATCCCAGTCGGTTTCGCCACTCAGCCCCAACCAATTCACGTGATAGCAGTCATGCCCATGACTTTGAGCCACAGCCACAAGCGACGTGTGCAAGCATTCGTCTATGAGAAATTTCACGAAGGAGTGTCCGACGATTTTCCTTTGCTCTCGCGGCCGAGAGACAGCCGCTTGACTGCCTTCACTTCCAGCCCCTGTTCCGAGAGTTTTCGCGGTCTTCCCCGGACGGGATGCGCTGCCGCCCAGATTTCGGCGAGTTCTATCAGGCGCGGGGTGATCGCAGGATAACCCTCGACGATTTCCTCGACACTCGCGCCCTGCCCCCTGATCGCGGCAATCATCCGCACTGGAACGCGCGTTCCCTTGAAAACCGGCTCCCCGGCAACGACACCTCTCTTGCTGTGGATCGATCGTTCTGCCTCACGCAGTGCGTCGGCCCGCGCTGCCAATTGCAGCCTTGCCCTTGTGACGTCGACGATCAGATATTCGTCCGCTCGCACGGTATCGACGCCGGGGCTCTTTTCGATCGTGTCAAACAAACGCTTGCGGCGCTCAGCCGACAGGATCGATCCGATGCCATACCAGAGCTTCAGCCGAAGAAGATCATCGTCGTTGAGCGTTCTGCCACGCGTTCCAGGAAGGCGGGTTGCGAGGATCTGCTTGTCGATCGCGCTGTGAACCGATTTTACCGCGATCTCACTGACCGCCGCTGCCTCGGCGGGCGTATATTCATGAACTGCACCGGCCATAATCATTCTCCTTGCGGAGAATATATAATGCGCGGAATCCCGACTGTAAAGAATTGCCCGGCAACGATGCCTGCAAAGTCGGGCTTTACCGCCGAACGGAACTTAGACTTCCGCGCGCAGCAGCTCTTCCACCGCAAGCGCGGTCACGGGGCCGGAGAAGTGAAAGCCTTGCGCTTCGTCGCATTGGCTCTCGCGCAGGAACGCGAGCTGTTCCTCGGTCTCTACGCCCTCGGCGATGACAGCGAGATTGAGTTTGCGGGCAAGCGAGATGACGGCGGAAGCGATCGCCGCGGTGGTTTCGTCGCGCGGCAGGGCCTCGACGAGGGAGCGATCCATCTTCAGGCGATGGAAGGGAAAAGTCTTCAGCGCCGCAAGGCTCGAATAACCGGTGCCGAAATCGTCGATCGAGAGCCGAACGCCGAAGGCTTCCAGCGCCTGCATGACGGCAAGCGCACGCGGCACATCCTGCATCAGCGTGCTCTCGGTCAGCTCCAGTTCCAGCCAGCGCGGATCGAGCCCGCTCGTTTCCAGCGCCTCGCGGACATGATCGGCCAGCGCCGGATCGCTGAATTGCCGCGCCGAGACGTTGACGGCGACTGTCACCGGCTTCAGCCCCATGTCCTGCCAGGCCTTGTTCTGGCGGCAGGCTTCGTTGAGCACGAAGAGGCCGAGCGGAATGATGAGTTTGCTTTCCTCCGCCAGCGGAATGAAATCGGCGGGTGCGAGCACGCCGCTCTGCGGATGGCGCCACCGCGCCAGTGCTTCGAGCCCGATGATGCGGCCCGAGGCGACATCCACCTGCGGCTGATACTCGAGGAAGATTTCCTTGCCGCCGATCGCCAGGCGCAACTCATCCTGCTCCGAAAGGGGTGCGACCACCTTATCGGGACGTTGGCTAAGATAATTGAGCCTGTTGCGGCCGAGATCCTTGGCCTGGTAGAGGGCCGCGTCCGCGCTGGCGACCAGTTCCTCGGCGGTGTCGCCATCGAAGGGAAAGGTCGCGACGCCGATGCTGCTCGTCACCGTGACCTCTTCGTCCCCGACGAGAACGGGGCGCAGGAACGCCTTGTGAAGATCGCGCAAACGGCGCGTGATACCGGCGTCGTGCCGCGCCTGATGGACGAGCACCAGCAGGAATTCGTCACCGCCGAGACGGACGACCATATCCGAGCCGCGGGCACAATTGACCATGCGCGCCGACAGTTCCTTGAGCACTTCGTCGCCGGCGGCGTGGCCGCGGCGGTCGTTGATCTGCTTGAAATTGTCGAGGTCGACATAGGCGACCGTGACCTTGCGGCCGTTGCGGCGCGCCTGGAACAGCGTGCTTGCCATCTGCTCCTTGAAGTGCGCGCGGTTCGGCAATCCAGTCAGCGCGTCGTGGTGAGCCATGAAGTAGATGCGGTCTTCGACGCGCTTGCGCTCGATGGCGATGCCGGCGATGTGGGTGGCGATCGCGATCAGCTCCAGCTCATGCGCGGTCGGGCTGCGCACCTGCGAAGAGTAAAGCGCGAAAGTGCCGAGCACATTGCCCTGCGAGGTCATGATCGGCGTTGCCCAGCTGGACCGGATATCGAACTGCGCGGCAACGCTGCGAATATCCGCCCAAAGGGGATCGGTCTGCGTATCGCTGACGATGACCGGCTTGCCACGCCACGCGGCCGTGCCGGCGGAACCGCAGTTCGGGCCGATGGCAATCCCGTCGATCAGCTGGCGGTAGGCCGTCGGCAGACCCGAGCCGCCGCCGTGATGGAGATGCGTCCCCTTCGGGTCGAGCAGCAGTACCGATCCGACGACGCGCTCAAGTTGCTCTTCGACAAGAAGCACCAGCGCGTCGAGGATCGCCTGCAGCGGTTCTCCCTTGGCGATCATTTCCAGCACTTCGGCCTGGCATCTGCGTATATGATCCTGATGCTTGCGCTCGGTGATGTCGCGTGAAATGCCGATCAGCCCGACGACGTCCCCTTCTTCGTTGCGCAAGGGGATCTTCGATGTCAGCCGGTAATTTGGCCTGCCGCCGGCCGATAGCGATGGCAGAAACTCCTCCATGTCGATCTGCGGCTTGCCCGTCGCCAGAATGTCCTGCTCGATGCGAAAAAGCTCGGCCGCGGTCTCCTGCGGCCAAACGTCGAAGTCGGTCTTGCCGACGAGCACGCTCGCGCAATCGACGCCCATCGACTTGGCCGTCGCGGCGTTGGCGAAGACGAAGCGGCCGTTGCAATCCTTTACGTAGAGACAATCAGGCAGTTCGTGGGCGATCGCCTTCAACGGCAGCTGTTCCATGCCCTCGAAGACATTGGGCGCGTTCGCCGTCATGAGGAGTTGAACGGCGCAGAGCAGCCGTTGGGTTTCGGCGCGCAAATCTTCGCCGACCTCCTCCGGCAGTAAAGCCGTCGTGCTCATGATGCGCTGTCCCCGCTGCCCTTAGCTACTTTGACTAAACCAGAACCATCAACTCCTATCCTAGCGTGTGTTCCCTTCGGGCCGCTTAAGGGGAAAGGTAAATCAAATGCCAAGCCGGTAACCGGGATTGTCTGCAATTGCCTGTCGAACCCACGCATCAAAAGATTTCATCGAAACATCTCGCGCAGCGGCTTCAATTTCGCCGGCGCCACGCATAGGTTCCGTCGCCTGCAACGAGGGGAGGTCTTCATGCTCACGATCTACGGCGTTTATCGTTCGCGCGCGTCGCGCAACTATTGGATGGCGCACGAATTGGGCATCGCGTTTCACTCGGTTCCGGTCATACAGGCGCGCCGCCTGGACAACCCGCTCGCCTCCGACGCGCCGATCAACACGTTGTCGCCGGCATTCCTTGCCGTAAACCCCATGGGGCTGATCCCGAGCATCAAGGACGGCGACCTCGTCATGCACGAGTCGCTCGCCATCAATCTCTACCTCGCCCGCAAGTATGGCAGCGCACTCGGCGGACAGAGCGTGGCGGAAGAAGGGTTGATCACCATGTGGTCGGTCTGGGCGGCCACCGAAGTCGAGCCGCATACGGTCAGGATCGTATTGATCCATGACGACCAACTGGAGGACACGGAAGCCGGTCGGGCCGCGATCGAGGTTGCATGCCGTGCAATCAAGCGGCCGCTCGATGTGCTCGAAACCCGGCTTCAGAGCCAAGACTATATCGTCGGCGATCGCTTCACCGCTGCCGATCTCAACGTCGCGGAAGTGCTGCGCTACGCCCAGACCGAGAACCAACTGTTCGACGGTCGCCCGAAGCTCAAGGCCTGGATCGAGCGCTGCCAGTCGCGCCCCGCCTACAAGGCGATGCAGGAAACACGCTCGACCGAGCCGGCTTGAGGCAACTTGCGCGTAGCAGCTTGGCATGGCCAAAGGCCGGTGGTAATCTTTACCACCGACCGATTTCAGAGATACCCATGGCGAATGTCGAAAAAATCAGCGTCTCCATGACGCCCGAACAGGCCGATTTGCTCAAGGACGCCGTCAACAGCGGCGCCTATGCCAGCAGTAGCGAAGTGATCCGGGAAGCCATGCGTGATTGGTCCGCCAAATGGGAAACGCGCAAGGGCGATATGGAGCGCCTGCGCGCCCTCTGGGCCGAAGGCAAGGCAAGCGGTGCGGCCACGCCCGTCGATTTTGACGATGCTCTCGATGAGGCGCGTCGGGAAGCAAAGTCTGCAGCGACGCATGCCCGCTAAGCTTGTTTGGACACCTCCCGCGCGCGCCGGAGCTAAGAAAATCTACGTCGATATCGCCCGCACGCAGCCCGAGGCGGCGGAGCGGTATTTCAAACGCTTTCGCGATAAGGCCTTGATGCTGATCGATCAACCGCGCCTTCGACGGCGCCATCCCGAAATCAGCCCATCCGCGCGGATGCTCGTCGAAGCCCCCTATGTAATCCTCGACGAGACCTGCCCCGACACCGACGAAGGCCCAGTGGACCTCGTCGAGATCGTTCATGTCCTGGATGGCCGGCGTGATCTGCGCGGACTGTATTAGAGCATCCTGCCGACAAAGCTCAACGGATAGCCTGCCGATCCGAATTCCCGCCCCTAGTCGAAAAGCTTCATGGTCTCGGCCATCTCGTCGCGGATCCAGGCTTTGAACGCGGTCACCTTCCTCGGTTCGCGCATGCCTTCGGCCGTTATGAAGTAGTGGCCGAAGCCGGTCTTGACGCGGAGCCCGAAGGGATCGACGAGGCATTTCTGGGCGAGCGCAAATGCCGCCAGCGTCTGCCAGGCGAGCATCACCCCCTGCCCGGCGATCGCGGCATCGAGGCAGAGCGAAGCGTCGTTGAAGACATGCCGCTCTTCGATATGTGCGTCCGGCAAGCCTACCGCCTCGAACCACGTCGCCCAGGTGAACATGGCATGGTCGTCGATCACCGCGGGCACGGCGATGAGGTCGGCGGGTTTCCTTAGAACGGCCGCGAGTTGGGGCGCCAAGACCGGAAAGATCTCCTGCTCGAGCAGGAGTTCGGCCTTCACGCCGGGCCAATGGCCGCTTCCGACGCGTATGCCGATATCGACATCCGAGGCGCCCGGATTGACGAGCTGGGTTGTCGCGTCGATGCGCAGGCGGATTTCGGGATGGCGCGTCGCAAAGCGATGCAGCCGGTGCACCAGCCAGCGGGCGGCCAGAACCGGTGCGACCGAAACAGTCAGCACGGTTTCGTCGCGATGATGCGCCATGGCGACTGCTTCCGACAGCATCGAAAAGCCCTCGCCGAGCCGGTTGAGAACCGGTGCGCCCGCCTCGGTGACGACCATGCCTTTGGGCGTGCGTTCGAAAAGCGCGCGCCCAAGCTGCGCTTCCGCCTTGATGACCTGCTGGCTGACGGCGCCGATGGTGACGCCGAGTTCTTCGGCCGCCGCCTGCAGCGAGCCGAGGCGGGCGACCGCTTCCAGCGCGCGCAATCCGTTCAAATGTACCGTCGCAAGGTTTCGCATGTAGTTTATCTATAGCGGCACCCAGGCAATCTCAATTGAATCCCACTACGAAAGCGCGAAAATAGATCGCATCGGAAGCGCAGCGCTTTCATTTCTGGCAGATCTCTATGCCGTGCGGTCCGATCGCTGTGGAGGCGTGCTCATGTTCATGCTCAAGTTTTTCTCAAGGCAAGTCGATATCGTGGCTGATCACAGAGGCGCCGGTAAAACCGCGTCACATTTTTCCTGGAATTACTCTCAGCTTGCGGCCGATCCGCTGTCGCACCCCGATCTTGCGGCGATGTCGATGAACGAACTCGCCGACCTGCCACTGATGCCGGAAAATCTCGGCCGCCAGGTGGGGCAAAGCGAAGGCTGCCGGCACCACCACTGAGGGCCTCGCTTTCCCGATTTCTCGGCGTTACTCTCGCCCGGGGCCGTTTGAGGTAAGGCAATGGACGACGCAAGCAGCGACCGGCTTTTCACACGCATCCGGACATTGGCCGAGGTGGCGGATCTGCCCGAGGTTGAGCTAGGGACGTCCTACGGGAGGCCGGCGCTGAAGGTTGGCGGCAAGGGTTTTGCCATCGTCAAGGATGACGAAACGATCGTCATCGCCGTTGCGATTGCCGATAAGGAACTGCTGATCGAGATGGCGCCCGACATCTACTATCAGACCGATCACTACGTCGGCTGGCCGTCGCTGCCGCTGCGTGCCGCCGCGATCGGCGACGAGGAACTGAAGCAGCGGCTGATCGATGCCTGGCGGTTTCGCGCCCCGAGCAAGCAGCGCGCCATCTTCGACCAGCGGCCTCGTTAGAACGGTTCCGTTTTTCTTCGAAAGACGGAAACGTTCTATCTTTTTTGTTTTTCGCAATTTCGAACGGAAAACGGCGTCACACTTTTCCTGGAATTGCAGCAGGGCCTTTGCGCCTTCGGCAAGCCTTCAGCCCACTTCCTTCGCCAGCGCCCGTTGAACGGCCGGACGCTCCAACATGCGGGCGTGATGATCGGCAAGCTTCGGCAGACCGGCGATATCGACGCCGTCCCCCTCTGCCCAACCAAACAGGGTGAAGAGATAGGGGTCCGCCACGGAGTAGCTGCTGCCCATGACCCAGGGTCCCTCGAGCATCTTGTCCTCGACGAGACGGAGGCATTCGGTCATGGTGTGCGGCACCTTGGCCTTCATCGCTTCCTGCGCCTGCAAATCATCCGTCCAGCGGTAGCCGCGGCGGCCGTGAGCGTGGTTCACATGGACGGTGGAGCTCAGATAGTTGTTGAACGCCTGCATGCGCGCGAATTCGAAGTAATCGTCGAGCGGCGCAAGCCGCGCGGATGGGGCCACCTGGGCGATATAGGCGAGAATGGCGGGGTTTTCGGTGATGACGCCCTTGTCGGTGGCGAGCGCGGGAACGCGACCCTTGGGATTGACCGCGAGATAATCGGGCGAACGCTGCTCGGCCTTGGCGAAATTGACCCGCCTTGCCTCGTAGGCGAGCCCGGACTCTTCAAGGGCAATCAGACTTGCACGCGCGCAGCTATCCGGCGAGAAGTAGAATGTCAGCATCAGCTCGGCTCCGTTTCATCATTCCGAATCTTGATCTTATAGCGCGTTACAAGCGCTCTCGGAACGATGAAGGTAGCAATGCGCGGTAAACGCTTCGGAACGTAGCCAACTTGCGGGGGCAAGCCGCTATCGGGCAAGAGCGCGAGAGCAGATCTGCTTTTCCTTGAATCGCAGATCCGCTCTATCTTTTTGTTTTCACGCAATTCCGGACGGAAAACCGTTTCACACTTTTCCTGGAACTGCGCTAGGCCGACCTCGCCTCCTTCTGCGCCGCCAACTCCTTGACGAAAGCCTCGACGCGGCTCCGGTCGTGCGGCGCGCCCCATAGGGCCCGCCGGAGCCAAATCTCGATCCGTTTTTGCGGGAGCGCAGCGATCGCCAGCGAAAGGACGAACACCAAATAGGCCCAATGTCCCGTCGGTGTCTCGCCGCCGAGGGGGAATATGTCGAGGAGCCAAACCCGCCAAGCGTCGAATGTCGCCGCTATGTCCGGGCGTCGCAGGGCGTGGGCGACGGGCTGCACGACGGACGGCGCGGTCGCGAGGGTGAAGACCACCGAATAGGCCGCCGAGGCCGCCGCGGTAAAGCGCGGCAGTCGCCAATTGCCGAGCGGCCGCCGGCCCATCTCATCGAACGGAATGAGCAGAAACGACCCGAACGCGCTCAGGAACAAAAGATAGAAGGGAATGGCGTCGAAGATATCCCCGATGCGCAACCGCCCTTCCCAGATATCGATGAAAAGCATCGGAAACGGCTCCGCCGACATAAACCATACCGCAACGGCCAGGCTCCAGAGCCAACTCATACGCAGATATTGAATGCGCCCGACCATGCTGACGAACACCATGCCGCCCACAGCCAGGAAGCCGATCGGCTTGACGTCGCGCAACAGCAGGTTTTCGAGGGGATCGCAAGTGCCGCTCTTTTCCGAGCAACCAGACGTCTGAACGAGGACCCAGGCGATATAATCGAAGTAAACGGCGAAAAACAAAAAGGTGGCGATGGAGATCAACGTCCACCAAAGGTAACGACCAGCAAACAATTTCCCGCTCCCTACGCAGCGATACCAGCGTGAAAGACCTTATTATAGACCTTGCTGCGGAATAGTATTCTGCAAATACTTACCTAGCTTGATTTAGATTAATGAAATCAATATTTTATGCGATTGTATGCGCATGTGTATTTGCGGATATACTTATAATCATTGCATCACAATGACTTATGACCGCTTTCGGAGAGCGCGTGATCCTAGGCCTAGCCGGACTGAAATACCGCGGCGGATGCCGCCGCGGTGATGATTGCCGTTGTCCAAGAAAGCGGAGAGCCTCGAAGGCTCTTACGCCTCGGACGCCGCCGCGGGCTTGATCGTCTCGGCCGGAACGCTCTGGGTGTTGCGGGCCAGCGCGTAGTAGACGACCGACGTGACCGCGAGGCCGACGATCCAGGAGATGTCGGCGTCATCCAGCATCTTCGAGATCGGCCCCTGGTAGAGCGCCTGGTTGAGGAACGGGATCTGGACGAGGATGCCGAGCACGTAGCAGCCGAGCGCCACCCAATTATACGCCCCGTAGCGGCCGTTCGGATCATAGAGCGCGGGAATATCGACCCGCTCCTTCGAGATCAGGTAGTAGTCGACGAGGTTGATCGCGCTCCAGGGCACGAAGACGGCGAGCAGCAGCAGCACGAAGTTCTTGAAGGACGACAGGAAGTCGGCGCTGGCCCAAAGGGCGATCGCCATGGACACGAAAATGAAGAGCAGGATGTAGACGATGCGCGCGGCTTGCGAGACGCTGCGCTGATTGCTGAACGAGCTGACCGTGGTCAGCATCGTCATGAAGCCGCCATAGGCGTTCAGGCAATTGACCGTCAGCTTGCCGCCGACGATGGCGAGGTAGACGACGACCGCAAGCGCCGGCCCGGCGAGCTCGCCCATGAAGCCAACCTGGTTCTTCAGGAATGTGGCGCCGAGCGCTGCGACGAGAACACCGAAGGTCATCGCCAGCTGCGCGCCGATAACGCTGCCGAGAAGGGTATTCAGGAAGGTGGAGCTATTCTTCGTGTTCGACGGCAGATAGCGCGAGTAGTCGGCCACGTAGGGCGCAAAGGTCAGCTGCCATCCGGCGCCGAGCGCCACCGTCAGCAACAGCGAGGCGACGGAAAACGGCTTCTGTCCGAAGGCCTGCGAGATGTCGTAGAGGGAGAAGAGCCGGATCGCCAGATAGCCGAAGCCGACGATGCTGACGATCGAGGCGATGCGGCCGACGGTGTGGATGAGCCTATAGCCGACGATGGCGACGACCGCCGTCAGAAGACCGAACGCGACGATCCCGAACGCCGGATGGCTGACGCCGAACATCAGGTTGATGGCCTGGCCGGAGAGCACCGTCCCGGTCGCGGCAAAACCCAGATACATGATCACCACGAGGATCAGCGGCAGGGTCGCGCCCTTGACGCCGAACTGCGCGCGGCTGGAAATCATCTGCGGCAGACCGAGGCGCGGCCCCTGCGCCGAATGCAGCGCCATGACGATGCCGCCCAGAATATTGCCGATCAGAAGGCCGATGATGGCGGTCAGCGCTTCGGCGCCGAACACGATGGAGAGCGCGCCGTCGACCACGGCCGTGATCTGCAGGTTCGCGCTGAACCAAAGGGTAAACTGGTTGAATGGAACGCCGTGGCGCTCGCTTTCCGAAACCATTTCGATGGTTCGTGTTTCCACGATCTGTCCGCCACCGGCCATTGCAACTCCTCCGCGTTCCACGCATATACAGGTTGAATATGTATATACATGTAAAATGGCGGAGGTGGATGTGTCAAGAAATCGTTAAGATCAAGGCCATCCCGCGGCGTTCGCGCACGCCGTGGGTGAAGGCGGCAGGGCCATGGCGCAAGATCCTCAGCGCGCCAGTTCTCCCGCCGCGCGGACGTCGCCGACGTGAATGCCGTTCCAGTTTTTCATCGACCGGTTTGCAAGCGCCATCAGGCCGGCGTGAACCTCGCTGTCCCGCTCGAAAAAGCGCGCGAGCACCGCCGACACCATCGCCTGGGCCGCGCGTTCGGCGCCGTCGTCGGATTTGACGGCGATGGCGATCCCCTGCTCGGGAATTGCCGCGCAAAAGACGCCCTCGGCGCCGACCTTGACGAAGATGCGGCCGGGCGCGAGCTCCATCAGCTTTGTGCAGGCGCGGCCGGTTCCGGCCACGTAAAAGGGTTCGGCCATGCAGGCGGCGAAGAGCCGTCGGGAGGCTTTTGCGCGCTCGGGAGAAAGACCGTTGCCGGTCGCCATCTTCGCGAAGCCGTGAGCAAGGCCCTTCAGCGGCACCGCGTAGGTTGGAATGGAGCAGCCGTCCGTGCCGCAATTGTCGACGCTGAGGGCGGCACCGGTAAGGTCTGCCATGGTTTCGCGGATGTCGCGCTGCAGCGAATGATCGTAGCCGACATAGCCCTTCGGATCGACGCCCTCGTGGCAGCAGGCGCAGATGAAGCCGGCGTGCTTGCCGGAGCAATTGTTGTGAAGCGCCGTCGGCTTCTCCAGCGTCCGGGCCTGGTGGATCAGCGTCGCCTGATCGGACGACCAATGGGCGCCGCATTCGAGCGAACCGACATCGCGGCCCGCACGCTTCAGCATTGCGGCCGCAAGCGCCACATGCGCCTCCTCGCCGTTATGGGAGGAGCAGGCGAGCGCCAATTCGCGATTGCCGAAGCCGTAAGCGTCCGCCGCCCCGCTTTCGACAAGCGGCAGCGCCTGCATCGCCTTGCAGGCCGAACGCGGAAACACACCGGCCTCGACGTCGCCCTGAGAAAAGACAAGCCCACCGTCCCCATCGACGACGGCGACCGAACCGCGATGGCGGCTTTCAACAAGATTTCCACGGGTGGCTTCGACTGTGACCGGATTAGGCATGAACGGGGTCCTAGATGGCGTTTCAAGGCGGGCGGGCGCCAGAGACGACGCGCACGGTGGGGCGGAGCTTAGCGCATAATTCGGGTCATAAATAGAAGACGGCGGGGATGATGGCTGACGGGCCAAAATGGACAAAACGGTGGTGACGGAGGGAGCGCCCACCATCGCTTAAAGGCCTTAGAAATCGGGCTTTCTAGGATAGCTAGACACGATGTCCCCCTTCGGTGTTTCGGAATTACACCGGATACTAGAACGTGCAACAGCCATAAGTGATCATGCATCCAAGGGAGGCTGCGGGTTCCTGCGTCATTAGCCGCATTCTTAGATCGCCAATTGCATTGACAGTGAAAGACGAGCTCAGCGCCCCCTAGTTACGGCGGCGTATTCTAATTCGTCCAGTCTGCACGCTGCCCTATAGACCAAGCTGCGGGCTAGCTTGTGCTGGTCGGTCGTTTCGTTCGTAATGTCATACGCTGCCAGAAGCATGCTTTTTAACCAATCGAAATGCACTGGAATATCCGGCGGTATTGCTTGAATAGCTTGCGCCACCAGTACAACTTCATTGATCAGCAACGGCGCTGCAAGCTCGCCATTTAACAGGGCTGCCAGTGCTACTTGCACCTTTCCGATAGCTCGGTTCAACGCACTGGGCCCAGTTCCATTGAGGCGCCTGATAGCCGCGTCACGCCGCTGCTTGTAGGTTGGGCGCTCAGCAAGCAGTGTGTTGACGACTTCCTCAAGGGAAAGTTTTGAAGCCGCAGCGTAATAAAATAGAGGCAGCCATGCTCGTGCGGTATGCGCGGAATGCACAATGTACTGCAACGGTTCAGCAACAGATGAAACCTTGAGAAAGTTAAGCAGGACAGCTTCGCTGGTAACATTGCTCCGTACTGTTTCGCGTTGCCCCGAATTAACAGCGCTGACATCTCCGATGAGCCGTAATGCTGGCGCGCCCGTTTCTTCCTTGAACTGCCCCTGCCTCAGAAACTGGATTTTAGGAAGCAACTCCTCGTCAATTAGGAAGCTGCCCTGCTTCCCCTCTACCTTACCGGTATCAAGATCGAGCGTCGCAGACGACCCCACCGCGATGCGTGCCATCCTCCTTGAGAACTCTGCTATGGCCTTTTGTTCTCTGTAGGATATTATCTGCTGTAGTTCCCCAGGCTTAATCACGCGTGTTTCGCCAACGTATCGATAGTAGATCGCCCCTTCTTTAATTTCGGTATTGATATTCTTTGTCGCCATAACCGGCGGATGATCGTGTTTTTCGATGTGAATAACGCCTACCTTGATATCGTCCAACATTATTATGAATGTGCTGAAGGTAGGTACTGGATGCAACGCTCCGGCCAAGCAGCGGTTGATTTCCGCTGGGTCTGTCAGCTGGAAAGCGTCAGTAGTAAGCCCTGTAGCTTCGAGCGATCCATCCGACAATTCAGTGACGCCAAAGAAGATAAAACCCCCAGCGTTATTTGCCAATCCGGCGATCGACCGTAGTGGATCCGCAAAGCGGGCCTCGGGTTTGAGGCAGAATGTTTCCTTGCATTCGACCCTGTCTGTTTCATGGCTGCTAAGCAGCCACCCCGCACGCCCTTTAGCAAACATGGCGATCGCTCGCTGTCTAAGTGTCGGCTCCTGCTGTACTACAGCTTCACTGACAACCGCGCCGATCTCCGACGGCTTGAAGGAAGAGAGAAATACATTCAACTCTTGTTCTGAGGCGGTACGGACTTCTGGACCATATGTACCGTCCCTTATTTGTGTAATTCTTCCAGAGTTAACTGCTCGATCTTGCCTATTGAAATAGAATTGAATGTCCTTGTTTTTCATCGATCGGAGAAGCATGGCTTTTATCAAGCCGATTTCTATGTCTGTTATACTGCGCTTGCCCACTAACGTACCTCACAGCCCTTGTCCGGCAATGCTGGACCAGAGCGATGGTACCAGTCAATACTAACGTACTGGTTGCACGAATTTACGCCACGACAAATTTTTACGAGGGGTATCTAAGCCGTTTCTCGCAGGCGTTTCCCCCTGTGGGGTTCCGTTGGCCTGGTGGCTACTTATCCTCTTCAGGCAATTCGAACGATCTTACGGGCAGCCCTCATCATAAGAGGAGGGGCATTAGCCAGGGTACCGGGCCTTGTCCGCAAAGGTATACTTCTGCGGACATACATTTGGCGGTCCGATTTCGTGTCCAATAGCCCTATATCTCTCATTCGGACAGGAAACCCAACGAACCGCACCTATAAGCGCCACCCCATGGTTGCTCGAAGGGGTCACGAACTCCCTCCCGCCGGTGCCCTTTGCGTCCGAATTCCGCATAGCCGGAATAGACCTGAGGGCGATCAGGATTTCAGCGTTCTACCGTTCTACTTTGGCGAAGTTCGCCCCCCTCGCCCCCCCAACACGCCACATTGCCGGCCGTTGCACGAGTTGAAGCTAGGGCTAAAATTCGCGGCTTGCGCGGGCGATCCAAAGGGCTAAAAAAGCGGCGTCAGGAATCATCTCCCATGCTCGTCACCCTCTCCCGCATTCTGCGCGATCCCTTTCTGCGCATTCCAACCATCACGCTCTTCGTCAGCGGGCTAACCTATGCCTCGACGTTGCCGTATCAGTCGATCATCGGCATCAATGAGCTCGGACTTGGCGACGGCACCTATTCGGTGCTGATCTTTCTTGCCGCCGCCATCAACGTCGTCGCAAGCGTGTTGCTCGGCATACTCTCGGACCGGCTCGGCGACCGACGGCCTCTGGTGCTCGCGAATGCCGTATCGGGCATGCTTGGTTTCGGTTCGATCTACATCTTCCGCTCCGTGCCGGTATTCGCGATTGCGGTGCTGCTGTTGATCCCGATCAGCAATTCGATGTTCTCGATCCTCTTCGGCAGCATCCGGGCAACGACGAATACGCTGCAGCATCGCGAGGCGCTCTCGGTCACCACGACGGTACGCGCCATCTATTCCGGCTCCTGGGCCTTGATGCCGGGGCTGGTCGGGCTCTATCTTGCCAGTTCCTCGACGATGATGCCGGCCTATGCGGTCGCAACGGTTGCGAGCATCAGCTGTTTCCTTCTCTATTTCTTCTGCGTGCCGCGCAGCCCGAAAAACGCTGTACGGTCGCGGCCGCAGGAAGACGGCTTCCTGGCCTCGCTCGCCCGCATCCTCGAGCCTGGCATCCTCTTGCGCGTCGGCAGCATGGCGCTCGTCAGCGGCACGCAGCGCCTGAGCACCACCTTGTCGCCGCTGATCACCACGCACGCCGCGCACGGGACGGTCGTCGACGTCGGCCTCACCGCCTGCGGCGTCGCCTTCCTCGAAATGCCGTTCATGCTGTTTTGGGCCGCGATGCAGAAGCGCTTCAAAAACGTGCACGTGCTCTCCGTCGGCACGCTGATCTATTCGACCTATCTGGTGCTCGTCAGCTTCGCCACGGCCCGCTGGCAGATCTATGCGCTCATCGGCATCAACGCCTTCGGGGCGGCGGCCGTGCTCAGCGTGCCGATCTCCTACCTGCAGGATCTGATCGCCGACAAGCCGGGATTGGGGAGCTCGCTGCTCGCCGTCAACATGTTCCTGAGCGGCGGCGTCGCCGCAGTGCTCTTCGCGGTCGGCACGGCGATGACGGATTATTCCGGCACCGCGCTCGTCGGCGCCGCCTGCGGTCTGGTGGCAACGGCGAGCATCCTGGCGCTCGACGGCCGAAGCGCAAGGACAGCCGCCGCCTAGACCGAGCGGGACCGCCAACATCGGCGGTTTCCGCCCCGACGCGGTATCAGACGACTTATCCCATCCGCAGCATGATCTTGCCGATATGCGCGCTCGTTTCCATCAGGCGGTGGGCCTCGACGACCTCGTCGAAGGGGAAGGTCTTATGGATCGCCGGCGCGATCTCGCCGGCGTCGAGCAACGGCCAGACCTCCCGCAGAAGGTCGTCGCGGATGGCGCGCTTTTCCTCGGCGGTGCGCGGGCGCATCGTCGATCCCGTCACCGTCAGCCGCTTGACCATGATCGGGGTGAGATTGGCCTTCTCCGCAACCGCCCCGCCGAGGAACGCGATGATCGACAGGCAGCCATCCTTGGCAAGGGCGGAAAGGTTCCGGTCGAAATAGCTTGCACCGATCATGTCGAGCACGACGTCGACGCCGGAGCCGGTCTCGGCCTTCACCACTTCGACGAAATCCTCGTCGCGATAGTTGATCGCCCGCTTGGCGCCGAGCGTCTCGCAGGCTTTGCATTTTTCAGTCGAGCCGGCGGTCGCGAAGACCGTGGCGCCGAAGGCTTTCGCAAGCTGGATCGCGGTCGTGCCTATGCCGCTGGAGCCGCCATGGATGAGAACGCTTTCTCCCTCCGTCAGCCCGGCCATCTGAAAGAGATTGGCCCAGACGGTAAAGTAGTTTTCAGGCAAGGCCGCCGCCTTGACGGCGTCATAGCCTTTCGGGAAGCGCAGCGCCTGGCCGGCCGGCAGCGCGCAATATTCGGCATAAGCGCCGCCGTTGGTGAGACCGCAGACCTTGTCGCCGACCGCAAAATCGGTGACGCCCGCCGCCACGGCCACGACCTCCCCGGCAATCTCCAGGCCGAGGACCGGGCTTGCGTCCTTCGGCGGCGGATAGCTGCCCTGACGCTGGGCGACGTCCGGCCGGTTGACGCCGACCGCCTCGACGCGAACGAGGAGTTCGCCGCTCTTGACGCCTGGAAGCGGCCCGCGGCCGATCGTCATCACCTCCGGCGCACCGAAGGAGGTCAATTCCACAAATCGCATGTCGGCTGGCAATGGCATGGACGCACTCCTCTTTCCCATAAGCGTTTCCGCAAGTAACGCTCTATTTCAGAGGATAGCGTTTGAAAAGGTGAACTGTGTGGAGGGCGTCAATTGGTCTCGGCGCGGGGACCCGGCGCCCGCGCCGCACCGCGCCGCGCGCGTATGGCGAGCGAGCCGAACCGGTTAAGTCAGTCGATGACTTTTGGCTTCGTAGTCGGAAAACATTTCCGCGACGCATTGGGTATTGCGGGTCTCGTCGCCCGCCGCCGCGTCTGAAAAACTGCGAAGCTCGCCGCGTTTGCGGGCTGCGTCCCACATGCGCAGCGCCTCGCGCACGACCTCGCTGCTCGACGCATAGACACCCGTGTCGACCGCGCTTCGGATGCCTGCGGCCTGCAGCGGAGAAATGGAAACGGTGACCATCGGCATGGTATTCCTCCCGTCTATTCCAGGGCCCTGCCGGAAATGGGCATGAGGATCGGTCTTTAGCGATCCCATGCATCTGGGGCGATCTCTCGCCGGCGCCTCTCTTCGGGCGCAATCAGCGCCGAAGCGCCATCCGCATCAAGGCCGGAAGATTAAACCTGATCACGCTTCTTGTCAAAAAGTGACCCTTCGTGACCCCGGCGGTCGCTCAACCCCGTGAGGTCATCCATACGCCAACCAACGTCACCGCCAGCCCAGCGAGCATCGCGCCAGTCAGGGGCTCTGAAAACAGCATCCATGCCCAAAGCATCGTCACGGGCGGGCTGAGGTAGATCGCGGCGCTCACCTTGGCGACGGGGAACAGCCGCAGACTGGTGTAGTAGACCGCATAGGCGAGGAACGTCGCGATCAGAACCAGCCAGGTCATCCCGACCGCGAAATTGCGGGTCATCGGTGGGGCAAGGCTGCCCTGCATCAATGCGCACAGACCGAACAGAACCGCGCCCGTCAGTGTATGGATGCAAAGGCTCTGATGGACAGGCATCTGCTGCGTCCTGCGTTTCCGATGCAAGACTGAAGCGACGGCGAATATCAGCATCGAACCCACCGTCAATCCGTATGCCCAGACCGGGGCCGTACCGAAACCCAGGCTATCGAAGGACACGATCAAGACACCGGTGACGGCGATCAGAGTGCCCTGCCACTGCCGTGCGGTCAGCCGCTCACCGAGGACCGGTTGTGAAAGGGCTGCGATCGCCAGCGGAAGGAGGTCAGCGATGAGCGCGACCAGCCCCGTGGGTACTTTTTGCTCGATAGCAAGCGCGAAGCCTCCCAGATACAGGAACACGGCCATGATGCCGAACAGGGCCTGATCTCTGAGCGCCCGCATCGATATTCTTGGCCCGATCGCCAACGCGAAGGGCAGAAGGACCAATCCTGAAAGCAATGTCCGCCAGAAGAGCAGAAGCATGACGCTTGCCTCCTGGTTGGCATACCGGATGCCGAAGAAACCTGAACTCCATCCGATGATGAGGAGAGTGGCGAGCAATGGCCATAGCAGGGGGTGGCGGCTTGCGATGGCGGAAGGAAGAGAGGCATCGGTCATTGAGGGCTCTGTCACGAGGAATGCGATCTACCCATAGGCGGATCGCACCATGGACGCACATGACAAATTTCGATGACTTCATGACATTTAACAATTGAGTGTCATGACTGGTGTCGTTCGTGATAGGTTTCCCTCCGCAGAGAAGGAAACGGACATGGCCATGAATGAACTGCACAGTCGCCGCCTCGAAATCGACGCTTTGAGAGCGCTTTCCGCCATCCGCCAACATGGCGGCATTACCAGAGCAGCGGCCGCTCTGAGCCTCTCACAATCCGCCGTGAGCCATAAGATCAAGAGACTGGAAGTGAGCCTCGACTGCGAGTTGCTCGGACGAAAATCGGGCGGACCGATGTTCACAGCGGCCGGTGAAGACTTGCTGGACTACGCCGGTCGCATTCTTGGGCTGCACGACGAGGCATTGTTAAGTCTCTCCAAGACTCCGCTTGCGGGAAGACTTGCGCTCGGACTGACCGAAGACACCGCATGCAGTGACCTCGCGCGCATCTTTGGCCGCTTCAAGCGGCTTCATCCGAACGTCGCGCTGCGAACTAAGGTACGCATGAGTCTGGTTCTGCGCGCCATGCTGGAGCGCGGCGAACTTGACGCTGCAATCGTTCAGGTCTTCAGCCACGAGGTGCGACCGAGCGACGTGGTTCTCTACAGGGAAGACCTTCACTGGGTGAAGCATCCTGAATTGATGATCCGGCAGGAAGGCCCTATCCCGTTCTTGTCGTTCGATGACGAATGTTTCTATAGACAATGGGCGCTCGACATCGGCCAGGACGATGCGGTTCTCGAGACTGTTTTTGAGTGTTCGAGCGCCGCTGGCATCGTGTCCGCGGTCAATGCGGCGATGGGTGTAGCGTTGCTGAGCGACCGCCATATCCGAGGTGACATGCAGATAATGACCGACCGTCTGCCTCGGCCTCCATCCCTGGTCTATGTGGTCAGACGGGCGCGCAAGTCGAGAAATCCGGCTCTCGACAGTCTGGTTCGAGAAATCGAGAGGGACATTGGTCGTCAGGGCGGGTTGGCCCTCGCCGGCTGATAGTGGCTATGTCTGCCCCTGGCGCTTCTGAGCCATCGCGCCTTGCGGCCCGAAGCGACCACAGCGCGTCAATCTTGATTTCTTCGCGTCCCGGAAGCGTGAGTGTTCTCTAAGGTTTGTCCGTCTTAGCCTGTTGCCACAAGTCGGTCAGCGATTGGCCCTTCCTACCCCAGTTGTCGGTGTCCACCTCGTCGATCACGACAAAGACATACTCGGGATCGCGGCCAAGTTCCTCGACAAGAACCTCAGTCATCCTTCGAATGACAGCACGCTTCTGATCGACGCTGGCAATTCCTTTGGCAATTTCAACTTTGACGTATGGCAACGGCTAGCCTCCATGCTGAATGACCTACTAGTAGCTGGCCCCATGACCGGTCGCCTTCATGTCACGTGCGCACGCCGAAGCCGAAGACGACGAGGGTCCAGCCCTGGAAAAACAGGTCGACGGCGAGAAACAGGCCGAGGATCCAGAGACTGTTGACCGGCCAGCCGAGCCAGACGACGCAGCCCGCAAGAACCGTCACCACGCCGCTGAAGACGATCCAGCCCCAGCCCTTCCCCGGCTTCATGCGCCGGCCGACGAAGACGCGGAAGACGCCCGCCACGACAAGGGCGACCGCCAGCAGCAGCGTGAAAGCCGCCGATGCGAGAAGCGGATTGAGGAAGGCGAAGAGGCCGGCCAGCGTATAGAGCAGTCCGCTGAGCGCCCAGGAGAGAAAGTGTTCCCAGCCGCGCACCTGGAAAGCGTGCACCAGGTAGACGACGCCGCCAAGCAGCATCAGTATGCCGACGTAGTAAACCGAGACGACCGTGGCGATGAAGAGATTGGCGAAAGCGAGTAGGCTGCACGCAAGAAGCAGCAGGCCAAGCGCCACGAACCATCCCCATTTGACCCTAAGTTCCTGCAATGACGCCTGCTCGTAAGCATCGGCCATGATCGTACCCTCCCTATGATCCCCGCCGAATATGTTGCGGGAGCATCGTGCAAATTGCACGCGATTTTTGTTGATTGGCGGCTCAATCAAGAATAGCCTTCAAAGCGAGGAGTTCGCTATGCCGAAGGTCGGAATGGAGCCTGTGCGCCGCAAGGCGCTGGTAGACGCAGCGCTGCGGGTGATTGGCGATCACGGTTCGCTGAGCGTCACCATGTCCGATATCGCCAAGGAGGCCGGCGTTTCCGCCGCCCTTGCCCATCATTATTTCGGCAGCAAGGAGCACCTGCTGCTCGCGACCATCCGCGCGCTTCTGCGGCAGCTTCGAGACGATACGGTCGCGGCCCTCAAGGCAGCGACGACGACGCGCGAAAAACTTTCGGCGCTGATCCGCGTCAGCTTCCAGGCGGACCAGTTCGCGCCGGAAACCATCGCTGCCTGGCTTGCATTTTATGCCGAGGCGCAGCGCTCTGAGGAGACGCGCCGCTTCCTCGTCATCTATGCGCGCCGCCTGCGCTCGAACCTCATCGCCAATCTGCGCCACCTCTGCAACTCCGATGACGCGGAACGCATCGCCGAGGGCGCGGCTGCGATGATCGACGGGCTCTATATCCGCCAGAGTCTGAAGTCAGCGCCGCTCGGCACCGACGCCTCGATCGCGCTGACGGAGGACTATGTGACGAGACAACTTGCGACGCTGACACCTCTCATTCGCCCTTCGACGGCCTCCCCGCTCGCGGGGAGTGGGTGAGGGTAAGAGGCGTGACAGCTCCAAGGCAAACAAGGCAACCAACAGCAAAGCGGACAATGCGAGTGACTGGAAAACCGAATATCCTGATCATCATGGTCGACCAGCTGAACGGAAAATTCTTTCCCGACGGCCCGGCGGATTTTCTGCATACGCCGCATCTGAAGGCGCTTGCCGCCCGCTCGGCGCGCTTCCGCAACAACTATACCTCCTCGCCGCTTTGTGCGCCCGCGCGCGCCTCCTTCATGGCCGGCCAGCTGCCGAGCCGCACCCGTGTTTACGACAACGCCGCCGAATACGCCTCCTCCATCCCCACCTATGCCCATCACCTGCGCCGCGCCGGCTATTACACGGCACTCTCCGGCAAGATGCATTTCGTCGGCCCTGACCAGCTGCACGGTTTCGAGGAGAGGCTGACGACCGATATTTACCCCGCCGATTTCGGCTGGACGCCTGATTACCGCAAGCCCGGCGAGCGCATCGACTGGTGGTATCACAATCTCGGCTCGGTCACGGGCGGTGGCATCGCCGAGATCACCAACCAGATGGAATATGACGATGAGGTCGCCTTCCTCGCTAACCAGAAGCTCTATCATCTTGCGCGCGAGCGCGATGACGAGGGCCGCCGCCCCTGGTGCCTCACCGTTTCCTTCACCCACCCGCACGACCCTTACGTGGCCCGGAAAAAGTTCTGGGATCTCTACGAGGATTGCGAGCATCTCCTGCCGGAGGTCGGCGCACTTGCCGAAGACGAGCAGGACCCGCATTCGAAGCGGATCGTTCATTCCTGCGACTACGGGAACTTCGACGTCACCGACGAACATACGCGCCGTTCGCGTCGCGCCTATTTCGCCAACATCTCCTATCTCGACGAGAAGATCGGCGAACTGATCGACACGCTGTCGCGCACGCGCATGCTCGACGAGACCTGCATCGTCTTCTGCTCCGATCACGGCGACATGCTTGGCGAGCGCGGCTTGTGGTTCAAGATGAACTTCTTCGAGGGCTCGGTGCGGGTACCCCTGATGATATCAGGCGCGGGGATTGCACCCGGCCTGCATCTTGCGCCGACCTCCAATCTCGACGTGACGCCGACGCTCGCAGCCCTCGCCGGGATTTCGCTTGAGGAGATCGCGCCCTGGACGGACGGCATCAGCCTCGTGCCAATGATAGCAGGTATGCCGCGCACGGAGCCGGTGTTGATGGAATATGCCGCCGAAGGCTCCTATGCGCCTCTCGTCTGCATCCGCGAGGGCAAGTGGAAATACGTTCACTGCGAACTCGATCCGGAGCAGCTCTTCGATCTCGAAGCGGACCCGCTGGAACTGAAAAATCTCGCCGCCGATCGGGCTTACGCCGACGTCATCGCAGCCTTCAGGCAGAAACGCGAAAAGCGCTGGGACATGGCCGCCTTCGACGCTGCCGTGCGCGAGAGCCAGGCGCGGCGCTGGGTGGTCTACGAGGCGCTGAGAAACGGCGCCTACTACCCATGGGACCACCAGCCGCTGCAAAAGGCTTCCGAGCGCTATATGCGCAACCACATGGACCTCAACATCCTCGAGGAATCCAAACGCTATCCCAGGGGAGAGTGAAGATGCTGACCGTATGGGGCCGCAAATCGTCGTCGAATGTCCAGGCCGTGTTGTGGTGCATCGGCGAGCTCGGACTTGGCTACGACCGGATCGACGCCGGCTTCACCTACGGGGTCAACAACACGCCGGAATTTCTGGCGTTGAACCCGAATGGGACCGTGCCCGTATTGCGCGACGACGACGGCGAGCCGCTGTGGGAGTCGGCCGCGATCCTCCGATACCTCGCCGACCGCTACGGCACGGACGACTTCTGGCCGAAGGACCCGGCGCGCCGCGCTCAGGTCGACAAATGGGCCGAGTGGTCGAAGATCAATGTGGCGCTGAATTTCTCCGCGCCGATCTTCTGGCGGGTGGTAAGGACCGCGCCGCATCTTCGCGACGATGCCGCCATCAAGGCCGCCATCGCCGCGCTTGCCGCCAAGTTCGATATCGCCGAGCGGCAGCTCGAGCGGCACGCCTTTCTCGCCGGCGATAAGCTGACGCTCGCCGACATCCAGTTCGGCCATCTCCTCTACCGCTATTTCGACATCTCCATCGAGCGCCCCGCCCATGAGCGGCTGCAGCGCTACTACCGAAACCTGACCGAGCGGCCCGCCTTTCGCGAGCATGTCATGGTCTCCTACGAAGAACTGAGGGTCCTCTGATGCGCGCCCAACCGAAAGCTTCCCATTTCATCGACGGCGAATACGTCGAGGACACCGACGGCACCGTCATCGAAAGCCTCTATCCGGCAACCGGCGAGGTGATCGCGCGGCTGCACGCCGCCACACCCGCGATCGTCGAAAAGGCAATTGCTGCCGCCAAACGCGCCCAGCCGGAATGGGCCGCGATGAGCCCGACGGCTCGCGGGCGCGTTCTCAAGCGCGCCGCCGACATCATGCGCGAGCGCAACCGCGAGCTTTCCGAGCTCGAAACGCTGGATACCGGCAAGCCGATACAGGAAACCATCGTCGCCGACTCGACCTCGGGGGCGGACAGCTTCGAGTTCTTCGGCGGCATCGCCGCCGCCGGGCTCAACGGCGACTATATCCCGCTCGGTCAGGACTTCGCCTATACCAAGCGTGTGCCGCTCGGCGTCTGCGTCGGCATCGGGGCCTGGAACTATCCGCAGCAGATCGCCTGCTGGAAAGGCGCACCGGCGCTTGCCGCCGGCAACGCCATGGTCTTCAAGCCATCGGAGAACACCCCCCTCGGCGCGCTGAAAATCGCCGAGATCCTGCATGAAGCGGGCCTTCCGAAAGGCCTCTACAACGTCATTCAGGGCGACCGGAACACCGGCCCGCTGCTCATCAACCATCCCGACGTAGCCAAGGTCTCGCTCACAGGCTCCGTGCCGACCGGCCGCAAGGTCGCGGCGGCGGCCGCCGGACAGCTGAAGCATGTGACGATGGAACTCGGCGGCAAGTCGCCGCTGATCGTCTTCGACGACGCCGACCTCGACAGCGCCATCGGCGGCGCCATGCTCGGCAATTTCTATTCGACCGGCCAGGTCTGCTCGAACGGCACGCGCGTCTTCGTTCAGCGCGCAATCAAGGCGGAGTTCCTGAAGCGGCTGAAGACACGCACCGACGCCATGCGGATCGGCGATCCGCTCGACGAGACGACGCAGATCGGCCCCATGGTTTCCTTCGCCCAGCGCGAAAAAGTGCTTTCCTATATCGAGAAGGGCAAGGCGGAGGGCGCGACGCTCGTCACCGGCGGCGGCATCCCGAACAACGTCGCCGGCGAAGGCTACTACGTGCAGCCGACCGTCTTTGCCGACGTGACCGACGAGATGACGATCGCGCGCGAGGAGATCTTCGGGCCGGTGATGTGCGTGCTCGACTTCGACGACGAGGACGAGGTGATCGCGCGCGGCAATGCCACCGAGTTCGGCCTTTCCGGCGGCGTCTTCACCGCCGAGCTTTCCCGCGCCCACCGCGTCGTCGACCGGCTGAACGCCGGCACGCTGTGGATCAACACCTACAACCTCTGCCCAGTCGAAATCCCCTTCGGCGGCTCGAAACAATCCGGCTTCGGCCGCGAAAACTCGCTGGCCGCGCTGGAACACTATTCGGAACTGAAGACGGTCTATGTCGGCATGGGCAAAGTCGAGGCGCCGTATTGAGATGATCCTAGATCACGAGATCGTCGAGATCGACCTTAAGGGCAACCGCGATGCGCTTCAGCGCATCGACGGAACCGGCATCAACTGAGAGTTGCGAATGATGCAAGCAGATTTCATCATCGTAGGTTCCGGTTCCGCGGGCTCGGCGCTTGCCTACCGCCTCTCGGAAGACGGTAAGCATTCCGTGCTTGTGCTGGAGTTCGGCGGCAGCGATCTTGGGCCGTTCATCCAGATGCCGGCGGCCCTTGCCTGGCCGATGAGCATGGATCGCTACAATTGGGGCTATCTCTCCGAGCCCGAGCCGAACCTCAACGACCGGCGCATCACCGCCCCGCGCGGCAAGGTGATCGGCGGCTCGTCATCGATCAACGGCATGGTTTATGTCCGCGGCCATGCCGAGGATTTCAACCGCTGGGAGGAGCTTGGCGCGCGCGGCTGGGCCTATGCGGACGTGCTTCCTTACTTCAAGCGCATGGAACACAGCCACGGCGGCGAGGAAGGCTGGCGGGGTGGCGACGGGCCGCTGCATGTCCAGCGCGGCGGCGTCGCCAATCCCCTCTTCCGCACCTTCGTCGATGCCGGCAGGCAGGCGGGTTTCGAGACGACCGACGATTACAACGGCAGCAAGCAGGAAGGTTTCGGCCTGATGGAACAGACCATCTGGCAGGCGCGGCGCTGGTCGGCCGCCAACGCCTACCTGAAGCCGGCTCTGAAGCGGCCGAACGTGCGCCTGCTGCGCGGTTTCGCGCGGCGGATCGTCATCGAGGACGGCCGCGCCGTTGGCGTGGAAATCGAGCGCAGCGGCAAGATCGAGGTCGTCAGGGCCAACCGCGAGGTGATCGTCTCGGCTTCCTCCTTCAACTCCCCGAAGCTCCTGATGCTGTCGGGCATCGGCCCTGCCGAGCACCTGCAAGAGATGGGGATCGAGGTCAAGGCCGACCGCCCGGGCGTCGGCGCCAACCTTCAGGATCACATGGAGTTCTATTTCCAGCAGATCAGCCTGAAGCCGGTCACCCTCTATTCGTGGCTGCCGTGGTTCTGGCAGGGGGTGGCGGGCGCGCAATGGATGCTGTTCAAGTCCGGGCTCGGTGCCTCCAACCAATTCGAGGCCTGCGCCTTCCTTCGCTCGAGCGCCGGCGTCAAGCAACCGGACATCCAGTATCACTTCCTTCCCGTCGCCATCAGCTACGACGGCAAGGCCGCCGCCAAGAGCCATGGCTTCCAGGTGCATGTCGGCTACAACCTGTCGAAGTCGCGCGGCAGCGTCACGCTGCGTTCCGCCGACCCGAAGGCCGATCCGGTCATCCGCTTCAACTATATGAGCCATCCTGAAGACTGGCAGAAATTCCGCCATTGCGTGCGGCTGACACGCGAGATTTTCGGGCAGAAGGCATTCGAGCCCTATCGCGGGCCGGAAATCCAGCCGGGCGAGCATGTGCAGACCGACGACGAGATCGATGCATTCCTGCGCGAGCACCTGGAGAGCGCCTACCACCCTTGCGGCACCTGCAAGATGGGCGACCGCGACGACCCGATGGCGGTCGTCGATCACGAGACCCGCGTCATCGGCGTCGATGCCTTGCGCGTCGCCGATAGTTCGATCTTCCCGCACATCACCTACGGCAACCTCAACGGCCCGTCGATCATGACCGGCGAAAAGGCGGCCGACCATATCCTTGGCAGACAGCCCCTCGCCCGCTCCAACCAGCAGCCCTGGATCAGCCCGCGCTGGGAGACGAGCGACCGGTGATCAGCGCATATAGGGAACGCGAACACCGGGGCTATCGGCAGGGAAATCTTTGATGTTTCGTGTCACCAACAGCAGCGGACCTCCATCCAGGGAATGATTCTGACCGCGCTGCCCTCATACCGCGCGAAAACGACGAGTGATCAACAACGATCCTGGAGCGCTAAGCCAGAAGCCGCGTCACTTCCGCGCCCCGTGGCGCCTCGACGGCGTCGGCGATGGTGGTGGAGAACAGCACCCTGCGGGTGGCCTCGGCGACCTTCGCGAAGACGTGGCGGATCTCGCAGGTCTGTTCGCCGTCGCAATCGTCGCAGGGCCGATAGGCCGTGAGCGACAGACACGGCAGCGGAGCGATCGGGCCGTCGATGATGCGCAGGATTTCCCCGAACGTGATCTCGTCGGCGGGCTTCAGGAGCAGGTAGCCGCCCTGCTTGCCGCGACGGCTGGCAACGATGCCCTGATGCTTGAGATCGAGCAGGATCTGTTCCAGGAACTTCTTCGGTATTTTCTGCTGCGCGGCGATATCGGAGATCATCGTCGGCTCGGCCGGATCCGCCTGAGCGAGAGCGGCCAGCGCCCTGAGCGCGTATTTTGCTTTCTGGGTGATCATTTCGAACCCGTCCACACACACTTGCGACCGACAAAACACGGATCGCACCGGAAGTTGTCGCCCTTCATCGCACGTCTTGCCTGAACGGAATTTGAACAAACCGGAAAGCGGTGCAATTACAAGCGGCTTGGCCTTGTTTTCGAAGCGCGGCCATGAGTCTCACTCTAGCTCAAAAATGCGCATTCCGCAGCCTGAGCGCCATCACTTCCGGTTTCCCGTTGACAAGCAGCGTGTAACTCTACTATTCTTATAGACATTAGAGGCATTCCTTCCGGCGGAGCGCGACGCGCAGTTCGACGGAGCGCCGCATTGCGGCATAATTGGAACGACTGCGAAGTCGAAGCGGCTGGTTTTCCGGCTGCCCCGGCTTTCAGAGAGATATTTGCTCCGCATCCGCTGACTTTCGAAATGCCTTTTTCTGTCCGCCTTGGCCCCAAGCTGCGATACTCCGGCCAATATCAGGACAGGAATCTCCATGACTGCCATCAACCCTATCGAAGATGCGGCTCAACTGAGCGCGACGCTGGCTGGGCTCGACCTTGCCGGCCGGTTGTCGCTCGTTGCCGGTCTCGGCGGCCGCGCCGTCTTCACCACATCGCTCGGCATCGAGGATCAGGTGATCGCGGCCGAGATCGGCACCCACCGCCTTCCGATCGAAATCGCGACGCTTGAGACCGGCCGCCTCTTTCCCGAGACAGTCGCGCTAATTTCCGAGACGGAAACGCAGTACGACATCGCCATCAAGCGCTTTCACCCGGAACAGGCCGATATCGACGCCTATGCCGAAAAGTATGGCCTGAACGGCTTTTACGAGAGCGTCGAGGCCCGCCACGCTTGCTGCGGCGTGCGCAAGGTGAAGCCCCTGGCACGGGCGCTTTCGGGCGCTGCCGTCTGGATCACCGGTCTTCGCCGTGGCCAGTCGTCCAATCGTGCCGAGACGCCCTTTGCCGAATACGATACCGAACGCCATCTCCTGAAGATCAATCCGCTTGCCGATTGGGACATCGAGGCAATTCGCGCCTTCGTCGAAGCCAACGGCGTTCCCGTCAACCCGCTGCATGAACGCGGCTACCCCTCGATCGGTTGCGAGCCCTGTACGCGCGCCATCAAGCCCGGAGAACCGGAGCGTGCCGGGCGCTGGTGGTGGGAAAACGACGAGACGCGCGAATGCGGCCTTCACGTCGCCGAGGAAGCCGCAGCCGCCGCGCAATAATCCCGTCTGCGGCAATACCTCCCGCAACCAAAGACCGAATTGACCTTAGGCCACTCCCAGGCCGCGCATATTTGAAAGTTTGGAGTAAGACATGCCTCTCAGCCGTCCCGACACGGAGCTGCACAATCCGCAGAGCACAAAGCCGCCGCTCGACCCGCATCTGAAGGCGCTGGAAAACGAGTCCATCCACATTTTCCGTGAGGTGGCAGCCGAGTTCGAGCGTCCGGTGATGCTCTATTCGATCGGCAAGGATAGCTCCGTGCTGCTGCACCTGGCGCGCAAGGCGTTTTATCCGGGCCGCATCCCCTTCCCGCTGCTTCACGTCGACACCGGCTGGAAGTTTAAGGAGATGATCGCCTTCCGCGACGAGATCGTGAAGAAGTACGATCTCGATCTCATCGCGCACACCAATCCGCGCGGCAAGGCGGAGAACGTCACCCCGTTCACCCATGGCTCCGCGCGCTACACCGACATCATGAAGACGGAAGCGCTGCGCCAGGCGCTCGATGCCGGGCAGTACGACGCCGCCTTCGGCGGCGCCCGCCGCGACGAGGAAGCCTCGCGCGCCAAGGAGCGCATCTACTCTTTCCGCACCCCGGACCATCGCTGGGATCCGCGCAACCAGCGCCCGGAACTGTGGAACGTCTATAACGGCCAGATCCGCAAGGGCGAGAGCGTGCGCGTCTTCCCGCTTTCCAATTGGACCGAGGTCGATATCTGGCGCTACATCCAGGCCGAGGACATCCCGATCGTGCCGCTTTATTTCGCCGAGAAGCGCCCGGTCGTCGAGCGCGACGGCATGATGATCATGGCCGCCGATCCGCGGCTGGAGCTATTGCCGGGCGAGGCGAAGCGCGAGGAAGTCATCCGCTTCCGCACGCTCGGCTGCTTTCCACTGACGGGAGCGATCCGCTCCAGCGCCACCACCCTTGAAGACATCATCGCGGAGCTCGAGGTTGCCACCGTCTCGGAGCGCCAGGGCCGCGCCATCGATCGCGATCAATCCGGCTCGATGGAAAAGAAGAAGCGTGAAGGATATTTCTGAGATGACCGCAGCTGCAACCGCAACCGCCCTTGCCGTGCCCGCCGCCGAGTTCGCGTCGGCGACGCGCGACACGCGCCCGCTGCGTCTGATCACCTGCGGCAGTGTCGATGACGGCAAGTCCACCCTGATCGGCCGGCTCCTCTGGGACACCAAGGCCGTCAAGGAAGACCAGGCCGCCACCTTGCGTCGCGACTCCACCGGCAAGCAGAACGATCTCGGCCTCCCCGATTTCGCGCTGCTGCTCGATGGTCTGCAGGCCGAGCGCGAACAGGGCATCACCATCGATGTCGCCTATCGCTACTTCTCGACCGACAAACGCTCCTTCATCGTCGCCGACACACCCGGCCATGAGCAGTATACCCGCAACATGGCAACCGGCGCTTCGACGGCGGACCTGGCGGTGCTCCTGATCGATGCCCGCCTGGGCATTCTCGAGCAGACCCGGCGCCATGCCACGATCGCCTCGCTTCTCGGCATCAAGCAGTTCGTGCTTGCGATCAACAAGATCGACCTGACGAACTACGACCGCGCCGGCTTCGAGAAGATCACCCACGAATTCAAGGAATTCGCGCTTTCGCTGGGCGTCAAGCAGATCACGGCGATCCCGATGTCGGCGTTGAAGGGCGAGAACGTCGTCTATTCGGGCCAGGCCGCGATGCCCTGGTACACCGGCCCGACCCTGGTCGAGACGCTGGAAATGGCCACGGTGCGTTCGTCGCAGACAGTCGGTTTTCGCCTGTCGGTGCAGCGCGTTTCCCGGCCCGGCGAAAGCTTCCGCGGCTATCAGGGTACGGTCGCCGGCGGCGCCGTCAAGCCGGGTGACAGCGTCGTCATCCTGCCCTCCGGCAACGTTGCCAACGTCTCCAAGATCGTCACCTTCGATCTCGTGCGCAATGCGGCCGTTGCCGGCGACGCGATCACGCTCGTGCTCGACCGCCAGGTCGACGTCGCGCGCGGCGATATGATCGTTTCCATCGACAGCCAGCCCCAGGTGGGCCTCGCCTTCGACGCGCACCTCGTGGCGTTGCAGCCGGAAGGCATCGAGCCCGGCAAGCGCTATTGGCTGAAGAGCGGCAGCCGCCGCCAGCGCGTCGAGGTGCAGCCGGTAAGCCAGCTCGAACTGAAGAGCGGGGCGTGGAACCCGGCGGAACGCCTGCCGATGAACGCCATCGGCAAGGTACATCTCGCCTTCGACCAGGCCGCGGTCTTCGATCCCTACGAACAGAACCGCTCAAGCGGCTCCTTCATTCTGATCGACCCGGAAACCAACAATACGGTCGCCGGCGGTATGATCACGGGCAAGCGCACCGATGTGAGCGGCCTGCATAGTGAAGAAGCAAGAGTGGTCCTGTCGCTTCCGGCCGACCTTGCCGAGCAGATCATGGCAAGCGCCGTCTTTGTCAACCGGCGCGACGAAGCCGACGTCCGGCGCATGACGTCGGCGCAGGCCGCCGAACTATGGGCGAACGCGGCGAGCGACATCTGACGAAACGAAAAGGGGCCGATCGGCCCCTTTCTCTATCGCAGTTCCAGGAAGAGTATGACGCGGTGTTCCGTCCGAGATTGCGTAAAAACAAACGCTCTATCGCGTCGTTCCGCGCGGCGTGACGGTGAAGCTAAGTTCCAGCTTTGGCTCCGGCGGACCCGAGCCTTCGATCGCGCGCATCAGCATGTCGGCTGCTTGAAAGCCTATCGAATGACGCGGAACGTTCACCGTGGTCAGTGCCGGCTGCACCGCAGCGGCAAACTCCAGATCGTTAAAACCGCAGACGCCGAAATCCTCCGGCACGCGAATGCCGCGACGCTGGCATTCGAATAGTGCGCCAAGCGCCACGTCGTCGTTCTGGCAGAAGACGCCGTCGAGGTCCGGCACACGGTCAAGCAATTCGCCGACGAGGCGGGCGCCGCGCGATACCCCGGTGTTGGCGGCGTCGTGCAAAATCAGCGCCTCATCGAAGAGGCCCGCCTCGTGCATCGCCTGGGAATAACCCTCGATGCGCAGACGCGCGCGCAGATTGACGCGCCCGCCGATCATCGCGATGCGGCGATAGCCGCGCGACAGCATGAAGCCGACCGCCTGCACGGCTGCCTCCTTGTGGGATATGCCGACAGCGAGTGTGTCGGGCTCCTGACTGACGTCGATGATATGCACCACCGGACAAGGGGCACGCGCGATGATCGGCTCCAGCTCGGCATAGCGCTCGGCGCCGGCGATGATGATGCCTGCCGGGTTATGGGCGAGGAAAGCCCGCGTCTGCCAGAGCTCGTCATCGGCGCGATAGGCGGTGTTGGCGTATTGCAGGTAGAGGTCGGTCTTGCGCATCCGGTCCTCGATGCCGCGCATGGTTCCTGCGAAAACCTGCTGGCTCAACATCGGCGTCAAGACGCCGACGACACCGCTGTGGCGGCTGGCGAGCGCGCGGGCGGCGAGATCCGGCGTGTAGCCCATCTCCTCGACGATTCTCAGAACCGTTTCACGCAGCTCTTCGGAGACGATCCCGGGATTGCGCAGCGCGCGCGAGACAGTGATCGGACTGACACCCGCCCGTTCCGCCACGTCACGCAATCTCACCCGTTGCTTGCGATTCCTTCTTTGCCCCAGCCCCACGCGTCAGCTCTTTCCATTGAATGGTTTAGAATAATCTAATTCATTCTTTTGGCATTTTTAGCAATGCGATGGTTGTGCCATTTTCGGCCTGTTTCGCACGTTTCTCGCCTTTTAAGTGCGGCAAATGCGCCGGCGGGGAATGTCCCAGGCTGTTTTCGCCCGACAACGGGCAAAGGGTTCGCCACAAAACCGAAAGAATTCCATGCCTTGGGAACATTACGCGTTCTCTTCGTGTTTCACCTTCACATAAAACGTGTGCGGTGAAGTTGTGAGAAAGCGTCGCAAGTACGTCGTCCGATTTTGGAATTTATTACTTAAGTGCTATACCATAAGCATGATGTCGGATCGCGTTTTGAAGATTGGCGCATGGTTCTATGTCGCGGTACTCGCTGCCGTATTGCTGTTTCACGGGCAATGGCAGGGCGTGATCGCCAATCCCTATGATATCGACCAGTTGGTGGCGTTTGGCCTGGCCGGCCTCTTGATGCGCCTGGCCTATCCGCTGGCGCCCTCTTTCGTCTGCCTCGCAATGATCGCAAGCGTGTGCGGGCTGAGCATCGCGCACGGCCTGGCGATGGGCTCCGGCCTGTCGCCGCTCGATACCATCGTCGGCATGGCCGGCGCCCTGTGGGGCGTCGCGCTCGGAGCCATCGTGCTGTCGGGCCGTGCCTGGCTGGCGAGACCTAGTCCGACGTTCGAACGACCCGATACACGCCACACGCTTTGAGAGGAGCGTGAGACAGCCGCCGCCGGGCGAGCGGAACGCCACGAGCGCTTCGCCAAAACGGGGAGGATAAGCCTATGCAAGTTCGCCCATGGTTCGTTGGCCTCGCCATGCTCGTCGCCGCGATTGCCTTTTCGCTTGCGCTCGTGGTTACGATGATACAGGCGCCGCAGCGCAGCATGATGCCGCCATTGCCGCAACGGGCAGCACAGCGCTAGCGCAATTCCAGGAAAAGCGTGACGCGGTTCCGGAATTGCGAAAGACAAAGGTTTCGATCCTTCTCCCTGAAACAATCAGTGCTCGGCGAAATGGCCTTCGATGAAGGCCGCCGCGCTGTCGTTCGACCGCCGCGCGTCGCGCACCCAGAAGGGAAACAGCTGCCACTGATGAACCATGCCGGGCCAGATCTCGAGGGTGACGGGCACATGCGCCTGCCCCGCCTTGCGGGCGAGGCGCAGGCTGTCGTCGAGCAGGGCTTCCCTTGAGCCGACCTGGATCAACAGCGGCGGGAATCCCTTCAAATCCGCGTAGAGGGGAGATGCCGACGGGTCGTCAGGCGACGTATTGCCGAGATATGCCTTGCTGAAAAGCTCGAGATAGCCCCTGCTGATCAAGGGATCGCCGTCGGCATTCTCGTCGATGGAGCTGCCGGTCGCGGCAAGATCGATCACCGGGCTCATCACCACGACCGAGGCCGGGGGCGGTTCCTTCGCCTGCATCTGGCGCAGCACCATCTCGATCGCGAGGTTTCCACCAACGGAATCACCGACGATGGAGATGTTCTCGCTGAGGTATCCTTGCTCCAACAGCCATCGGTAGGCTGTCAGCGTATCCTGGATCTGCCGGGGGTAGATCGCCTCGGGCACGCGCCGGTAATCGATCAGCAGCACATCGGCGGAAGCGGCCTTGGCGAGTGCTGAAGCGACGTTGCGGTGGGTGCGCAGCGATCCACCGTAAAATCCGCCGCCGTGAACGAACAGGATCGCCCTGTGACCGGGCGAGTAGTGCAGCCTTGCCGGCAAGATGAGATCGGCGGGAACGCCGTCGGCATCGACATGGCGTGTCTGCACACGCGTCGGCTCGGGCGTGGTTGCCATGAAGCTCTCGAAGGCGGCACGCCGATCCATGAGGTCATGCGCACCGGAAAAGTACTGATGCCAGAGATCGACGAGCTTTTCGACCTGTTCGGACGTCATCTTCCCCGCAAAAGCATGGCTCGGTTGCTCCTGCGCCGATCCTGTCGCCGCAAGCCATAGTCCTATCCCGGCCGTCAACGCGACCCGGGCGATCCATCGCGGGAGCGAATTCCACACGGTCAAAAGGCGAAGTCGTTGCATTGACGATCCCCCAGGAGGCGTCCCTCCATTTTTCTTAAATCTGATGGAAGCCAAATCGTCGTCCCAAGTCAACGCCCGGAATATCACGGCAGGCCAGTGAAGCCTTTCAAGTCGGGCCGGAATGGCGAATAGGCGGCGGCAAATCCGACTGCTCGCTTGCCAAAATATCGTTTCACGCTCTACTTGGCCGTGCCCCATGTCGACGCGATGGCATGGTCGCACGGGCGCCTGTTTCAAATTTGTTACACGGCCGTGGCATAAGCGCGAGGTTATCTTTGCTGGAGGACTTCAATGAGCACGCTGACGGGCAACGAGGGGCAGGACTGGCTGGAGGCGGAGCTGGCCGATACGCTCGACGAGGACTATGAACTCGAGCTCTCCGAGCCCGCGCTCTCGATGGAGATCCGCAAGATCTACCGCAAGACGCATCCGCCATCGATGCCGCGCATCGACTATTTCCGCGCGCTGCTGGCGCTGCAGTCGGAGCTGATCAAGCTGCAGGACTGGGTCGCCTATCACAAGGAAAAGGTCGTCGTCGTCTTCGAAGGCCGCGACTCCGCCGGCAAGGGCGGCGTCATCAAGCGCATCACCCAGCGCCTCAATCCGCGCATCGCCCGCGTCGTCGCGCTGCCGGCGCCGAGCGACCGCGAAAAGACGCAATGGTATTTCCAGCGCTACGTGCCGCATCTGCCGGCGGGCGGCGAGATCGTTCTCTTCGACCGCTCCTGGTACAACCGGTCCGGCGTCGAGCGCGTCATGGGGTTCGCGTCCGAAGACCAGGTCGAGCAATTCTTCAACGACGTGCCGGAATTCGAGCGCATGCTGGTGCGTTCCGGCATCCGCCTCGTCAAGTACTGGTTCTCGATCACCGACGAGGAGCAGCAGATGCGCTTCCTGATGCGCATCCACGATCCGCTGAAGCAGTGGAAGCTTTCTCCGATGGACCTGCAATCGCGCGTCCGCTGGGAGAACTACACGAAAGCCAAGGAAGAGACGTTCGCACGCACCAACATTCCCGAGGCGCCGTGGCACATTGTCGAGGGCAACGACAAGAAGCGGGCGCGGCTCAACTGCATCGATCACCTGCTCACCCAGATCCCCTACGAACCGGTGCCGCACGAGGAAATTGCCCTGCCCGAGCGCATCTTCAATCCCAACTACGAGCGCAAGGTCCTGCCGCCGGAACTCTACGTTCCCCCGAAGTACTGAAGCTAAAAAAACTGCGACCGCACCGATTGTTCGATGCGGTCGCTGGCCGGGCTGGATTTGTGTCGTCGCGGCTTGGAGGTCAATGCCTTGCCGGATTTTCCTCGTGCGCCGGGAAATAGGGCAAAGCAGGAATATTGCGGCGTGCCGCGCCGCGTTCGCGGGCAGCGGCTTTCAACAAATGGGCAAAGGTGCTGAGGCTCGTGCCATCGGCGCGGAGCACCAGGCGTATCAACGGGTCGCGCAGGACCTCCGATATCGTCATCTCCGTCATGTCATTCTCCCTCGTTTGCGAGCCTTGACTAGCATGCCCTTGCAACGGCCAGATGTCGGAGGTGTGGCGGAAAATTGACGAACTCAGAAATGCTGAAGAGCCCCCTCAGCCCGGCGGGATCACCTTGCCGGGGTTGAGTATCCCCTTCGGGTCGAGCGCCGACTTGATGCGGCGCATGACCTCGAGTTCGGCGGCGCTGCGGGAGTAGCCGAGATAGTCGCGTTTCAGCGTGCCGATACCGTGCTCGGCGGAAACCGACCCGCCGAACTTCCGGACCAGCCCATAGGTGATGGCGTCGATCTCATGCAGCGTTTCATCTGAACCATCCCCGACGGAAACGGCGATATGCAGATTGCTGTCTCCCACATGCCCGAAGAAGGAAACGTGCGCGCCTGGAAAACGGGCAAGAAGTTCGGCTTCGCAGGCGGCTGCGAATTCGTCGAGAATGCCTATCGCAAGGCTCACGTCGAAATTGACCAGCGACGGCAGCCGATCGAGGGGCGCTCCCTCGCGCACCGCCCAGAAGCTTTCGCGTTCCTTTTCCGATTGGGCGATCAGCGCGTCGGCGATGATGCCCTCCTCCAACGCCGCACCCAAGAAAGCTTCGAATCCTTCGGTATCGCGCTCATCCCCTCTCGTCTCCTGCTCAATGATGACGGTGAAGGGGTAATCGGCCTCGAAAAAGCGAAGGCCCAGCCCTTGCGTATTGAAGGCGAAAAAGCTCGCCCACATGGCCTCGAAGGCGGACAGGCCGGCAAGTTCCCTCCGGGCAAGGTCGAGAAGCCCGAGCACCGCCTCATAGCTCTCCAAAGCACAGAGCGCGGTCTGGCGGCCACGGGCAAGCGGCTTCAGCTTGAGAACCGCGCGCGTGATGATGCCGAGCGTGCCTTCCGCACCGATGAAAAGCTGGCGAAGGTCGTAGCCGGTGTTGTTCTTCATCATCTTGTTGAGAGAAGACAGGACCGTCCCGTCGGCAAGCACCGCTTCCAGCCCGAGCACGTTGTCGCGCGTCACCCCGTGCCTGATGACCCGGATGCCGCCGGCGTTGGTCGACAGATTGCCGCCGATCTGGCAGCTGCCCCGCGAACCGAGATCGATCGGCAGCAGAAAACCCGCCTGCTCTGCCGCATGCTGCGCCACCTGAAGCGGCGTTCCGGCCCTGACCGTCATCGTGGCTGCGGCGGTATCGATCTCTTCGACACCCGACAACCGTTCCAGCGAGAGCGCGATCTCGCCATCGCCGGCGTTGGCGCCGCCGGCAAGCCCCGTCAACCCGCCCTGAGGCACGATGCCTTGGCCGTGGCGGTTGCAGATGGCAAGGGCCAGAACCACGGCCTCGACGCTTGCCGGCCGCAGAACCGCTATCGGCAACACACGGCCCGAGAGGCTGGCATCGCTGCGGTAACGCTCACCCACCGCCTCCCCGACCAGCACTGTCTCCGCGCCGAGGGCATCGATCAGCTCTTCGACCACCGTCATCGCTGCGCTCCCATTCACCATCAAGCCTGACCACCCCGATAGAGGAAAGACGGCAGTTCGCCAACCGAGTTGCATCCAAGCTGCGCCATGGTGGCGAAAAGCTCGGCTTTCAAAATAGAGATGAGATGCTGCCCGCCGTCGGCGCCGATCGCCGCGCTCGCGAAGACGAAGGGGCGACCGATCAGCACCAAGTTCGCCCCGAGCGCGAGCATTCTCGCAACGTCGAGGCCGGAGCGGACGCCGCCGTCGGCCAGAATGATCGCCTCTGCCCCAAGCTCGCGCCGCATCGCCGGCAACATGGAAACCGCGGTTGGCGCCGCATCGAGCTGCCGGCCGCCGTGGTTGGAGACGATCAGCCCATCGGCGCCGAGGGAAAGGTATTGCGCGGCCTCGCCGACATCGAGCACGCCCTTGACCAGGAGCTGCCCCTTCCACGCCTCGCGCAGGCGGGCAAAATGCTCTCTGCCGATGTGGCCTTGCATCACGCGTCCGACGAATTGCGCCGACTGCCGGAGCGAACCGCCGGCGGGATAATAGGGAGACAGATTTTCGAAGTCCGGAATGCCGTGGCGCAGCACGTGGCGCGCCCATTGCGGGTGCGTGGCGATCTGCCAGAGCGTGCGCATATCGAGGATCGGCGGCACAGACATGCCGTTGCGGATATCGCGCTCCCGGCGCGTCGGCGCGGGAATGTCGACCGTCAGCACCAGCGTGCGGTATCCCGCCCGCGCCGCCCGCCGGATCATGTCCGCTTCCATCGCAGGATCGTTCGGCGGATAGAACTGAAACCATCCGTTTTCGCCGACGATCGGCCCGATGGTTTCCATCGAGCGGTTGGCGAAGGTGCTGAGCACATGCGGGATGTCATGCGCGGCCGCGGCCCTGGCGACCGGCACCTCGCAGCCCGGCCACAGCAGCCCCGCAAGACCGAGCGGCGCGACCGCGAAGGGCGCCGCGTAGGTCTTGCCGAATAGCGTAGCGCTCATGTCGGGCCGATCCGCCTCCGACAGGTAGCGCGGCAGAAGCTGCACCTCCTGGAGATCGGAAAGATTGCGCCGAACGGCGCTTTCCCGGCCGAGGCCCCCGATGAGGTAATCGTGGACAAACCGCGGCATCCGTCGCGCAGCTTCCGCCTGCATGTCATCGACGCAGGCAAACCGCCTGTTGATGTCCCTCATCGCACCCTCTCCAATCGCCACGCGTCGCCTGTCCGGGTGGGAATACCGCAGAATGAACCGCTTGTCTTCGACCGGCACCACTTCGGCAGGCGTGAACGCACAAGGGATTTCAACGCGCGCACCCCTTCAAGAACAGATCCGCGCAAGCCTTTGCCCGCGCGACAATTTCGTCGGCTTTCGGCGGCGGCAGCTGGCGCAACATGGAAGCGCGCTGCGGCTCCATGATCATCATCCCGCGCAGCATGCCGCAGGCTTCATGCGGATCGTCGAGGTGGATAACGCCGCGCTCGACCTGTTGTCGCAGCCAGTCCTCCATCAGCGCATTGGTTCTGACGATCGCGCGCTCATAGAAGGACGCCGCAAGCTCCGGAAACCGGTCCGACTCGCCGATGACCAGGCGCGTCATGGTGACGGTATCGCTCGAAAGCGTCAGCCGACCGTAGGCGATCAGCATCCGTTCCAGCCCCTCCCGCAGATCGATCGTCGCGAGCATGTTCCTATCGAGGACGTGCAGGAAGCGGCCGATACGGTCGGTGATCAGGTCCGAAAAGAGGTCGGCCTTCGTCGGGAAGAGCCGGTAGAGGGTTTTGGTGGAGACCCCCGCCTCCTGCGCGATGGCCGCGATGCTCGCCGCGGCAAAGCCGTTCTCATGAAACTGTCGGTTCGCAGCTTCGAGGATGACGGCGCGCGTATCGTCGTCGCAGCGCACCTGCGGTCGGCCTCGCGGCCTCTTCTCGATTTCGTGATTTTCGACCATCGGTATTTTCCAAATTCTGATTGACATCTCCGTTGTAATTCCTATTTTGGAAAATATCAAGTTTCCTAAACAGGAATTCAACGCTTTGAGCGGCCGCGGCCGGTAGCGACGGCGACCATCATCAGGAGAGAGACGCAATGTCGATCAAGACGCTGCATGCCATCAACAACAACGCCGCGCCCGCTACGGAAACAACCGCGGAGGCCCTTCCCGAAACGCTCGATGCCGGCAAGGCACCCCGTATCGCCGAAGCCGCAACGCCCGCCGCCCAGGCGCCGGCCCGCAAGCGCGCCGGCCGCGGGCTGTTGCTCGGCGCGGCGGCGATCGCCGTCATCGGCGCCGCCGCCTACTACGGCCACGACTACTGGACGGTCGGCCGCTTCGAGATCTCGACCGACGACGCCTATGTGAAGGCCGACAGCACGACGGTCGCGCCGAAGATTTCCGGCTATCTCTCGGAGGTTCTCGTCAGCGACAACCAGCCGGTCAAGGCGGGCCAGGCGCTCGCAAGGATAGACGACCGCGACCTGCGCACTGCCCTCGACGAGGCAAGCGCCGAGGTCGCCGCCGCGGAAGCGACGGTCAACGCCAAGCAGGCCTCGCTCGACATCCAGCAGTCCGCTATCGCCGCCGCGCGTGCCACGCTCGATGTCGACAGGGCCAACGAGACCTTCGCCGAACAGAACAACAAGCGCTACACAAACCTCGCCACCAGCGGCTACGCCCCCGTGCAGACGGCGCAGCAGACCGCCTCGGCGATCGCCGCCGCCCAGGCAACGATCGTTCGCGATACGGCGGCGCTCGACGCCTCCGTCAAGCAGGTCGATCTTCTGCGCGCCGAGTTGGCTGAAGCCAAGGCAGCGCTTGCCCGTGACGTCGCCGTCCGGCATCAGGCCGAACTCAATCTCTCCTACGCGACCATCGTCGCCCCAGTCGACGGCGTGGTCGGCAACCGCACGCTTCGCGTCGGCCAGTTCGTACAGGCAGGCACGCAGCTGATGGCGGTGGTGCCGGTCAGCGATGTCTACGTGATCGCCAACTACAAGGAAACGCAGCTCACGGACGTCCATGCCGGCCAACGCGTCGACATCGAGGTCGACATGTTCCCGGGCCGCACCTACCACGGACATGTCGACAGCCTTGCGCCGGCAAGCGGCCAGGAATTCGCGCTGCTGCCGCCGGACAACGCGACCGGCAACTTCACCAAGGTCGTCCAGCGCATTCCCGTCAAGATCGTGCTCGAGGGCGCTGCCCACGACGATTTGCGGCCCGGAATGTCGGTCCAGCCGAGTATCGACACCAAGGTCGATGCTCCCCGCGGTTAGGGGTGAGGATCAGGAGAGCGTGTCATGTCCAGCATCGCAGCAACCGCAGGCGCCCTGCCCCAGCCGCGCGCCGGTACCAAGGAATGGATCGCCGTCCTCGCCGGCATGATCGGCGCCTTCATGGCGATCCTCAACATCCAGATCACCAACGCGTCCCTGCTCAATATCGAGGGTGGCATCGGCACGGGCGTCGACAACGGCGCCTGGATCTCGACCTCCTACCTGATCGGCGAGATCATCGTCATTCCGCTAACGGCCTATTTCAGCAACGTCTTCTCCTTCCGCCGCTACATTCTCGTCAACTCCATCCTCTTCCCGGTCTTCTCCATGGCTTGCGCCTTCGCCCACGACCTCGGGACGATGATCGTGCTGCGCGGCCTTCAGGGCTTCGCCGGCGGCGTGCTGATCCCCATGGCCTTCACCATGGTCCTCACCAAGCTGCCGAAGAACCAGCAGCCGGTCGGGCTGGCGCTCTTTGCCCTCTCCGTCACCTTCGCTCCGGCCATCGGCCCGACGATCGGCGGATACCTGACTGAAAACTACGGTTGGCAGACGATCTTCTTCATCAACACCCTGCCGAGCATCGTCATGGCGATCGCGCTGGCGTTTTCTCTCGAGAAGCAGCCAATGCAACTCGGCCTGCTCAAGGAGGGAGACTGGGCCGGCATCATAACCATGGCGATCGGTCTTGCGGCGCTGCAGACGGTGCTTGAGGAGGGCAACAAGGACGACTGGTTCTCCTCGCCCTTCATCGTCAAGCTCGCGATCGTCGCCTTCGTCTTCCTTGCCGCCTTCATCTGGATCGAACTGGTGGTGAAGAAGCCGCTGGTGAAGCTCAGCCTGCTCAAGCAGCGCAACTTCGGCATCGGCGTGCTGGTCAACGTGCTGGTCGGCGTTGCCCTCTTCGGCACCGTCTATATCCTGCCGCAATATCTCGGCCAGGTGCAGCGCTACAATGCCGAGCAGATCGGCAACGTGCTCGCATGGACGGGTCTGCCGCAGCTGCTGCTCATCCCGCTCGTTCCTGTCCTGATGAAACGCTTCGACGCCCGCTATATCGGCTTCCTCGGCATATCGATCTTTGCGATCAGCTGCTTCATGAACATCACGCTCTCGGCCGACAATGCCGGCGACCAGTTCTGGATACCGAACATCGTGCGCGCCATCGGCCAGGCGCTGGTGCTGACTCCGATCACGGCGATCACGACCGCGGGCATCGCCCCGGTCGATGCCGCCGCCGCCTCGGGGCTGACGAACATGCTGCGCAATCTCGGCGGCGCCGTCGGCACGGCATCGCTCGGCACGATCCTTACGAAACGCGAGCAGTTCCATTCGAACATCATCGGTCAATCTGTGACGCTCACCCGCGACGAGGTTCGCGACCGCCTGGCGCAGACGACCGCCTATTTCATGCAACACGGCGTCTCCGACCCTGTCGTCGCCGGCGAAAAGGCGATCGTGGCGCTCGCCCAGATCGTCAAGCGCCAGGCCCTGATCCTCGGCTTCAGCGACACGTTCGCCGTCATCGGCGTCGTACTCGCGATCGCCGCCGTTGCGCTGCTGTTCACCAGGAAACCCCAGATCGGCGGCGGCGCGGGCGCCCACTGACGGCCTCGACGGTATATCCGAAAACGCCTGCGGCATCCACGAGCGCCGCAGGCAACGCGCAGAGACGCATTGAAGCCGCAGTCACTCTCCGGCTGCAGGCGGTTCCTTCAAATTCCCTCATACATCACTGATCTTACACAAGAATGTGATCATGATAATGTTCACTTACTATTCATCTCCCGCCGACTAGCCTTGGGTCGTTAAACAAGGAATCAGTTCAATGAAGAAGCTTTTGACCATCGCACTCGTCGCTACCGTGATCACGGCTCCCTTGGCGAATGCAGACGATTGGCGGCACAATAATCATGGACACGACCCCCATGGACACCAGACCCATCATGCGCAGCAGTACCCAAAGGGTTGGGGACCGCATCGAGGACCTGACCATGGCGGATACTACCATGGCTATCGCGGATACCACGACCATCGCGCAGGCTATCGCCGCGGTGGGGACGGCCTATGGTATCCTGCCGCCGCCTTTGCTCTCTGTGCCATCATCGGCAGTACGATGAACAACTAGGCGGTAGAGACTAGAGATCCGCTGGTCGCCCCTTGGGGCGACCAGCATGGCCGTCGAGGAGCCGCCTATTTCCTGATGGCGCCGAGCCTTGCAAGGACTTCGCCCGGAATCCCATACCACGCGACCAGGTCGCGGTTGTTGCGCAGGCCACAAACCTCCCGCTGAATGAACAGCGCCCAGACGGCGTCCGCGGCATCGTCCACCAACTTCTCCCTCTCGCCCCTGTCTCGATCGTCCTTCGAACATTCGGCAAGCCTTGCCAGCGTAGCCTCGACTTTTCGGCCCTGTCGGCCAAGCGCGTCGGCGCGTTCCGAGGCAAGCTCGTACTCCAGCGGATTGAAGGTTGAGCTGGCGGACTGTCCCGAAAGGGACCGTGGGGGCCTGAGGCTCATGGAAACGTCTTCCTGTCTGAGTGGGTTGCTCGCCAGGTTCGGGGTGATCGGTCGATCAATAATTGCCGCTCGTGCCCGTGCTGTCAAAAGGCAATCCGCAGGAGCCTCAAGACGTCGCCGTCAGCGCTTCCGTCATTTCCATTCCCATAGCTGCTGGGCGACAAACGGCCGGCGGCCGACGAAGAGCGCCGGTTGGTTCAGCGCGCGGGTGTACAACTCAGCGTCTTCGTCATTGTTCAGTCCCACGAACAGCATCTTCATCGATTGCGCCTGTGGCTGACCTTTCTTCCGATAGGAGAATGCTACAGCGCAAACAGGATAGGTCCACTCAGCCGTGATGAGGTTGGTGAACTCGGCTTCGCTTTGTTCGGTCGCCGTTCCCGCGATCGCCAGGAACTGGCCGAGGGCGAAGAAATGGTCGAACATTTTCAGGGCGACGTCCTGACCGAGCTGGCTGCGTTTCCCGCTTGAAGTATCGTTCACGAAAAACAGGCCGTCGCTTTGTCCCTTGCGTCTCGAAAGCGCGTAGCTGACCTGCGCCTTTCTCACCAGAATTTCCATTTGCAGATCATAGACCTGGAAATCGTCGGGGTTTTGGTGCAGGTCGTCGATCCGCTTCTTCAAGTCGGCCACGTAGTCTTTGTAGAATGCGGTTTCCATCGTCCATCCATTGCGCCGAAATTCGGCAATTCCAGTGATCTCGCCAGAGAATGGAAACGCTTCTAATGCGCCGGGGCGGTTTCCTCAATCCGCTCGCTGCCGCCGAGCGCCCATCTGGTGACCGGGCGGGCGAGAAGGACGAGGACGATCCCGACGCCGGCGCTGGTCAGGAAGATGCGCGTGAAGGCGTCCGGCAGCCCTGCCGCATGCTCGGTGTCCATGCCGGCGGCGAGCAGCCCCGCCATGAGGTTGCCGAGCGAGGCGGCGACGAACCAGAAACCCATGATCTGGCTGGTGAAGCGCTCAGGCGCGAGGCGGGAGAAGGTGGAAAGCCCGACCGGGCTCAGCATCAGTTCGCCCACGGTGTGCAGGAGGTAGGTGCAGACGAGGAAGAGCCCGGAGACCTTCACGCCCGTCGCCGCGATGTTCGCCGCCGGCACGAGGATCAAATAGCCGAGGCCCATGGCGACGAGCGCCAACCCAAATTTGACGAAAACCGGAATGGTCCAGCGTTGCTCGGCGTAGATCCAGAACGCGGCGAAGGCCGGGGTGAGCAGGATGATGAAAAGGGAGTTCAAGTTCTGGAACCAGGAGGCGGGCACGGTGAAGCTGCCGAGCTGGCGCTGTGTCAGGTCGTTGGCAAAGAGGTTGAGCGAGGAGCCGGCCTGCTCAAACCCGGACCAGAAGAGCGCGGCAGCCACGAACAGGAGCGCAAGCACGATCATGCGCCGCTTCTCCGCGCCGCTGAGGTCGCCGGCGAAATAGATGTTGAGGAAGAAACCGACAGCCACCGTGACGATGATCATGCCCATGGCCTGCGCCAACCCTTGCGCGCTGGTCAGGTCGATCTGACCGGTCAGGGCCGCGGCGGCGACCAGGACGACAACGATGCCACCGATAACGCCGGTGAAGACGTGGTCGCGACGGCCGGTGACGGCGTCGGGGTGGTGGTGGATCGCGGGCACTCCGCCTTTGTCGCGAAGCGACCTATTGTTGGCGCGCAGGAAGTTGATCAGGCCGAAGAACATGGCAACGGCGGCGGCACCGAAGCCCCAGTGCCAGCCCCAGGTCTCGCCGAGGTAGCCGGCAATCAGCCCGCCGAGAATCGCGCCTATATTGATGCCCATGTAGAAGAACGAGAAGCCGGCGTCGCGGCCGCCGATATCGTTCTTATCGTAGAGCTGGCCGACCATGGTGGATATGTTGGGTTTGAGGAGGCCGGTGCCGATTGCAATGCAGACAAGCCCAATAAAGAAGACTGATGCGGCGGAGCCGGAGACCGCCAGCAGGAGATGCCCGATCATGATGACCGCACCGCCGACGGTGATCGCGCGCTTGCAGCCCCAGAACCGGTCGGCGATCCAGCCGCCTGGCAGCGCCAATATGTAAGCAGAGGCAGTATAGAGGCCGTAGATCGCCGCGGCATCGGCGGTGGTGAGGCCAAGGCCGCCGTTCTGGACCTGATCGACGAGGAAAAGGATCAGGATCGCGCGCATGCCGTAGTAGCTGAATCGTTCCCACATCTCGACAAGAAAGAGGGTAACGAGCCCGGATGGATACTTCACGGACGTCGACATTGGCTGCCCCCGCGGTTTGTATCCGTACGACTATAACGCCGATCGCCACGAAAATCGCGCACGAGTTTCAGGCCATTCGACAGGCAGCCGCTTTTGGCTCGCGGCGAGCCGGTTCAATCCGACAGGCGGGAAGCTCCCAACTTAAGGGATCACCCGCCTGTCGCAGACTTATCCATGTGGAACCGGTTCGAGTGCTTCGCCCTCTACAATTCCACATGGCTGGCAGTCGATTTTAATCAGACCACGCTGACGTTTTCGGCCTTAGATTTTCCGGTCTTGCGATCCTGGCCCAGTTCGTAACTGACCTTGTCACCTTCCCTGAGAGAGCCGCCCCGCGCCAGCGCAGATACGTGAACGAAGACGTCCGCTCCGCCGTTTTCCGGGGTAATGAACCCGAAACCTTTGGAATCGTTGAAGAATTTTACGGTACCTGTTGGCATTGATAGTTCCTCTACACTTTTAGCGTCATCAGAATGCCCTGAGAACCTATAGATCAGATGTCCGGGTTTCAACGGCCTCTAACGCTCCTTTTGCCTGATGACCACCTATTGTCGCTGCTGAGCACCGATTTCGGTCCGATTTTCGACCCACAGCCCTGCAAGAAGGTCTGTGCAGGGTTGCTGGAATTGCAGGCATGGCGGCTTGCGAGACCGGTGGAGGGGTTCCATATACCAGTAAAGCATATTCATTCTCTTCCACCCTATGATTGCCGCCTCCACGCAGCCTTGCGCTGCCAAAGCGAGCGCGCGAAGGAGATGCCATGCAAGGAATGTCGAAAACCCTTACGGAAATGACCCTGAGCGAACGTGCCGGCATGATGGCTGTCGTCGCCGAGTCCTTGGAAGCCTTCGCCGAAGAGGCTGTGGAAGACGGAGACGCACGGTTTGCGGCCAATTCCATGGCTGTCGCATCCACCATCCGCGGCTATGGCCCCGACCTTTGTCAACGCGACCTGAAGGTAGCCGAGCTTCTGCTCGAGCAGGGAATCATGTTGATGCATGCGTATAGGGCGCGGGGACTGCGTTCGGAAGCGGTCAACTAGAGCCGCTGCCGAGCCTTGAACGGGAGAGCTGAAGCATTCAGCCTTTGGTAGGTGGATAACCCTCTTCCCGGCCGAAACGATGCAGAGCCGCGACGATATCCGCCTCCCGGTATGGCTTTGCGTAGAATTCGGTTCTGGCGGGAAGCGCGAGCTTGTCCGACATGAAATGCCCTGAAGTGATGATGATCTCGATGGGCGGCCATCGATCGCGAATGGCGGCGGCGAGCTTCATCCCGTCCATGCTGCCGGGCATTTCAATATCGGTGAATACGATCCGGATGTCGGTTCGGGCTTCAAGAATGGATACGGCTTCGTCGGCGCTGATCGCTTCGACGGCCTCGAATCCCGCACCCTCGACGATAGCGACAGCCATCATCCGCTGCAGAGGATGGTCTTCGACGACAAGGACGATCGGTCTCTTTGGCGGGGCAGCTTGAGCCATATGGAGGTCCGTCTCCTGGATCGCGTCGAGGCAACGCGACTTTGACCGTAGCGCGCTTTGCCTCATTTGTCAGATAAATCGGACGCCGTCGGAACTATCGGGGCCGGTTCCGGTTGATTTCGGATGGAGAACGCAACTGCAAACTCACCCCCTGGACCTCTCGCTCTGGTCGTCGACGACGATCCACTGATCCTGATGGACACGGCCGACATGGTGCGGGAGGCGGGTTTTGAGGTTGTCGAAGCTTCTTCGGCAGATGAGGCCTTAGTATTTCTACTCGAGGGTGGCCCCATTCTGTTCCTCCTCACCGACATCGAGATGCCGGGCCGAATGGACGGGATCGATCTGGCGCAATATGCGGCCGAGCATTTCCCGGGCATCTGCATCGTGGTTTCTTCCGGCGCGGTCGAGCCGATCGAAAGCGCCCTTCCCAGTTGCACGAAGTTCGTCGCCAAGCCCCTTAACCTGGCTGCCATTCAGGCCGCGGTGCGCGATTTTGCAAAATCCAATGGGCATCTCCCGCGATAGTCCGGCCGCGCTGCGATCTCATCCTGATCGCAGTCTGTTCGTTGAGCGCTCCCCTCCATGATCTATGCATTGTATTGAGTATAGACGAGCGAGTACCCAACTGATCTATGTGCTGAAGGGAGGTGTCGGCGGAATGAACCAGTCGTCTTCGAACATTGACTTCATGAACGGCGGCGGCGAAATGGGAGCGCTGATGCGCGCCCGCGATTGGACGCGGACACCATTGGGAAATCCGGAAACCTGGCCGCAGAGCCTGCGCGTTACGATCCGGCTGCTTCTGAATTCCCGCCACCCCATGTTCATCTGGTGGGGTCCTGAGCTTATCCAATTCTACAATGATGCTTACAGGCAGACCATGGGGCCGGAACGGCACCCGAGCGCTCTCGGCGCGCGCGGCCGGGAGTGTTGGGACGAGATCTGGGATCTGATCGGCCCGCAGATAGAGTACGTGATGTCGGGGCAAGGCTCGACATGGGATGAGGAACGCCTGGTTCCGGTGACGCGGTTCGGCAAGCGCGAGGATGTTTGGTGGACCTACGGTTACAGCCCGATTGATCTGGAGGGCGGCGTTGGCGGGGTATTGGTCGTCTGCAATGACGTTTCCAAACAGCATCTGTCCGCGGAAGCGCTGAAAAACCAGACACAACGTCTCGAACAGCTGTTCGACCAGGCCCCCGGCTTCGTGGCCGTGCTGCGCGGACCGGAACACGTGTTCGAACTGACGAACACCGCCTATCGCAGGCTCACGGGGCCGCGCGCTTTCATGGGCCGAACGGTCGCCGATGTGCTGCCCGAGGTCGTGGATCAGGGCTTCATCGAACTGTTGGACAGTGTCTACGCCAAAGGACAGCCCCACGTCGGCTTGCGCACACCGCTTGTGCTGCAGAATGACGACGGCACGACGAGAAACTCGGTTATCGACTTCGTCTACCAGCCCATTTTCGAGTTGGACGGCAGTGTCTCGGGCATATTCGTACAGGGGACCGACGTCACCGAGCTGGATGTGGTCGAGACGGCGTTTCGCCGCAACGAGCTTCAGCTCAGATTGGCGCTCGAGGCGGCCCAGATCGGTGTTTGGGAATGCAAGATCGTTGACGGCAGCTTCCTCGACATCAGGGAAGACGACCGCGCGCGCCGGCTCCTCAACCGCCATGAACATGAGTCACTTCATTTCGAAGGGTTTGTTGCACGGGTTCATCCTGACGATCGCATGAGGCTTCAAGCCGCCTCGCTGCGCGCGCTTGATCCAGCCGGCGATGGAATTTTGGACGTGGAGTACCGCATGCTTTCGCGTCACGACATGCCGGAGCGTTGGATACACGCGCGGGCCCAGGTGGTCGATGCCGATGGCGTCAGAAAGTTCGTGGGCACAGTCCGCGATATTTCCGGCCTGAAGGCAACACAGGCCCAACAGCAGCTTGTCAGCGGCGAACTTAAGCACCGCATCAAGAATCTTTTGGCGATGGTGTCTTCGATCGCATCCCAGACGCTCCGGGGCGAAGACATCGCCGAGCGCAGGTCAGCCTTCACGGCAAGGCTGCAGGTGTTGGCGCAAGCGCAGGATCTGCTCACCGCAAGCGACCTGGAAAGCGGTGGAATGCACGCGACCGCGCATGTAGCGCTCGCACCTCACGGGATAGAACGGTTCGACATCACCGGACCCGACTTTCCGATGAATGCGAGACAAACGCTCTCGATGGCCCTGGCGCTGCACGAACTCGCCACCAACGCCATGAAATACGGCGCTTTGTCCAACGAGATCGGGCGCGTTGCCATGTCGTGGACCGAAACCTCCGCGCCCAATGGGCAAAGCGCCCTGCGCCTGCGATGGGAGGAAACGGGCGGCCCGCAGGCACGAACGCCCACGAAGACCGGTTTCGGCTCCCGCATGATCTCCCGCGTACTCGCCGCCGATTTCATGGGCAAAGTCAATGTCAACTACACCGAAGCCGGCGTCGTCTTTACCCTTGATGGGCATCTCCTGAGATGAATGGGTAACCGACAACCAAAAATTCCACCTTTACCCCAGCCCAGCCTTAGCGCCTTCCAGCTTTGAATGGAGGTTGCCGCCCAAGAGGCTCGCGGTAATATGCATACCGCCGGCTGGCAAATATTGACTTAGGGATTTAAATGTATAAGTACTTATACGGAGTTTCTATTGAGCAAAGAAATTATATGGATGGGATCCTCCTATGATGACATCAAGGATTTCCCGAAGGGCGCTCGAAGGCAGGCTGGTAGCGACCTGAACAGCATTAGGGCGGGCTTGCCTCCCAAAGGTTGGAAATCTTTCCCCACCGTCGGACCGGGCACCGCGGAAATCAGGATAAAGGACGAAGGAAACCAGTATCGCGTGTTCTACGTCGCGAAGTTCGATGACGGAATCTTCGTATTGCACTGCTTTTCGAAGACGACCCAAAAGACCTCACAGCACGACATCGATGTGGGCAAAAGCCGCTATAAGGCCTTGAGAAAACACATCAGCGAGAAAACGAAGAGGACGACAAAATGAATCCGAAGGATGACGAAATCGGTCACGTTACCTTGGCTGGCGTCAACATCTTCGAAGAGCTTGGTTTTGAGCCTGAAGAGGCTGCGTCTCTCCAGGCGGAATCCGATGCTCGCATCGCCGCCATGATCGAAATCAAAGAAAACCTGATGACGGAAATCGCCGATTGGATTGCCGCAAGCGAGCTGAGACAATCGGAAGCCGCGGTGAGGCTGCAGGTCTCTCGTCCGCGTGTCTCCGACGTCGTCAACAAGAAGGTCTCCAAGTTCACCGTCGACACGCTTATCGAGATGGTTCAGCGTATCGGCAAGAAGGTACAAGTCGCAGTCGTCTAATCGGCGCTAACAGGATAAGAAATCCGGTGCGTTGTGCCATCCCGCAGAAGAGGTCGCCCGCTGCGCGGCCGGGAAACGATTTGAATGAGGCCGCGTGAAATCGCGCGCGATTGAGGAACCATCTCCACCCCGAAGCGTTTAAGCGCCCGAATGAGGTGGGAATGACTGACATCGATCTTTGGAACCAGCCTGTCGTCGTCGTAGTCGGATCGGCCAAGCATATCGTCAGAAGCACACTGGAAGCCGCCTGGCTTCTCGCCGATAAGTGGCCGGTCGTTACAGGCAAGCCCTTCATGCGTGCCCTTCGGGCCTGTGCAGCAGCGCTCGAAGGAAAGTGCTCGATGGCCTTTGCCCGGTTGGCCCTTATCGCCGCCGCGCGTCACGCCAATCTTCCAGTCGAGTGGTGAAGGCCAAGAAGTGCGCCAAGCGCCCTTCCGAAGCCTCGCTGTGAATTGAAAAAATGATCTGCAGGGAATTATGAATGAACAATCGGAATGGACTTTATCTCGTCATGGGGGCCCTGCTCGTGTTGGTCGTCGGCATGGGCATCTACATCTACCGCGAAGAGACCAAGCCCAAGGGGGTCGATATCTCGATCGGCCAAAAGGGCATTTCCGTTGAGGAAAAATGACGGTCGAGGAATGGCGAAGGAAGACCTCCCTTCGCCGTTCCTCGCACCAAACCTTGCTCGCGCCGCGACAGATGCCGCATCTAGGTTTTGACGGGGACCCTGCCCTCGAGGAATTTGAATCCCGCCACGATAATCCCAGTCAGCACGGCATAGACCACCGCGAGAAGAAACAACGGCTCATAGGTCAGGTACGTGGCCTGCCGGACCTTTGATATGACACCGTAGACATCGACGACGGTGATCGTTGCCACCAACGGGGTGGATTTCATTTGGGCGACGAAATCGCCGGCCAAGGTCGGCAGTGCTCTATGGAAAGCGCGCGGCAGCCAGATTCGGCGAAATACCTTCCACCGGCCCATCCCATATGCCTTGGCCGCCTCCAGTTCGCCCCTGGGCACGCCGGCAAAAGCGCCTCGCATGACTTCGCCTTCGTAAGCGGCAAACGACATGGTGAGGGCCAGGAAGCCGTAGGGCCAGGCCTGTCGAAGAAGGGGCCATAGGGTAGACGACCTGATTTCCGGATATTGAGCGAGAAGAGAGCCCACGCCGTAATAGAGAAGCCAAAGCTGCAGGAGGAGCGGCGTTCCCCTGATGATGCCGCAGAAGCCCCTCGCCAGTAGACCAAGCGATCGGGGGCCAGTCACCTGCGCCAGGCCAAGCGCTATTGCGAAAATGAGACCTACCGCCGACGTTGTCACCAGCAACGCCACGGTTCGTCCGATCCCGGCCAGCAATTGATCGCGATACTGGGGGATCCAGTCCCATCGAAGATAAACCGCGGCAACGCCGACCAGCAGGAGGAAGATCAGCGCCAGGATGATGCGATGAGGCATCAGCCATGAGGGCCGGCTGTTCTTAAGCACGAGGATTTCCGGCGTGGTGCTGAATTCCGTCATCAGACTGGCCTCGCCATACCGCGTCGATAGCGGACTTCGAGAAGTTTAATGCCGACGCTCGAGATGATCGACACCAGCAGGTAGATGAGACCGGCCACGAGATAGAACGTCATATAGTGTCTGGTTCCAGCGGCGGCCGCGCGCGTTGATAATGTCAATTCGGTGAAGCCGACGACTGCAAGTAGCGCCGTGTCTCGGGTGGCCGAAAGCCAGTAGTTTCCCAGGCCCGGCAGTGCATGCGGGAGCATCGCGGGAAAAATGATGCGCAGGAACAATTGCAGCGGCCCCATGCCGAAGGCTCGCCCCGCCTCGATTTCCCCAATGGGCACGGCCTTGATGGCGCCGCGAATGATCTCGGTCAGATAGGCGCCAAGAACGATGCCTAAAACCGCGATACCCGCGGCCAGTCCATTGATATCCATCGGCGGGCGACCGAAGGAAGCCAATATGCGATTGAGCCCGTCCGTTCCGGCGTAGTAGAGCAACAGGATCAGGACGAGTTCAGGGATCGCGCGGACGAGCGTCGTGTAACATTCGAGCAGGTCCGAAACCACACGCCCGCCGTAGAGCTTGCCGCAGGCACCGAACATCCCGATCAAAAGGCCAGACGTATAGGCGCCCATCGCGATGATGATCGAATTGCGCAGCCCCTTCAGTAGGGCAAGGCCCCATCCCGGCGGCTCAAGCGCCAGAACGCTCAAGTCCACCGAACCAACCAGTGTTTGAAACATTGCCTATTGTCCGCTTGGATACATGGGAGCGCGCGGCATCGCCGCGCGCGTTCTATGCGTCGAAATCACTTTCCGCCGTAGATGTCGAAATCGAAGTATTTCTTCGAGAAAGCGTCATAGGTGCCGTCGGCCCGGATCGCCTTGATCGCGTCGTTCAGGCGGTTCTTAAGATCGGTCTCGCCCTGCCTAAGACCGATACCGACGCCGGCGCCGAGAATTGATGCATCCTCAGCAAGATTACCCTTGAGCTCGCAGCAAGGATCCGACTTAAGAAAGGGTTGGACAGCAATTGCATCGGCTATCACCGCGTCGACACGGCCGGCGGCGAGATCCTGGTACATTTCATCCTGGGTCTGATATTCCTTGATTTCGGACGACTTGAAATGCGCCAGGGCATACTGCTGGTGAATGGTGGACACCAGCACTGCGACCGATTTGCCGGAGAGGCTTTCCGCGTCCGCGCCGATCTTGTCGTTCTTGTTGGCGATCACGACTGCCGGCGTGTCGTAGTACTTATCGGTGAAATCGATCACCTTCTTGCGCTCGTCGGTGATCGACATGGAGCCGATGATCAGGTCGATCTTCTTCGAGGTCAGTGCCGGAATGATGCCGTCCCACGAAACCAGCACGATCTGGCAATCGAGGTTGGCCTGCTTGCAGATCGCATCCTTGAATTCGACTTCCCAGCCGACAAACTTGCCGGAGGCGTCGAGCGACGTGAACGGCACATAGGGATCGGCCGAAAAGCCGATCTTGACCGTCTCGGCGAGTGCTGCGCCCGCCCCCGCAATTCCCATGGCGACCGCGATGGCTGCAATTTTAAACGTCTTTAGCATGCACTTCTCCCCTTTTATTATCTGCTCGGTTTGGTTTGACGAAGGTCAATGAATTGACTGAATGAAACGCTTCAGGTGCTCCGACCGGGGGTCGCCGAAGATCTGCTCGGGCGGCCCCTGCTCTTCCACCACGCCCTGCCGGAGAAAGACGACATGGCTGGCGACGTTGCGGGCAAATTTCATTTCATGCGTGACCAGGATCATGGTCCGCTTTTCCTTGGCGAGATCGCCGATGACCGAGAGCACCTCGCCGACGAGCTCGGGGTCGAGGGCGGATGTCGGTTCGTCGAACAGCAGGGCCAGCGGCTCGACCGCGAGCGCGCGGGCGATGGCGGCGCGCTGCTGTTGCCCCCCCGACATAAAGGCCGGATAGGCGTCCCGTTTTTCGTAAAGGCCAACTCTCTTCAGGATCGTCTCGGCGCGTGCGATCGCCTCTGCCTTGCTGACGCCAAGGACATGGACCGGCGCCTCGATGACGTTCTGAAGAACGGTCATATGCTGCCAGAGGTTGAAGCTCTGGAAGACCATGGCAAGGCGAGACCTCAGCCGCTGGACCTGCTTGCGATTGGCTGGCGCAAGACCGCCCTGCCCGTCGCGCTTCATTTCGATCGTCTCGCCGTGAATGGTGATCGACCCCGCCGAGGGCACTTCGAGCATGTTGACGCAGCGCAGAAACGTGGACTTTCCCGATCCGGAGCCGCCGATGATGGCGATCACGTCCCCCTGCCGCGCTGTCAGAGACACGCCCTTCAGGACCTCCAGCGGGCCGAATTTCTTGTGGAGATCGCTAACTTGAATTGCTTCACTCTGATCGGTCATTGGTCGCTCAATTGCCCCTGAAAGATGGCGGACGTTTCTCGAGGAAGGCACTGACGCCCTCCTCGAAATCTTTAGTCTGTGTGATGGCAAGAAATGCGAGCCGCTCGCTCTCCAAATGCTCGGCAAACGAGCACCCTGCGGACTTGTCGAGGAGACCGCGGAACTCGGCATAGGCTCGCGAAGGGCCGGCGGCCAACTTGCTAGCAAGCGCTTCGAATTCCACGTCGAAGGAAGCTTTCTCCGCGACGGCAGTGACAAGCCCCCATGCCTTGGCTTCGGCGGCGTCCAGTTCGCGGCTGAGCATCATCAATTCGTTGGCGCGCGCACGCCCTGCCCGTTGACACAGGAACCAGCTGCCACCGCAGTCCGGCACCGCGCCAATGCGGTCGTAGGCCAACAGGAACCGCGTTCCTTCCGCCGCAAGCACAACGTCGGCAAGCAGCGCCAGGCTCAATCCGGCGCCCGCCGCAACGCCGTGCACGCCAGCGAGAATTGGAGCGTTCAATTGCCTCAATTCAAGGATTGCCGGATTAAGACAGTCGAGAAGATCATCGATGGCTCTTGCGGCTTTGTCGGCGCCTCCGGCGAAGGCGGCCACGTCGCCACCCGCCATGAATGCCCGGCCTAGCCCCGAGAGCGTGACGCAGCGCAGACCTTCTCTCTGGCCAAGATCGCGCACAACAGACAGTAGCTCGCGTGCCATTTGCAAATTGATGGCGTTGAGAACGTCGGGTCTTTCGAATTTGATGCGAGCGACGCCGAGCACCTGATCGAATTCATATCTCAAGGTGCTGAACGCCTGCATTTATCGCGCCCCATCGAGCAATCGCGCCGCATCCGACGATATCGAATAAAGGGATAGGTAATTGCCCACGATGTTCTCCCCATGCGTCTTGGCAGAGCTTCTTGTCGACCCTGGTGCGGCGCCGCACGAACATACGATATTTTGTTGGACGTTCAATAATTTTTTTGCTGGACGTTCAAAATATTTTGCTTCCGGCTTGTGGATGGGCGATGGAGATGACCTTTTCCACCGGTAGGCAGGGCTTGAAATGGGGAGGCTCAGCGGAATATCGCGCCAGCTAGCGCAGATCGCAGCCGCGCCCATAGGACGACGGCTGCGCGAAAACGGCGACGTTGTCGCCTGGCCGTGATCGTCAGATCAGGCTGTCAGTTGTGTTGACGTGCTCGCCACAGGCGGTGGGGCGAGTTTTCTTCGTAGCCGAGCTTATCGAAACTTGCGACCTCCAGGATCAGTCCCCAAGGCGCCCGAAAGTAGATCCAGTTGAAGCCCGCCAAGGGGCCCGCTTCCACCAGGTTGGGGCCGCCAAGCATTTCGACGCCTTGCGCGCGAAGGCGCTCCGCCGAAGCATGTACATCCTCCACTTCAAAGCACAGGTGCATGCCGCCGACTTCCGACGACCGCCTGGGTCGCGAGGCTTTGTCGCCGCTATATTCGAACAGTTCGACGCTCGTTCCCTCGCCACAGCGCAGAAAGACGAGATCGCGAATGGTGGACTGCGGCGAGGCGCCGAGCTTGTTCTTCATGAAGTCCTGGTCGACGTCGAATGGCCCTGTGCGAAAAACCTCGATGGCGCCGAAAACAGCCTTGAAGAAAGCAATGCCCTCTTCGATGTCCGGCACCGTGATGCCAATGTGATGCATGCCATAAACTTCGTTCGCCATGCTTTCCTCCTCACCAAAAGTGCGGTTGAATGTCCCCGTCAGGACGCGGTTCGTCCCCGGACCGCCGAGTAGATCAGCGCTGCGACAACGATCAGGATGCCCTGGAACAGATACTGGTAGGTCTGGGTAAGGCTGAGGAAGGTGACGGCGCTCAAGATCTCGGTGAGCAGAACAGCGCCCAGGACCGTTCCGATAAACGTTCCCCGTCCACCCGTCAGGCTGGTGCCCCCAAGCACCACGGCGGTAATGCTGGCGAGCGTGTAGTTGACGCCCTGACGCGGATCGCCAACGCCGATCTGCGTCATCAGCATCACTGCGCCGAGAGCGGTTAGCAACGAGCAAGCGATGTACCCGGCAATGTAGGTAAGATCGACACGAATGCCCATTCGGCGCGCCGATTCCTCGTTTGAACCGACGGCGCGCAAGCGCCAGCCATTTCTTGTTTCGCGCAACGCATATTCACCGCACAGTGCGACGGCCACGAGCACCAGGAAGGCGACGGGGAACGGGCCGACCTGCCAGTTGACCCAGTCCGTCACGGTGGAGCTGATGTAGCCATCGGGATTATCGCGCAGCAGGAAGCTCAGCCCCTGTATCGCGATGTACATCGCAAGGGTCGCGGCGATGGGCGTAAAGTTGGCATATCGTATCAACAGCCCGTTCACGGCGCCGGTGATGAACGCGCCGGCGAACATCAGCAGGAAGCCCGCTAGAACGACCGTCGTCGACACGTCGTCATTGACGAAGAACGAGGCTACGACGACGAGGAAGCCGGCGAGCGGCCCCACGGAAAGATCGATGCCGCCCATAAGCAGCGCGATCGTCTGCCCGAGCGCGATAAAGCCAAGCGCCGATGCAAGGAGGAAGATGTTGTAGATGTTGGAGATCGACAGGAAGTTGTCGTTCTGGCTGTTTACATAGAGCCCAAGAAGGAGAGTGACGAGCGCCAGTGGCAAGGTCGGTGCATTGTCCGACTGCAGGAAATGCCGGAGCCCCTTCCTCTGCGTCGCCTCAGCCTTGGCGCCGCTTTCAACCTCATGGGTCTCCGCTTTCAGCGCGGCCGCCACGATGCGTTCTTCGGTAACGTCGTCGCCGGTGAGCATCTCGACGACATGTCCGCGCGACATCACGACGACCTTGTCGCACAGTCCCTCGAGCTCGACCGCATCGGAGGAGTTGACGATGACCGGCGTCCCGGCGTCCGAGACGTCTCGCAGGATGCGGTAGATTTCGAAGCGCGCACCGACGTCGACGCCCTGCGTCGGTTCGTCGGCGATGACAACGCCGGGCTCCGACAAAAGCGCCCGCGACATCACGACTTTCTGCTGGTTGCCGCCGGACAGCGACAGGATCGGCGCCTCCATGCTGGGCGTCTTCACCGCCAGCTCGTCGAAGATCGACTTGACCTTCTCCTGCTCCTTCTTGCGGTTCATGATCCCGCCAGTGGCGAATTTCTCAAGGGCTGAAAAGGTTGCGTTTTCTCGCACGGTCAGGCCGCTTGCGACGCCTTCGCGGTGTCGGTCGGAAGGCATGAAGGCGGCTTCGTGAACGAGTTCGTGCTGCTTGAGCAGACGGCCATGCAGGGTGATCTCGCCCTCTGCCGGCTGCAATCCGGCCAGCGCGCGCATCAGTCCCGTCTGTCCGTTGCCCGCCACGCCAGCAACACCGACGATCTGGCCACGCGGCACATCGAAGCTGATATTCCCGAGACCTTTGCCGCTTAGGCCGGCGATCGAAAGGCACGTCTCCTCCGACGCGCGCCTGGATTTCGGCGGAAATGCAGAGTCAAGCGTACGGCCGACGATGAGGTTCACAAGGTCGGCGTCGCTGATTTCGCTGACGAGTGCGGCGCCACGAACGCGGCCGTCCCGCAAGATTGTCACACGCTGGGCGATCTGGCGCAGCTCCGCCAGACGATGGGTAATGTAGATGACGGACGTCCCACTCTCCGCGGCCTTGCGAATGCGGGCGAAGAGCATTTCCGTCGCGTCCTGGTCGAGGGAGGCGGTAGGCTCGTCGAGAATGAGAACCTTGGGCTTGAGCGCCAGCGCCTTGCCGATTTCAAGCAGATGTTTCTGCGCCACCGTCAGTCGGTCGGCGCGCATGCGGAGCGGCAACTGGAGGCCAACGGCATCAAGCATCTCCTGGACAACCTCCTGCGCCGGGCGCCCGGCAAAAACGGAGGGCGGCAGCGCGACGCAGAGGTTTTCGAGAACCGAAAGGTCCTCGAGGATGGCAGGATGCTGGAAGCAGATGGCGATGCCGAGAGAGGCCGCGACCTCGGGCGTCATCTGCTGGATGCGCTCGCCTTCGTAGCTGATTTCGCCTTCACTGGCCTGGAGCGTGCCTGCGATGATGTTCATCAGCGTCGACTTGCCGGCGCCGTTTTCACCGAGAATGGCGTGCACCTCGCCGGGCAGGAATTCGACGCTGACGTCGCGGAGCGCCGGAACGCCCGAGAAATATTTGTAGATGCCGGCCAAGCGGATCGTCACGTCATTTTGCGCCGATCTGCCCGTCTCGATCGCATTCATCACTGCTGTAGCCATAACCTGTAATCCACTCTAGATCGTTTCCGCTTTTCTTCGAAACACGCAAACGCTCTATCTGTTTGTTTTTACGGGAGAGCTTGCCCGGAGATTGTCCTCCGGGCATGTCTTAGGCGTTCTGCCGATTACTTACCGACGGCCTTGGCTTGATCATCGGCTTTAAGTTCCGACGACAAGTAGATGGCGCCCGGCAGATCGTCGCGGCACTGCACGGCACTTGGCTTGCCCGACACCGAGTCCTCGAAAACCGGGGCCTTGAAGACCTCGTCCTTCGGGGGCGTGCCGCCAGTGGCGAGCGCGACGGCCCATTGAACGGCGAGGCGCACGTTGTCATTGCCGGTCGCAACCGTGAACAGCTTGAAATCCGGGTTGCTTGCCTGGTTGGCCTTCCAGAAGCAGCCCAGCGAGTTGCCGTCGGAGGTGGCGAGTGCCGGGATCGACTTGCCCTGTTTGGTGAACAGCGGCAGCGCGCCTACCAATGACGGGCCAAAATCGGAGACAATGACATCGATCTTGGCATTCTTGGCGATCTCCGCCGTCAGCACCTTCTGTGTCAGCGCCGGATCCCAGTTTGTGACGTCGAACGGCGCCGGATTGACGAAGACATATTCCGGACCCAGAACCTTCTTCAGACCCTTCAGTTCGTCCAGGCCCTGGCTATTTCCCGCAGGTCCACTCAGGAACAGCAGGTTTCCGCCCTTGGGCAGGACGCTCTTGATCCATTTGCCCCAGTTCTCGCCGTCATTTTCGAAGGACGCGCCGACGAACTTGGAATAGTTCTTGCCTTCCTTGCCGCCGACGGCCACGCGATAAGGCACAATGATCTTGCCGGACTTGTAGACGCTGGTAATGGCGGGGAGGACGGCGGGGCCGGCGTCTCCGAACACGACGAGCGCGTCAATGCCCTTTGCGGCGATGCTCTTGATATCCGAGATGGACTTCTGGGTGTCGCCCTGACCATCGGCATATTCATACTTGGTGATGCTGGGGCAAAGCTCGACCGTCTGTTTGCCCGAAGCCGTCGTCACCTGGCGCCAGCTATTGCCGCCGTAGCCATCGAGCAATGCCAGCGTCGCCTTCTTGGGTCCGCACCAGGACGGTGTCTCCGCCCTGGCTAGATTGGCGCTGCCAAGCGCCATGGCGGCAACGGCAACCGAGAAGCTCAAGCGTTTAGCGATGCACGTGTATTTCATTTCTGTTCCTCCACTTTTTTTGTTCCAGTCGTTTTCTTTAGGTTTACCGTCCAGCGGAGCGAGTAAACACCGATGCCAAAACCCAGAGCCAATGCCTGGATGATGGTTTGAGCCGAAAACGGCACGCCGACCGAGAGTGCGAATTGGCTCAATTGGTTGAGAAAGAAGGCGGCGATCACCGTCGAGATCGGATAGCCGCGGCCACCTAGCAGCGAGGTTCCGCCGAGCACGACGACCGCCACGGATGGCAGCAGCAATCCGTCCCCCTGGAAAGCAGTCGGCTCCCGGGTGATGCCTGCGATCAGCGTGCCGGCCATGCAATAAAGAAGCTGCGCATAGACATAGGCCATGGTTTGGTGGATGCGGACGTGAAGGCCTGCCGCGCGTCCGGCCAGCGGGTTGGCGCCGATCGCCTCGAACCTGCGCCCGGCAACCGTCTTCTTGAGCACGAAGGTCACGACGGCCATGGCGGCGACCGCGAAGTAAACCGAGTTCGGCACGCCCAGGAGCTCGCCACCGGCGATGTCGGCCAACAGATCCGTGGTGATCGAGGGAACGCCACCGGAGACGGCAAAGACCGCGCTGTAAAGCAGAGCGTTGGTGCCGATCGTGGCGATAATGGCGTTCAGCCGAAAGAAGGCGACGAGGATGCCGTTCAGGAAGCCGGCTGCGAGCGCAAAACCGATCGAGATGAGGACGGCCTGGTAAAGCAGTGCGTCATTCTGCTGCGGAAAGTGCGTTGCGACCACGACGGCGAGCGACACGGCTCCGGGCAGCGACAGATCGAAGCCGCCTTGCTGCACCACCAGCAACTGCCCGAGACCGACGATCGCGATGATTGCTGCAAAAGGCAGACTTCCTGTCATCGCACCCCAGGAAACGCTTGAGGGCGCGTAGATCAAGCAGACCACAAGAAGAACAAGCGTCGAAAAGACGACGGTTATGAAGTTTCGCGGCAGCGGCATCGGCGATTTGGTCTCCCTGGGGAGCGCACTTGAAGCAAGGGTGGGTGCGTTCGTCATCTGAAACCGTCTTTCATGCTTTCACGACACTATCTTCGGGCTCTCGGCGTGTCGGCCGCGGAGCGCGTTTCGTGGATACCAACGAATAGAGATCGCAGACCTGGGTCAGAACTGCCGGTTGCCGACGACGCCTTGTGTTGTCGGCTCGGCTTTTTCGGGTCGTCTTGGCTGATCAAACCGCCGCCGAGGCAACTGCGATACGCGCGCCGTCGGCTTTCCCGCATAGTCGAAATAGTACCCGCTGCAGGCGCTTCCCGCTTCCGCGAGCCAATCGCGGATCTTGTCCCAGTTGAGTGTACCTACCGCTTTCATGTTCCCTCCTCCTCAGAAAATCAGCTGTAGTCGAGATGCAGAGCATCCAATTGCAGTCGCGCTATCCGCGATCACCGATCGTCAGTCGCCATTCGTAAATGCTGACGCTCGAATAGACTTCGTGGAGGACAAAAGGATCCTCCGCACTGAAGCGACGCATCTCCTCGAGCGAGACCACATCGGCGACGACAACTCCTCCGCTGCCCTCGCCATGTTCGTTCAGGATCGGTCCGGATTGGACGATGCGAAGTCGGCCGGATCGCAGATGGCGCTTGTGATCCTCGAGGTTGGATTGGCGCTCGGCCGCCTTCTCGGGATTGGACAAAGCGACACGAACTGCAAGCATGACTCTAGCTCCTCACCAGCCAAATCGTCCTTCCGTTTTCCCAACAACATGCGGACATTCGGATATCGCAGGAGTGATGGTAAACGGAGCGAAGGCAAAGAAAACAACGGAATTATCCATTTTGGATGTCCGCACATCCGCCACGCTCGCCAAGCGAAACTCCTCGGGCGCCGCCCGATTTGGCGGCGCCCGCCGGAGCCTAAGCCGCTCTCGGCGCGTCGCCTCGGAAAGCGTGTTCAAGCAAATCCGTCAGGCCGCGCTCTTCCAAAGCGCGGGGATTCCAATAGGCGTTCGACATTGCCTGCTCGACGGCGGCCGCTATGCTGTCGTCGGGCATTCCAAGGCCCTTGAGCGACATCGTCGCGCCCAGTCCTTTTGCGAGATCGAAAAGCCCGGCGGCCGGGTCGCCAACGCCGAGGGCCTTGCCGAGCCGCGCCATCGCCGGCGGTGTCGCGCTGGCATTGTATGCGACCGCATGAGGCAACACCGCCGTGTGCATCTGGGCATGCGGCAGATTGAACATGCCGCCCAGCGTATGACAAAGCTTGTGGTGCAGCGCCATGCCGACCGAGCCGAGGCAAACGCCGCAGAGCCACGCGCCGTAGAGCGCATCCGCGCGCGCCGCCACATCTTTTGGGTCTGAATGGATGCGCGGTAAAGCACGGGCGATTGCGGCGATCCCTTCTTCCGCCATCAGCGAGATGATGGGATTGGCCTCCCTCGCATAGAGCGCTTCGACGGCATGTGCGATGGCATTGATGCCGCTGGTCACGGATAGAGAAACGGGCAGAGTAAGCGTCAGATCGACATCATAGACGATGACTTCGGGAAGGATGCGCGGGTCTGACTTCGTGACCTTGCGGCCGCCCTCGGTCTCGCCCAGGATCGGGGTGGCTTCCGAGCCAGCATAGGTGGTCGGCACGACGATCTGCGGTAGGTCGGTGCGAAACGCGATGGCTTTGCCAAGGCCGGTCGTCGATCCGCCTCCAATGGACAGCAGCGCGTCGACGGCATGCTCCTCCACAAACCGCATGGCGTCGGCCGTCACCTCGACCGGGGTGTGCATCTGCGCCTTCGAATAGGTCCCGACGATGCTGGATCCGAGATGTCTTGCGATGCTCGACGCCTGCGCGGCCTGTTCGGGCGTGGAAATCACGAGAATGCGCCGCGCCTTCAACCGTTCGGCCTCTTCGGGGAGGCGCTCGATCGTGCCGCGCCCGAAGATGACCCGGCCGGGATTTCCGTTGTAGACGAAGTTTTCCAATTCGCCGCTCCTATGTTCTCTGGCCGGGCCGTGCGAGCAGGAAGTCGTAGTCCGAGCGCCAAAGCGTATTGCCGCCCTCCACCCGCGTGAACGGCGCGACAAGCGTCTTCTTGACCCCAAACACCGTATCGGAATTCAGATAGGGATCGCCGCCGACGAAGGTGTGGGTCACCAATTTCTGGAAGCCTTCGGCGCGAACCATGTAGTGCATATGCGCCGGCCGATACGGGTGGCGCCCAAGGCTCGCGAGCATTTTTCCGACCGGCCCGTCGTCGGGGATAGGATAGGAGACCGGCTTTATACCGACGAAGCTGTAGCGCCCGTCGGCGCCGGTGACGAAAACGCCCCTGTTGTTCCATTTCGGCTGGATTTCGGGCTGCTGGACGTCGTAGTAGCCTTCCGCATTGTCGGACCACACGTCGATCCTGGCACCTTCGACAGGATTGCCGTCGAGGTCGAGCACGCGTCCGATGAAGAGACAGCTCTCCCCCTTTCCGTCCAGGCAGATCTGATCGCCCATCTGGCGAACAGGACAGCCCTCGACATGGAACGGGCCGAAAACCGTGTTTTCGGTCGCCTCCGGCGGACGCCGGTTGTTGATGGCATCGACCAGCATCGACAGGCCGAGCGTGTCGGACAGAAGAATGAACTCCTGCCGCTCCCTAGTGCAGATCTGCCCGGTCCGGGTCAGAAAATCGACGCCGAATTCCCACTCGTGCTCAGTCAGATTGATTTCACGCGCGAAGTTGTGGAGGTGCTTGACGAGACACGCCATCACTTCGGCCAGACGCGGATCGACGTCCTTGCCCATTCGGTCATTTACCGTGGCGACCGAGTTCTCCTCGGTGAAAAATCCCGATGGCGACGTGCGCTCGCTTGCTTGCTTGGACATATGCTGCGCTCCTGACATCTTAAGGGATGATCCGATCCGCTCGCAGGCGTTCAAACGCGTCCATGAATGAGCTTGTCGTATCCTGATATTCGAGGAAGCCGAGCTTGCGGCTGCGGCCCATGTCGTTGAAGGTCTCGATCTGCCGCCCGAGATCCGCGTCCGAATGCCAGAAGGAGGCAACGCGAGATAAGGGATTGGGCTGAAGGTCGAACTTCTTGACGATCCCGTCCCATATCGGCTCGGCGCCCGCCATCTGGTCGTCGAGCGGCGTCGGCTTTCCCGAATAGGGCTGAGGCTCAAGGCCGAAATAGCTCGCGAGGCGCGGCCAAAGCCACTTCCAGCGAAACACCTCGCCGTTGACGACATTGAAGGCGAGATTGGCGGCCGCCTTCGTCGTCGATGCCCATTTGAGGTGTTTTGCAAGCAGCCTTGCATCGGTGACATCGGTTGCAGCCTGCCACTGCTCCGATGAGCCGGGAAAGACGAAAGGCTTGCCGGTCTCCCGGCAGATGGAGGCGTAGACGGCAAGCGTCGCGGCCATGTTCATGGCGTTTCCGACGGCATAGCCGATGAGCGTATGCGGGCGATGGATGGACCAGGTGAAGCCGTCGCGTGCGGCTGCTGCAAAGACCTCGTCCTCCTGCACGTAGTAGAAGTTTTCGCCCGGAAGACGCTCCTGTTCTTCGCGGAACGGGGTATCTGGCTGTGTCTTGGCGTAAGATTCGAACGGGCCGAGATAATGCTTCGTGCCCGTCGTCAAGGCGACATGCTCGACCCCTCGCCCTTGCAGAGCATCGAGAACGTTGCGAACGATAGCGCCGTTCACCTCGCAATTCTTTGCCTCGGTTTCCTGGCGCGACCAGGCGGTGACGAACACGTGGCTCGGCCGCGCATCCGCCAGGGCGTCACGGACGGAACCGGCGTCGACGAGATCGCAGCTCAATGTCGTCACGCCGGCGATCGGACTTTGCGACCGGGACAGGCCCGACACCGTCCAGCCGCCTTCCGCCAGGAGATTTTCGGCTAGATTGCTTCCGGAGATCCCGGTTGCGCCGACGATAAGTGCGTGTTTGTTCATGGCTCATCCATTCAGCAAGGTGATCTTGATGCTCTTCGTCGGGTCCTGACCAAACGCGAAAGCGTCGACTGCGTCAGTCAGCGCGAAATCGTGCGTCTGGATCGGCGACAGATCGATACCGGTCCGCTCCAGGAAGCGGATGGCGGCCGGCCAAACGCCGGGAGACCCGATGCATCCGCGCACGGTCAGGTTCTTCATCTGTATTTGGCCGATGAGAACGGGCACCTTCCGGCCAATATTGATACCCACCATCGACATGCGGCCCTCTTCACGGGCGTAGTCGAATGCGGCAGCGAGGGATGCGTCATGGCCGGACGCTTCGATCACGAGATCGGCGCCCCGCCCGCCTGTCAATTCCCGGATCCTTTCGGCGGCGCCGCCGTCGGAGGGATCGATGGCAACGTCGGCGCCGAGCTTGCCTGCCACTTCGCGGCGGGATGCCAGCGGATCGACGACGATGACGCGGGCGCCCATGCCGATCGCGGCCGCCGCCGACACCAGGCCGATCGTCCCGCCGCCGGAAACCACGACGGTCTCGCTGGCATTGGTGCCGCCCGAGCGCAAGACGGCATAAAAGCCGCAGGTGAACGGTTCGATCAGCGCCGCCTTCTTGTCATCGACGGCATCAGGCAGCTTGTGAAGCCATTCCGGATTGACCGTGAAGAATTCACGATCCGCACCATTGAGGGAGAAGCCGAAATGGTGCAGCCGCTCCGGGGTCCGCACCACGCACTCCCCGACAACGCGGTCGCCTTTCCTGAAGCCGGCGACATTGCGGCCGACCTCGACGATTTCGCCGCACCATTCGTGACCGGGCGTTACCGGATAGGAGATCGGGATAATATATCGCCCCGCGAGCAACTCGTAGTCGGAATGGCAGATGCCGACCGCCTTTGTACGGACGAGGACTTCGTTCGGCGACAGGTCCGGCATGCCTACGTCTGCGATGACGGGCTTTTCCGGGGCTTCGAAAACCAGAGCTTTCACGTCTTCCTCCTCAAACCTGTTCCAGCGCGCCGGTCCCCGCGGACCGCACGATGGCTTCGAGCAATGCGATGTTGTTGATCATGTCCTCGCCGGTGATTGGATAGTCGGCCTCACCACGAATTGCGCGGGCAAATGCCCTCAAGTTATCGCGAACCGGTTCGGCCGGCGGCACCTCGCGGACGGCGATCGGCTGGTTCTTCCAGCCTTCGGTCACGACCCAGCCGTCCGGCGCCTCGACATGGGCCTTGTCGCGCACTTCGATCCATCCCTCCGTGCCGAAGACGGCGAAACGGGAGACGAAGGGCGTGGCAAGCGTTGCCGAGACATAGGCCGTGCCTCCGCCGGCAAAGCGGATATGCGCGCTCATCGTGTCGCCCTGCGGAATGGTCGAGGCAAGGTTTTCGCATACGACGCGCACGTCCGAGGCGCGGCCCATCAGCTTGACGGCCAGGTCCGTCAGATGAATTCCAGTCGCCGTCATGCCGCCGGCCGGGGCCTGATCGGCCTTCAGCCGCCAGTTCGACGGGTCGAGGCCGAGAAACTTGTCGTGGCTGAAATTCGCTTCGATCTGCAGCAACGGGCCGAGCCTTCCCGACTTGGCCGCTTCCAGAATCTCGGCGATCGGAGGCTCGAAACGACGCTCGTGCCCCATCCCGAGAACAAGCCCGGCGTCGTGGCAGAGGGCGACGGAGGCTTCGGCGCCCGCCCGCGTCAGATCGAGGGGCTTTTCGCAGAAGACGTGCTTGCCGGCGGCGACCACGCGCGCGATCTGCTCCCGATGCAGCGAATGCGGCGTCGCGAGCACGACGGCTTCAAGCGTCGGATCGTTCAGAGCGTCGCCGATATCGGACGAATATTGCAGGCCCATCTGGCTGGCAAACGCAGCCGCGTCGGGGTTCGGATCGACGCCGCGCACAAATCGCATCTCAGCGCCGCCGGCACTCACGAGTCTCGCCATCTTGCGGCCCCACCAGCCAAGCCCGACCAGGGCGGCGGTGACCGGGGTTTTCTCCACCATGCTCATCGATTGTCTACCCGCTTGCTGAAGGGGTGGATGTTGACGGCCTTCCAGACGCCGGCCTTGGTGAAGGGATCGGCCTTGTTGAACGCGACGATCTCTTCCTTCGTGTCGGCCTCGAAAACGAACAAGGAGCCGATCATCGTTTCGTTGTCGTCCGCCAGAAGCGGTCCGGAGATGACCGTCTTGGTCGTACCAGCGGAGAGATAGGCTTTATGAGCGTCGTAGTTTGCGAGACGCTTGTCGACGGCGCCCTCGTGGTCGAGACAATGAACAACATAGTGCATCTTTAATTCCTTTCGAATTCAAGCGATCGAGCAGCCGCCGTCGACCATCAGGCCTTCATGTTGACAAGGATCTTCATGTGCGATGCCTTTGGATCGAGGAGCGCTTCGAAGCCTTTTTCGACCACGTCTTCCGGCGCGATCTCAGCCGTGACGATCTTCTCGACGGGGAAGATTCCCGCTCCGATCATGTCGGCGATCCGCGGCCAGCTCTGCACCGGGTAACACCAGGTGGCTTCGACGGTGATGTCCTTGAGCGCCCAGAGCATGGCATCGATTGCCGCCGGCCTTACGTGGAGACCGACCTGCACGACCGTGCCCTGGCGCCGGACTGCCTTGGCGCAAAGGTTGAGCGATGCCTCGGCGCCGACGCATTCCAAGGCGACATCGACGCCAACGCCTTCTTCGGTCTGACTGCGGAACAGCAGATCCGTGTCGGTTTCGCGCGGATCGAAGACGATCGCGTCCGGCACTAGCTTCTGCGCGAGCGCGCGGCGATTGGGATTGAGTTCCGAGACGAAAATCTTCGTGGCGCCTGCCGCCTTGGTTGCCAGCAGCACGAGGGCGCCGATCGGTCCGACGCCGGAAACAAGGACCGAACTTCCGGAGGCAACGCCGCCGCGATCAACGCCATAGAGGGCAACTGCCGCAGGCTCGATCATCGCGGCCTGAACGTCGGAGACGCTATCGGGAACGGGAAAGACGTTATAGCCATTGACGACGGCACGCTCCCCCATGCCACCCCAATCCCAAGACAGACCGACGCAGGCCATCTTTTCGCTGAGGTGGAAAAGCCCCCGGCGGCCATAATAGTCGTCGCGCGGTGAGATCAGCGGCTGGATCGAAACGCGGGAGCCGGGAACCACGTGCATGACGTTTTTGCCGACCTCCAGCACGCGTGCCGAAAACTCATGCCCCAAGATTTGCGGCAGCGTGGCGCCAGAATAGACATGAGGGGTAGCGGGGGTAACGATGGGGCCCGCTATGTATTCATGGATATCGGTGCCGCATATGCCGCAAACGAGAGGCTCCACCAGCACCATGTCGTCGCCGAGCTGGCCACGCGGTGCGGGCACATCTTCGACGCGGATGTCTTTCTTGGAATAGTATCGTACGGCCTTCATTGCCATGCCTTTCATGATTGCTATGCGGGGTCGCCATCTGCGCCCTCTGACGCGTTGATCTTCCTCGCAAAACGGCAGCAGATCGCTTTGCCAATGCCGGTGCTGCCGCCGGTAATGGTTGAGACCATGTTGTGCAGCAGGGCCATCATCTTACTCCTCAGATCAGGACCATGCCGCCATCGACCATGACGGTCTGGCCGGTAACGTAGTCCGATGCGTCGGATGCCAGGAACGAGGTGACGCCTGTAATGTCCTTCGGCAAGGAAACGCGACCGAGCAGGATCGATTGCGAGAACTCGTTGATGGCCTGCTCCGGCTTCTGCGTCAGTCCGTGCTCCATGAACTCGCGGTCGAGTTGCTCCCACAATTCCGTCTTGACGACGCCGGGTCCGAAGCAGTTGACCGTGATCTTGTGCTCGGCCAACGCGCGGGCCGCGGCTTGCGTGATCGCGACGACGGCGAACTTCGAGGCGCAGTAATGTGCAAACAGCGGGTAACCCTGTTTGCCCGCGATCGAGGCCGTGTTGATGATCTTGCCGCCGTCGCCTTGCGCGATCATCTGCTTTGCCGCTTCCTGGGTCCCGATCAGAACGCCGAGGCCGTTGATCTTCATGATGCGGTCGAAGTCCTCTTCCGTGACCTCCAGGAAGGGGCAAGTCTGGCTGATGCCGGCATTGTTGAACATGACGTCCAGCCGGCCGAAGTGCGACACGGTTTCATCGATCAACGCTTTGACGCTTCTGCGGCTGGCGACATCCACGGCAACCGCGATCGCACTGCCGCCACGATCGGATATTTTGAAAGCCGTTGCCCGCGCCGCGTCGGCATTCAGGTCGGCGATGACGACGTGAGCGCCTTTTTCCGCCAAGTCCGCGGCAATGCCAGCCCCGATGCCACGCGCCGAACCGGTGACGATGACCACCTTTTTGCTGACCGATCCACTCATAGGATTTTCCTTCATTGACATAGCGCACCATGGAAACGCAGAGGCTCGCTGCAACGATGATCACGGAGCTGCACCGGCATGCTCGGAGCGACAACTGCGCTGGACAGGGCGACAAGAAACTTTGGGGAGCGAACGTCGCTCTCCTCAGGCGAGGGCAACGCCGCAGATCTCTTTGCATTCGACGAGCAGTCGCGCGGTGGTCGGGTTGCCACCGGCATTGCGAGCGCCACGGCCGAATGCTGTCAGACGCAGGTCGATAGCCGCGTAAACGATACGACGACGCTGTCTGCCTTATACCTCATCCTTTGAGTCCTCCTCCGATAGACTAACTAGATCGCTGGCAACAATAATTCGTTGGCGGAGACGCACCGGTTCCGCAGCATTCATGATTGTTGACGGCTTCTATTCCTCCCAAGGAACCGCCGTGCGATCCGAATGAAAAGCTAAGGGATGAACCTGTGCTTCGACAAACCTTTAATTGTCCAGAATGGACATTTTCAATGCAGCCATCGGTCCTGTTCAGACGCTAGTATTTCTTCTGGGAGGACGCGGCACCCGTGCCGATGGAAGAGATCATGTCGCTCGGTTCATGCTCCTCCGTGAAATAGCTTTATTGGAAATTTCTGGCCGGCGACCGCCGCGAGGGAAGGAAGGTTTTGCATGAGCGAAACGTTGAGAGTGGGATGGGCCGGCATCGGAAAGATGGGGGCGCCGATGAGCAGGCGTGTCCTTGAAAACGGATACCCGCTTTCTGTCTACGAGCCACTTCCGGAAAACCGTGCATCGGTCGTCGCCCAGGGCGCAAACGTGGCCCACACGCTGGAAGACCTTGTCGAAGCGTCCGACGTAGTGATGCTCACCATCCCGAACGATACTATTCTTCGACAACTGACATTGGCGCCATCAGCTCTTGCCGATCTGCTGAAGCCTGGCCAGATTCTGATCGAGATGAGCACCGTTTCCCCGGAACTCTCGGCCGAAGTTGCAGAGGCTCTCGGCCGCAAGGGCGTGGCCTATCTGCGTGCCCCCGTTTCGGGAAGCACCATCACCGCGTCGTCCGGCATGCTGTCGGTGATGGTCTCGGGGCCTGAAGATGCCTATCGCAAGGTCGAGCCCGTCTTGGCCAGTTTTTCGTCCAAACGGTTTTATCTCGGCGGCGGCGAGGAGGCGCGCTATCTGAAACTGGTGCTGAACGCACTTGTGGGAGCAACCGCTGCCCTGCTCGGAGAGGCGCTGACACTCGGCCTCAAGGGAAATCTTTCCGTCGAGACCATGCTGAACGTGATCTGCGAAAGCGCGGTCGCCTCGCCGCTGATCGCCTACAAGCGAGATCTCCTGGTCACCCGCAACTACGATCCGGCATTCTCGGTTTCGCAGATGATGAAGGATTTCGATCTCATTCTGGGCGCGGCGAAATCCGATCACGTACCAATGTACCTCACGTCCATGATCCGGCAGCAATACGAAGCCGCGTTCGCCGATGGACTTGCGGAAAAGGACTTCTTCGTCCTTTTCGAACAGTATGAGCGTCTTGCTGGACTGTCTCGAGAGAAACCCGCGGTATCGCAAACCCTAAAAGCGATTTGAGCGGGCTGGCGAAAGTAAAGCTTGCCAGATAGTCTGTCGGTCTGCAGCGCGCGACGGTTGGGAGGCCGACGTGAACGAATATGAAATGCTGCGCGTCATCGATTTCATCGAGAAAACGCGCCGCCCATTCAGAGAGGTCGTTGAAGCGGCCGATGACGATGCGATCTGGCTGATCGTTACCTATTTGATCAAATCGCACATTCTGAGCCAGACAGTCTCGATCTCGACGCTCGGCCAGGAATCGGGCCTTCCCTACGCGACTTCGATGAGGCTGATCAATCGCCTCATCGACAGCGGCTCCATTCACAAGGTGGCCAAGGGACTGACCGGCAAGAGCTTCGCGCTGCAGCCGAGCGAGCAGCTGCTCCGCTCGTTCGAACTCTATGCCCGCAAGACGAAATCACTGCTGGCGCAGACATTGGGCCTGCGTGCCGGCGAAGAGGAGGACGAGTACTATTTCGGTGGCACACCTCTCGGCTCCCAGATCATTCCGCCGATGAGGCTTGTTCAAAAGCGTGCCGAATCTCAGATCGAGCTCCGCTTCCTTTTGAACGACGACAACTATTTCTCCGCGATGCGGAACATGTGGGCGGACTTCCGCAGCAATCTGGCGTCGAGGAAGAATTTTGATCTTCTGCCGCTTCCCGATCTCTATCGACGCGCGCGGGAGAACGGCGCCAAATCTTTTTCCGACTACGACGTCATCGCCATCAACATGCCCTGGCTCGGGGAATTCGCCGAGAGCGGCGTCATCAGGCCGATCGATCAGTACATCCAGAAGACCGGCATCAATCCGCTCGACTTCCATCCGTCCATCTGGTCCTCGGCCACTTGGGAGGGAAAGGATTACGGCGTTCCGGGCTACTGCACCGTCGAGCTTCTCGCCGCGAGAAAGGATCTGTTTTCCGACGCGGGCCTCTCCTTTCCCAAAACCTTCGACGACGTCATCTGCGCAGGTCGCAAGTTTCATGCGCCTGATGAGGGCAAGTTCGGAGCGGTCTGGGATGGCGCGCGGGGCATGCCGATCGCTTCGAGCTTCCTGTTTTTCATGGGCGCCTGCGGGCAGCCGGCGATTTCCCTGCGGAAGACCCGCTCCGGCTTCACGCTTGAAGGCGTCGACCTGGACGAGTTGACCTGCACTATCCTGTCCGACGCGGGGTTCGCCGCTCTCGACTACATGCGCCGACTGATGGAAATCTCGCCGCCGAAAATCCTGGAGATGGCCTGGGACAAGACCCTGGAAGTGTTCTTGAAGGGAAAGGCGAGCATGGGCTATTTCTGGACCATGCGCGCCGCCCGCTTCGAATATGACGTCCAGTCTGTCGTGAAACGCCGCGTTGAATATCTGCCGCAGCCCTTCGGCCCGGGCGGCACGCGCGCCACGCCAATCGGAGGTTTTCTTTTCTGCATTCCAACCAACCTGCCGGAAGAACGCGTGGAGCTTGCGGCGGACGCGATTGCATGGATGGCCTCTCGGGAGGCGATGAAGGCGCATGTGAAGAACGGATTTCCGGTCGCCCCTCGCTTCTCGGTCAGCGCCGATCCGGAAGCGGCCGCAAGCTCGCCGATCGTCCGCTTCGTGGACCAGTTGGCAAAGAAGAACCTCTTGCATACCTGGCAACGCCCCAAGATCCCCCAGTACACGACGATCGAAAAGGTTCTGGGCGAAGAAATCCACGATGCGCTGCTTGGAATAAAGTCTCCGAGGCTTGCACTTGAAAACGCCGCCGCCCAGATCGAGGCGAGCCTCAGGTCCGTTCCGAAGACCTGGGCGAAGCAGAGCGCCCTTTAGGATGCGGCAGTTCACACGAACCGCCGCCCCTGCCTAAAATCGTGAGACTTATCGACGATCGGCCACGGCCTGACATGTTTCGATCAACAAAGCCGCGTTTTCCGGCCGCGCCTCGATCCGCCCGGCTTCGATATCGAAGGCCACTTCGACAACTCGCTGATTTAACGGCGCTTTCTGCCCGTGGGCGCGGAGGATATCGACAACCAATCCGTTGACTTCCTGGACTTCCGCGCGACGTCCCTTACGCCAGTCCTGAAGCGACGTCGTCAACGTGTCGGCCTGCGAAAAGGTTTTCAGCACCTCCTCGAAGATCTGATCGACATAGCGCTCGGGATGGTTTGTCGTGACCGCTTCCATGCCGATGATCGGGATGATCTTGGCGCCGTCCGCCAGCGCGGCCTGCATAGCCTCATATCCGGCCACCCGCATGACTTCGAGCATGCCGGGTGCGCGCGCGGCGTCCGCCAGCGGCAGGTTGACGATCGCGGAAGGGATGAGCTCGGCCGCATTGACGACGAGCTTCATCCATTTCGCGGAATGAATGTCCTCCATGACTTCGACCCTGCCGGCGTTTCGCAGCAGACCGGCGACGCTTTCCACCCGCTCCTGCGTCTTTGGATCGAGCGCCCCAAGAGCAAACCACGAGGTGTCATGATCGTTCTGGCGGTTGGTGACACCGGGGACGAACATGTTGGAAGCAATCTCGATGACAGCACCGATCGTCCGTTCACGCCCGACCACGGCAGCGATGTCCTCATGCGTCATGCCGTTCTGAAGCCCGACGATCAGGCCGTCGGGAGCAAGGCAGGGCTCGATAAGCTGGCATGCCCACTTCGTKTCGTAGGCCTTGACCACAAGAAAGACGACGTCGAACGGCTCCTTGATCTCCGCCACCTGGCAGAGATGCAGGGCCGGAACCTTGACGTTGATGGAGCGGCTCGGCAGGTTCACGGTGATCCCGTTTTCACGGATCGCCATGACGTGTTCCGGCCACTGTTCGATGAAGGTAACGTCGAGCCCGGCCAGTGCGAAGTCGGCCCCGATGGACGCGCCCTGTGCTCCCGTTCCCAAAAAAGCGATCCTCGGGCCGCGCGGCTTGTTCCAACTCATTCGACACTCCCTCTCCCATGGCGCGCGGCTCCCGCGCGCTTTGTGAAGAGATCGTACAAACAATTATGGGGGAGAAAACCGCGCAATTGTCCATTTTGGACTTACCCGGCCGCCTCCACTGCCAAGGGACGCATGGTCTTCAGGCCGGATCCCCAGTTCCTGCCGATCCGGCCTGCCTGTCACGTGATCAACCCAGATTGAGCCAGACAGATTTCGTCTGCGAAAACTGCGTCAAGGCTTCCAGGCACTTGTCTCGTCCGTTGCCTGTTTGCTTGAAGCCGCCCCAGATCGACGTCATGTCTCCGTGCTCGTAGCAGTTCACCCATACGACACCTGCCTCGACGTCGCGGGCAAAGCGATGCGCGGTCGCCAGATCCTTTGTCCAGATCGATGCCGCCAGGCCGTAAATCGAGTCATTGGCTATCGAAAGGGCGTGGTCGGCTCCGTCGACCGGCATGATCGCCGCAACGGGACCGAAGACTTCTTCCCGTGCGATCTGCATTCCCGGCATCACCTTGGAGAAGAGCGTCGGTTCGACATAGGCGCCTTCCGCGAAGGTCTCCGACCTGCGGCCGCCCAACTCCAGCTTCGCGCCTTCCTTGACCGCACCGTCGACGTAGCCGAGGACGCGCTCCTGCTGACGCTTGTCGACAAGCGGGCCCATCGTCGTCGAGGGATCCAGCGGGTCACCAACCGCGTATCTTTTTCCTGCGGTCGCGATGAACCGCTCGACGAAGGCATCATGGATCTTGCGGTCCACCAGGATGCGCGAACCGGCGCTGCACACCTCGCCCTGGTTTGAATAGATGCCATCGACGGCATAGGCCGCCGCGGTGTCCAGATCGTCATAGTCGGAGAGGATGATCTGCGGGGACTTGCCGCCGCATTCGGTCGTCACACGCTTCATGTTCGATTGGCCGGCATATATAAGCAATAGCTTACCGATCTCGGTCGAGCCCGTGAACCCGATCTTGTCGACGTCCATGTGGAGCGCGAGAGCCTTGCCGACCTCTTCGCCCAAGCCCGTGACGACGTTGAGTACGCCGGGAGGCCCTCCCGCTTGAACGAAGAGTTCGCCCAGCATCAGGGCGCTCAGAGAGCTTTGCTCGGCGGGCTTCAGCACGATGCTGTTGCCGGTCGCCAGCGCCGGCCCGAGTTTCCAGCACGCCATCATCAAGGGATAGTTCCACGGTACGATAAGCCCGACGACCCCAAGCGGCTGACGAAGAATATAATGCAGCGCCGAGACGTCGGTGTTTGTCACCACGCCCTCGATCTTGTCGATGGTCTCGGCGAAAAAGCGTATGGCGTTGACGGATGCCGGCAGATCGACGCCAAGGGAAGAACTGATCGGCTTGCCCATTTCCAGGGTGTCGAGCAACGCCAGCTTTTCGCCGTTTGCTTCGATCAGGTCGGCGAAAGCCTGCATGATCCGCATCCTTGCGCGCGGTGCCATGCGCGACCAGACACCCTTGCGGAAAGAGCGCCGCGCCGCGGCGACGGCGGTGTCGATGTCCCGCGCCGTTCCGCGTGCGATCTCCGCGACGGGTCGCCCCGTTGCCGGATTGATGGACGAAAATGTCCGCTCGTCGGACGCCGGGACATACGCTCCATCGATGAAGTGCCGCGTCTCGGGTTTCAACAGCGCGGCGTTTTCGCGCCAGTGGGCCAGTGTGTGCATGGGTTTCATCCGCCTTGATTTTACTAGACTGTTTGGAGGGCGAGGTTCTTGGCGTAGCGTGCGATCCGGATCGCCGCTTCGTCGATAAGCTCGTCCCGCGCACCCAGATTGATGCGGAGGTAGCCCGCCGCGCTCTCGCCGAAATCGTCGGCCGGAAGGGTCGCAACCCCTTCCTCGAGCACCAATCCCTTGGCAAAGTCGTAGGCCGCCATCCCGGTCGCCCGGATATCCAGCATGATGAACATCCCGCCGTCGGGCCGCCTGCAGGATAGGCCAGGGATTGCGTTGAGCTGTTCGCAGAGGCGTTCGCGGCGGCGAGTGTAGGCCGCCTTGAGGTCCGGCAGACCGTCGGGATAGGTATTGAGAGCGACGACAGCCGCGTCCTGGACAAATGTGGGAATGCCGTAGGTCGAGCAGACGCTGAGCCTGCCTGCCCTCTCCGCCAGTTCAGGAGGCGCGATCATCCATCCGAGCCGCCATCCTGCCATCGCATGCGACTTGGACAGGCTGCCGATCGTCACCGTGCGGTCCGCCATTCCGGGAAGCGCCGACGGCGATACGTGACGTCCTTCGTAGACAAGGCTGCCGTAGACTTCGTCCGACACCAGCCAGAGATTGTGCTTCTGGCATATGGCGCCAATTCTCGACAGCTCGTCAGCCGTATAGACCGCCCCGGTGGGATTGTTCGGAGTGGCGAGAAAGATCGCACGGGTGCGCTCGTTGACGGCCGCCTCGATCTCCTCGATCAGCGGGTGAAAGCCGTTTTCCGCTGGCGAACGAACGCTTATCGTTTTACCGCCCGCGGCCGCGATCGTTCCCGGATAGGTCACATACATCGGCTCCGGCACGATCACTTCGTCGCCGGGATCGACGATGCAGAGCGCGGCGGTAAACAAGGCGTTCTGCGCGCCGACCGTGACGATGACCTGATCCGGATCGATGACTTGTCCGCTCAGTTGGCGGTGGCGGCGGGCAATCGCTTCCCGGATCGGCGGTTCACCGACGCTTGCCGTGTAATGTGTACGGCCGCTGCGCAGGCTGTCGTAGGCTTCGACGACCGCCTCCGAGGGGCTTGCAAAATCGGTGTCTCCGACCGTGAGCAAGATTGCGTGCTCACCGCGAGCGATCTTTTCGGCTGCGATGAAATGCATGTCCCATGCGGACACACTCTTGCCGGCAGGACGCTGGGTACGGGATGCGAAGCGCATTGCATGTTCTCCTGAATAGGCTTCGATTGGGATTAGACAGGCTGCGAGAGGCCGATCCGGCTCACCGCGCAGCGGCCAGGTACGCGTACTCGTCGATCTCGATGATTGTCGGTTTGTCTTCACGCGCCGCGGCGTGAAGCGCCTTGGCGAAATCTTCAGGCGAATTGGCTCTGAGCGCGTGGCAATCAAAAGCCGCGGCCATTGCCTGGAAGTCCGGCGTGAAGAGATCGACACCCACCGGCGCGATGCCGCGCGATACCATGTACGATCTGATTTCGCCGTGGCCCCGGTTGTTCCAGAGAACGATGATAATCGGCGTACCGCTCTCCCTTGCGCTCGCAAGCTCCTGCAGCGAGAACTGAAAGCCGCCGTCGCCAACCACGCACACGACAGGCGCATCGGCTTTGCCGATCTTTGCGCCGATTGCCGCCGGAAGCCCATAACCGAGCGTTCCGTAACCCGTCGCGGAACAGAACCACGTTCTCGGCGCGGCCGCGGCGAACTCGATCATGCCGGCATAGACCGGCTGGGTTGAATCGCCCACGATGACAGCGCCCGGAAGGGCGTCGCGGACCTTGTTCAATAGATCGGTCAGGACGCCATAGGATTGGGGAAGACCGTTGTTGTCGTGGCGCCTGGCCGCTGCCGCCCGTTCTTCGCCGTCATGCCGCCGCGGCTTCAATTCGGATAGCAGCGCTGCGAGTGCCTCTCCCGCATCCGATACGATCGGCAGATCGACGAAACGGGTTCTTGCCAGTTGCTGCGGATCTATGTCGATCCGAATGCTGCGCCCATTGAACTTCGCCATCCCGCCGGTGCCGAAGATGTCGTACTCGGTCGGCCCGAATTCGGTTCCGACGGCAAGGACCAAGTCCGAGGCTTCGATCATCTCGACGACCGATTGAAGCCCAGGATTGCAGGGCACAGCCAGGGGATGGCCGACGGCAAGCAACCCTCTGCCGTTCACGGTCATGACCGCCGGGGCGTCGAGCGTTTCCGCAAGCGTCTGCGCCAACGCCCCTACATCCTGGGCACCGCCGCCGAGCAGAATGACCGGGGATTTCGCTTCGCTCAACCACCGGGCAGCTTGCTCGATCTGCGATTTGCCCGCGGCCGGACGGGCGGGAAGCGGCATGGCGGCAATCGGCGGCAGGTCGTCGGCAGATGCCGTAATGACGTCAAGCGGCAGCTCGATGTGGACGGGCCGTGGCCGGGCGCCGGAAAACACGCTGAATGCCCGCGCCACGACCGTGTTGAGTTCGCTCGGGTTCGTGATCGTGTGACTGAATTCGCAAACGCCTTGAACCAGTTGCCGCTGGTCTTTCAGTTCGTGAAGCCAGCCAGCCCCCGACCCCAGGTCGCCGAGCGCATTCACGGCGGAAATAACCAGCATCGGAACGGAATCCGCGTAGGCCTGCGCCATGGCGGTGGCAATATTGGTCATGCCTGGACCGGTTATGATGAAACAGGCGGCCGGACGACCCGTGGCCCTGGCATATCCGTCGGCCATGAAACCCGCGCCCTGCTCGTGTCGAGGCGTGTAATGTCGAAGGCTCGTTTGCTCCATCCCTCGGTAAAGTTCGACGGTATGAACCCCCGGAATTCCAAAGATCACTTCGATCCCATAGGCCTCCAGAAGGCGAGACAGATACATTCCAACTGTAGTCACGAATCCTCCCCTGCCCGGCCTTGTGGAAAGCCGTGCCCGTTACACTCAACTGTTCTTTTGTAAGTGCTGCGCGCTGGCGCCGCTGGGGCGCTAGAATTTACGCGCTACTCGCCCTCGACTTTCGATTTTGCGGCCGGAACCTTTTTCTTCGCCTTTTTCAAGGAGGCCGCAGGCGGCTCGTTCTCCCCCAAGAGCTCCAGAACCCAGTCGCGTACGATCTCCTCAGCTTCCTCCAAGGAGTATGCTTCTGGGTCGAGAAGGCATCCCCACCACAGGCCGTCGGCCAACTGAACGTATGTAATTGCCGCCTTCCGAGCATTGATTTCGAGATTGCGCTCGGCTGCAGCCTCCGCGATCATGCGCTCGATCCACTTGCGATACTTCCGCCAGAGCTCGTGCGTTAGGCCCATCATTCCGGGGTTCCACGGCGCCACCCCAAGACAAGCATATGAAACTAGAGACGCCTCCTTCTCGGTTGCAAGCCGACGGAAGTTCATGCTGTTGGCGGCCAGCAGCCGCTGCAACGGGTCCGAACCTGCACCACGAACGGCCTTTCGCGCCTCATCGTCGGCCTGCGCCGTAAGGTATCTATACGCCTCGATAAGCAGCTCGTCCTTGCCCTTGAAGTAGTAGCCGATCAGTCCGCGTGACAATCCGGCAGCTTCGCAGATCGTATTGACGGTAGAGTCGTTGTATCCGATCGCGGCGATCGACCGGATCGTGCCTTGAATAAGGTCGTCCCGGCGCTCCATCATAATCCGCGTTTTCTTTGATTCAGTCCGCATCTATCGCCCCAGACTTTTGAATTCTATTCGGCGGCTGCAACGCCTTGCACAATCAACATCCTGCAACTTGGTATCTACAGTATAAGCGTGCTCCGAACGCATAACACACCTATACCCCACCAATTCCGCATGAGTCGATAAGACCGGCCGATCAGGCAGCAGCTTGGATTTCCTCCTCCAAATATCCTCGTTCCAGCAATTGGATCGAGATTGCCGATGTCTCTAGTGTTTCGTGCAATCGCGCTCCGCGGACGGACAAAACCGCTTCACCTTAGGTACTGTAAATTTGTTGGACGGTCAACAAATTATCCAACTCCTAGGCATCGAATGCGCGCATTCCTTCCTTCAAGGCCGCATGGCAGTCGGACACCATCCGCTCGATCAGTTCGGCGCATGTCGGGATGTCCTCGATCAGTCCTATGGCCTGGCTTGCCCAGACGAGACCGCCGTCCACCCTGCCCTCCGTCAACGCCTCGCGCCCACGGGTGCCCGCCACGAGTTGCCGGATATCCTCGAATTCGCAGCCGCCGGGGCGTCGCTCCGTGGCGACGACTTCCTCCGACACGGCGTTCTTCAGCACACGGCCGGTGTTGCGCAGCGTGCGGAAGATCAGGACGGTGTCGGTTTCGCCGGCGCGAACCAGCGCCTGCTTGATCTCGTCGTGGATCGGGGCTTCCTTCGTTGCGCAGAAGCGCGTTCCCATATTGATGCCTTCGGCGCCGAGCATCATGGCCGCCGCCATGCCGCGGCCCGAGCCGATCCCGCCCGACGCGATGAGCGGGACCTTGACCGCCCGAGAAGCCGCCGCGAAAAGAACCAGTCCTCCGATATCGTCCTCGCCCGGATGGCCGGCCGCTTCGAAACCGTCGATCGAAATGGCATCGACACCCGCCCGCTCCGCCGAAAGTGCGTGACGCACGGCCGTGCACTTGTGAACGATCTTCGCGCCGGCATCCTTCGCCTTGGAAATGAACTCCTTCGGGCTGCGCCCGGCCGTCTCGATGATGCGGATACCGGCGTCGAGAGCAGCATCCAGGTACGCCTCATAAGGCGGCGGTGCCGTCGAGGGAAGGATCGTGAGGTTCACGCCGAACGGCTTGTCGGTCATTTCCCGGCAGCGCTTGATCTCGAGCGCAAGGGCTTCGGGAGTTGGCTGGGTCAAGGCCGTGAGTATGCCGAGACCGCCGGCGTTGGAGACCGCGGAAGCCAGCTCCGCCCGGCCCACCCACTGCATGCCGCCCTGTATGATCGGGTAGCGAGTGCCCAGCAATTCGGTAACGCGCGTTTTCATGGTTCCTCCTGGCCAATAGGCTCCGCTTTGCTAATTTCGTACGGAGAAAGAAAAAGGACGTCAAACAAATTTTGTTGTACGTCCAATAAATTTTTGCTTCCGGCCGGCGCGAGTTTCAGTTTCGCAGCGGCTTGCCGGTCTCGAGCATGTGGCGAACTCTCGCGATGGTGGCCGGCGTGGAAAGCAGGTCGATAAATGCGTCCCGTTCGAGAGCCATGATCGCACCTTCCTCGACCGGCCCTGCCGCATCGCCCACCGGCCCGCCGGTGAGAATGGAAGCAAGCGCTTCGCCGACGACGCGATCATGGACGCTCTGGCGTCCTGCCGCCGCGTCTGCGTCGAGCATGTCGACAAGGGCCGCGGCACCGGCAGACCCTGAAACGAGAACGCATCCCGGCTCAGGTGCGACGTAGTTCGCGGCGAGCGTCAACGCCGTGCGCTTGGCATCGCCCAGCAGCCGGTCACGGTTCATCGTGATCGGATCGCTTTCCCGCAGGAAGCCGAGCGCTCGCGCCTCGTAGGCGCTGACCGAGACCCTTGCCGGGGCTATGAGACCAAAAGCTGCGAGCGCCACGGCAACCGGCTCCCGCTGCAGGTCGCGCATGGCTAACAGGCGCAGAAGCATTTCCTTGCAGCCGCCCCACCCCGGAATGACCCCGATACGCGTCTCGACCAGCCCCATGGAAAGCTCGGCATGCGCCTGGATCGCGTCGCAATGCAAAAGCATCTCGCAGCCGCCGCCAAGGGCAAGGCCCGCCGCTGCACCGACAACCGGGAACGGCGCATACTTGATGCTTGCGAAGGTGGCATGTCCATGGTCGAGGAAACGGCCGAGCGCCTCGCGGCCACCGGCTTCCACGGTTTCAAGAAAGGTCCGCAAATCGGCACCGGCACTGAAGTGCGCGGCATCGCTGCCTATGACGAGTGCCCGAAAATCCGATCCCGTTCGTTCGACTGCCTCATCGAGGCGGTCCAGCAGCGGGGATGAGAGGGTGTTCATCTTTGTGCGGAATTCGAGCCCGGCGACGCCGTCCCCGAGATCCCACAGATTGGCGACGCCCCCCGACAACACAGGTTTCGACGACAACGAGAGCGCCGCGACCGTGAGCACGCCCTTGGCAATCGCGAGCGGGCGATGTTCGCCGTTCGGCAGGAGCGCCATCCGACGTCGGTCGGCGACGGTGTAGAAGCCTCCCCTGGCGGCGGCAAGTTCCAGATAGGCGGGGACCGGCTCGCCATGCGCTCGCAATTGGTCCGCGAGCCAGCCGGCGCCCAGCCGATCGATCAGTTCGAACGGTCCCTGCTTCCAGCCGTAGCCGCTGCGCATGGCTTCGTCGACCGCGTCGGGGCCGTCGGCGATCTCAGGCACGAGCGAGACCGCATAGGCGAGTGTCTTTCGCATAACGACCGCGGCATAGCGCCCTCCTGGTCCGTTGTCGGCCATCAGCGCCGCCGCATCACCCTTCGACGCCTCCAGGCTCGCCGAGGAGACGTTGCGCTGCGGGCGATATTCGCCGCTTTGAAGGTCGGTCACCAGACGGCTCTTTCGGTCCTGCGACAGCTTCACGAAGCCGGCACCGCTTTTCCTGCCGATGCGATTTTCCGCGATCATGCGCGTCAGGAGCGGCGGCTCGGCGGGATAGGATTGGAAAGCATCGCCCGCCGGCAGCGCCGACTTGATCGTGCGCAGGATGGTCACCATCAGGTCGATGCCGACCAGATCGAGGAGGCCGAATATGCCGGTCGAGGGAATGCCGAAGGGCTTGCCGATGACGGCGTCCGCCTCCTCGGGATCCAGCCCGCGCGAGATCGCCTCGTTCATCGCCACCGCCATCCAATAGGTGCCGACACGATTGCCGATAAAGCCGGGCGTGTCGTTGCAGTCGACGACGGCCTTGCCCAATCCGCGATCCGCGAACTCGCGCACGGCCGCAACCGCCTCCGCCCTGGTCGACGCGCCGCGCACCAGCTCCAAGAGGCGCATGTGCCGCGGCGGATTGAAGAAGTGAGCAATGAGGAAATCGCGCGCGAAGCTCTCCGGCAAACCACCGACGAGCGTCGAGAGCGGAATTGTCGACGTGTTGGAAGAGACGATGGAACCGGGCTTTCGCACGGCGTCGACGGCCCGGTAGAGCGATTGCTTGACGTCAAGGCGCTCGGCCACCGCCTCGATGATCCAATCGGCATCGGCGAGCAACGACATGTTTGCTGCCGTGGATCCCGGCGTGACGCGATCGGCAAAAGCTGGATCCATGAACCCGCCCGCCTTGATCTGCTTTGAGACGCCGTCTTCGGCGAACCGTCGCTCCACGTCGAGCAACACGACCTCCGCTCCGGCGTTGGCGAAATGCGCTGCGATGCCCGATCCCATGACGCCGGCTCCGATAACGCCGACCTTGCTGATCGACCCCATCACGCAGCCTCGACGACCACGGCGATCCCCTGACCGCCGCCGATGCACATGGTGGCAAGACCGTAGCGTCCGCCCGAACGCCTCAGCTCATAAACCAACTTGATCAGGATGATGGCACCCGACGCTCCGATCGGGTGTCCAAGCGCGACCGCGCCGCCATTCGGGTTCGTCTTGTCGGCCGGCAAGTCGAGATCGCGGGCAACCGCGCACGCCTGCGCCGCGAAGGCCTCGTTGGATTCGATGACGTCGAGGTCCGAAACACTCAGTCCGGCGCGCGCCAATGCCTGCTTGACGGCCGGAACCGGGCCGAGACCCATCACCTCGGGCGCGACGCCGCCCAGGCCGTAGGCGACAATGCGGGCGAGCGGCTTTACGCCGCGCGCGGCAGCAACGCCTTCCTCCATCAGGACAAGTGCCGCGGCGGCGTCATTGAGCCCGCTGGCATTGCCGGCGGTAACGGTGCCGTCCTTACGGAAAGCCGGCCGCAACTTGGCAAGATCCTCAAGCGTAACGTTGGCGCGGACGTGCTCGTCGGTATCGAAAACGACTTCCGTGCGCCCTTTCGTCACCTTCACCGGAAGGATCTGCTCCACGAAGCGCCCTTCCGCTATGGCACGGGCCGCACGGTGATGGGATTGAAGCGCGAACTCGTCCTGCGCCTTACGATCGATGGCGCCGCGTTCGGCCAGGTTTTCGGCAGTCATTCCCATGTGGCCGTTGCCGAAGGGATCGGTCAGCGCGCCGACCATCATGTCGGTTGCGACCACATCGCCCATCTTCTGACCATTGCGCGCCTGCTGCAGCAGGTGGCCCGCGCGGCTCATGTTTTCGGCCCCGCCGGCGAGCGCGACGTCGGCATTCCCAAGCAGGATCGCCTCCGCGGCCGTAACGACGGCTTGCAGTCCCGAACCGCAAAGCCTGTTCAACGTCAGCGCCGGCGCCGTGTCGGGCACGCCTGCCCGAATAGCGGCGACCCGCGACAGATACATGTCTTCCGGCGCCGTGTGGATCACGTTGCCGAATACCGTCTGGACAATGTCCTCGGCGGATACGCCGGCCCGCGCAATCGCCTCGCGGGCGACGATCGCCGCCAGTTCGCAAGGAGGAATGCTCGCGAGCGTGCCTCCGAAATCACCAATTGCCGTGCGCACGCCGGATGCGATTACAACGTTCCTGCTCATCGTCTTGTCCTTCCAATTCCAGTCGCGGCAACCGCGCGGTTTGCTGTGCTCAAATTGCCTTAGACCGTCTATCTACTTGTTTTTATGCAATTCCGGACGGAAAACCGTGTCACACTCTTCCTGGAATTGCTGGTTTGGTACGCAATTCCGGACGGAAAACCGTGTCACACTTTTCCTGGAATTGCTGGTTTGGTACGCAATTCCGGACGGAAAACCGTGTCACACTTTTCCTGGAATTGCTGGTTTGGTACGCAATTCCGGACGGAAAACCGTGTCACACTTTTCCTGGAATTGCGCCAGCGAGCTCCGGCAGGGCTTCGAACAGGTCGGCGACGAGGCCGTAGTCGGCGACCTGGAAGATCGGGGCGTCCTCGTCCTTGTTGATGGCGACGATGACCTTCGAGTCCTTCATGCCGGCGAGATGCTGGATGGCGCCGGAAATGCCGCAGGCGATGTAGAGCTGCGGCGCCACCACCTTGCCGGTCTGGCCGACCTGCCAGTCGTTCGGGGCATAGCCGGCGTCGACGGCGGCACGCGAGGCGCCGACGGCCGCACCGAGCTTGTCGGCGACCGGCAGGATGACTTCCGTGAACTTCTCCGCCGAGCCGAGCGCGCGGCCACCCGATATGATGATCTTCGCCGACGTCAGCTCCGGACGGTCGGACGACGACAGCGCATCGCCGACGAAGGTCGAGAGGCCGGGATTGGCAACCGCCGAAATCGTCTCGACCGCAGCCGAGCCGCCGGTCGGGGCCGCCGCGAACGAGGCGGTGCGCACGGTGATCACGCGTTTTGCGTCGCTCGACTGCACCGTCTGGATG